>JAYVGI010000056.1:0-10979 GCA_043772355.1 Polaromonas sp.
GACACGCCAGAGATAAAGCTGATAAAGCCGTTGCGGCTGCTGGAACGCCCGGCCCGGGTGTAGCGCAGCCCCACTTCGAGTTCGTAGGGTAATTTCACGAAAATTTCACTACAATGTTTTATAATTATCAATCTACAATTCAAACAATTTTTACCATTGAAGCTCTCATTGGCAGTTTACCGAGGGAGTCTCTTCTCTAGCTATGTTTGTTAAATTCCAGATCGGTCTGCTTTGATTTTTCCGGTAAATCAAGCTCTTCAATTGTCTTGGAAGCGATATTAAAGCGACCTGCTATTTTTCTGACATCATTGTCGTTGGAAATAATCAAACTAGCCTGGTTAACTCGTGCAATGGCGACAATTTGCTCATCTACTTTTATTTTTTGTTTTGCAGAATCACCACCATAGCGAATGTCACCACTATTGCGCGCTGCAGCAATCAGTATGCTGCACTCCACAGCAGCACGGAAATCGAACGATGCGACGATAACAAAGCTAGATTGCCTTAATTTATTGACAAACTCAAAGCGCGCATCTTCAGCCACCGCCAAAAATTCAGCTACAACCGGCGCGGGAATGACTAGCCTTTGCTTACTTTGCTCAATGCGTTCAAAAAAGTACTCTAGTCGCAACTTAGTCAAAGATGCTTCGGGAGCACTTACCCAATTTACGAGCACATTGTTATCAATTGCTACAGACGATATCAAGGCGGTTTTGCTCATTGCAATGGCGCACCTTGAAGATCAATACCGCGTATGTCGCGCCAGATAGCCTCTGGGTTTGCGACTGTTGACCAGCCATTACCAGAAATATTTCTCAAGTCTGAAAGGACTCTCGTTACCGATAGCTGCTCAAGCACCTCGAAATTTTTTACGTAACACAACTTTGCATCAGGCTTCCAAGTTTCCTCCGTGCGAACCCATTTACCCTCAACTGCTAAACGAAGTACTCCCCGCCTCAAATGCTGCGCAATATCAAGAGCCATACCAATATCTTTACACGAAACTTTCACGATGCGCCCGCTCCATTCACGCACAGAGATATGCAAAGTATCATCAGCACCTACAACACCTGTTATTTCTCCCTCAACCTCTCCATCCTGAGTAACAGAATAAAGGATGGGTTCGTTCGCTGCCGTCAGGCTTGCGAGGATTTGATTTTTTGCACCCAATAGATCAGCCCTTGTAATGCCGTCTTGTAACATCAACTCTTCAATATTTAGCAAATGCTTGCTAGCACCAGATTGGGTATTACCGCTTTGCGCATCATGCAGTCTCTGCTCAACATTGCCAACATAAGCATCTGGGATTTGCGCGCGCAAAACCACGCTGCCCGGCTCAATGGAAGAAAACACGGGTCTATTTTCTTTACCAAGCGTTAAGGCAAACTCTTTGAGGTAGGCTGCTAAGCGATCAAGTGGTAACTCGCTCAGTTCGCCTCCATGTAGTTTCAAAGTAAAAGCCGCAGTCAAAATTTTTCTCTCTTAAATATGCTTTATTGTCACACGTTATTGAACCTCATCATAATGCCTGAAAATGAGGGTGTATGCAGATATTGATCCCGTTTGCCGCCGTAGGTTCCGCAGGGTGCGCCCAGGCATGGGACGCGCTGCAACTGCCGCACTTGACCAAGCTGATGCAGCGCATGGCCTTGATCAGCCAAGACGTGGGCGATGAATACAGCTTCAGCCCGCCGCATGAGCGGGTGCTGGCGCAAGCGCTGGGACTGTGGACGGCGGATGGCTGCACGCCGTGGGCGGCGCACACTTTGTCTGCCCACCCGGCGGACACCGGTTTTCGCACTGGCCAAGCTTGGGCGCAGATCACGCCCTGCTTTTGGCATGTGGGCACCGACCAAGTGCAAATGCTGCACCCCGACGGGCTGAACCTGAACGAAGAAGACTCGCGCGCCGTGCTGAATGCCATGCGCCCCTATTTTGCCGAGGACGGCATTGCCCTGCACTACGACAGCCCCACGCGTTGGTATGCGCACAGCCCTCTGTTTGACGGCCTGGCCACGGCCTCGCTAGACCGCGTGGTGGGCCGCAACGTGAACGCCTGGATGAGCGAGGGCGCACAGGCCGCGCCGCTGCGCCGCTTGCAAAACGAGATGCAAATGCTGCTCTATACCCACCCGCTCAACGACCGCAGGCAAGCCGCCGGGCAACTGGCCGTGAACTCGTTTTGGGTCAGCGGCGCAGGCACTTTGCGCACCCAGCCCAGGCTAGAGCGCGAGATCACCGTGGCAGACGATCTGCGCATGCCTGCATTGCATGAAAACTGGGACTACTGGAGTGGTGCCTGGCAGCAACTGGACAACACGCTGATCAAAGAGCTGAGCGCTAAAGCATGGCGCGGCGAGCCAGTGAACTTGATCATGTGCGGTGAACGCACGGCCCAGCACTGGTGCAACTACATGCCCTCGCTGGGCAAACGATTTTTAAGCCTTTTTGGACAACAGCCCAATAAAATATTGCGGGAGCAGCTATGAAACTAATAGTACGGGACACCCCGCCTCGCGCCGCCTGGGCGCTGGAAGAAGCGGGCGTGCACCCCCTGCTGGCACGCCTGTACGCCTCGCGCGGCGTCGCCAGCAGAGACGAGCTGGACGACGGCCTGGGCAAGCTGCTGGCCCCGTCTACCCTGCTGGGCTGCGCAGCCGCTGCCGTGCTGTTGGCCGATGCGATAGCTGCCAACAAAAAGCTGTGCATCGTCGCCGACTACGACTGCGACGGCGCTACCGCCTGCGCCGTCGGCCTGCGCGGCCTGAAATTGCTGGGGGCCAAACACGTCAGCTACATCGTGCCCGACCGCGTGATCGACGGCTACGGCCTCACCGCGCCCATCTCGCAGCGCGTGAAAGACAGCGGCGCAGATGTGCTGATCACCGTAGACAACGGCATTGCCAGCGTCGAGGGCGTAGCCAAGGCGAAAGCCCTCGGCCTGCAGGTATTGGTGACTGACCACCACTTGCCTGCGCAAAAAGACGGCATCGTGTTTTTGCCCGATGCCGATGTCATCGTCAACCCAAACCAGCCTGCGTGCACCTTTGAGAGCAAGTCGATAGCTGGCGTAGGTGTGATGTTTTACGTACTGCTGGCCCTGAGAGCAGAACTCCGAACGCGCGGCATTTTCGACCAAGCCACACAACCCAAGCTCGATGTGCTGTTGCCCATCGTCGCCCTGGGCACCGTAGCCGACGTCGTCAAGCTCGATCCGAACAACCGCCGACTCGTCGCCCAAGGCCTCAAACGCCTCAAAGCCCAAGCCTTTCCAGCGGGAATAGCTGCACTATTCGTAGCGGCAGGCCGCAAACGTGAACTCGCCAGCACCTTCGACTTTGGCTTTGCCCTGGGCCCCCGCATCAACGCCGCAGGCCGCCTGGACGACATGAGTCTGGGCATCGAATGCCTGCTCACCGACGACCCCGCCCGCGCCGACGAGCTGGCCAAAATGCTCGACAGCATCAACCGCACCCGGCGCGACATCGAAGCCGGTATGCGCGAGCAAGCCGAGCAAGCGGCCGAGACCATGTTTGACGAAGCCGAGGAGCCGCCCAGCGCTGTAGCTATCTTCGACCCCGACTTTCACGAAGGCGTGGTGGGCATCGTCGCCTCGCGCATCAAAGACAAGCTGCACCGCCCCACTTTCGTCTTCGCGCCCAGCGGGGCCGAAGGGCAAGAGCATTTGCTCAAAGGCTCGGGTCGCTCCATAGCGGGTTTTCATTTACGTGACGCGCTGGACTACATCGCCAAGCAGCACCCCGGCGTGCTGCTGCGCTTTGGCGGCCACGCCATGGCGGCGGGCTGCACGATTGAAGAAGAAAACTTTGACACCTTCGAGGCGGCCTTGCAAGAAGTTGCGTTGAAGTGGCTAGACAAAGCCACCCTGCTGCGCCGCCTGGAAACCGACGGCCCGCTGCCGGCCGAATACCGCCGCACTGACATCGCCGACACCCTCAACCAAACCGTCTGGGGCCAAGGCTTCGCGCCGCCGGTGTTTTGCGAAGAGGTGGAAGTGGTGTCGCAGCGTTTGGTAGGCGAGAAGCACCTGTCCCTCAAACTCAAACACCAAGGCCAGCCGGTAGACGCCATCTGGTTTGGCCACACCGACATGCTGCCCGCCCGTGTGAAGATGGCCTTCAGGCTAGAGGCCGATGAATGGCAGGGCGTGCGTAAGGTGAAATTTTTTGTCGAAGGTGTGGAGCTGTAGGCAAACTTATACGCTACTTTTTTGATAGCTGCTTACGATATATTTTATTGGGCTACAAGCACTTTTAATACTGAAAAAGCGCCTTCAAACCACCGAACGCCTTAAAACAAGCCTCCAGCAGCTTCACTTGCCACCCTACCCGCTCCAGCCTGCGCCACCGTAGCCTCCAGCAACTCTGCCGGGTACAGCTGCAACCAGTCCCGGCTATGCTGCGCGGGGGCGTTTAGCCAGTCGGCGTAGTGCGCCTCGGGCAGGATGGCGACCATGCGCTTCTCATCGGTGGGGCGGTGAAACTGGCGCATTAGCGGGTGTGCGTCGGCGTTCAGCGTCAGCATGGTAAAGCTGTGCACCAGCTCGCCCGTGGGTGCGCGCCAGGCGGCCCACAGGCCTGCTATGCCCAGGGGCTGGCCGTCGGCACGGGCTATGCGCGTGGCCTGCGCTTTGCCGCTGCGCCAGTCGGGCTCATAAATCGCTTCTGCGGGCACGATGCAGTGCTGCGCTTTGGCCCAGGCGTCCCTAAAACTGGGTTTCTCGTGCACCGTCTCGCTGCGCGCGTTATAGGTTTGCCTGCCTATCTTGCCATCCGTGGCCCAGTGCGGTACCAGGCCAAACAGGCCCAGCAGCGCCTCGCGCGCGGGCACGGCAGCGTCGCCTACACCTGCATGCGGATGGCGGCGCACCAGGCCGGCGCTGTAGCACGGCCACACATCGTGCTTGGCACCTGCAGGCGGCGCAACGCCAAACGCCTGCTTAAACTGGCGCGGCTCTTTGTAAGACTGGTAGTGGCTGCACATGGGTGCATCTTACGGACATTTTTGGCATATTTTGCTTTGACGCATGATCGCTACAATGCCTGGTAAGGAGAACCCCATGCAACATAAGCCCCTGCGTTTTGCCCTTTGGCTGCTGGTAGCCGGCCTGAGCTTTGGCCTATCGCTGGGCTGGCCGTGGCTGGTTTTACTGGGTTTGATCGGCCCCGTGGTATGGCTTATGGGCAGTTTTATCTGGAATGCTTTGCAATAGATTTGATAGCTGCTTACGCATTATTTTATTGGCTACAGCCCTATTTGTATACAAAAATCAAGTCATAAACTGCCATGGTGAACCCTTGCAGGCAGTCAGTGTGGATGGCGCATGAAGCAAGAGCGCCTACAATGGATAAACTGCAACCCCGGCCCGCATGGCAGCCCATTGCGCATGTAGATGTAACCAGTGTGAGGAGAACTTTATGCCCGCCACTACCACTCCCGTTAAAGCACCCCGCCTGGCCCATAAGCCCAGCACCAGCAAGCCAGCCAAATCGGCTGTAAAGCCCGCTAAACCCACCAAGTGGGGCACCGACATGCTGGCCAAGATGGAAGCCTTTCGCAAGGCGCTGGCTGCGCAGCAATGAAGCGGTATTTGCTGGACACCAATGTCCTGCTGCACGTCGTCAACCGTGCCAAAGGCTACCAATTGATTGAGCAGCGCATGGCCAGCTCCAGTCAGCGCGCACTGGCGGTTAGCGTCATCACGGTGTGGGAGATTTTCCGGATGGCTGAAAAAGCCAAAGTACCCACCAAAGCCAGCAAGGCCGCGCTGGACTTTTTAAGCAGCTTTCGCATCATGCCCATGACACGGCAAGCCGCCGCACTGGGCGGCCAAGTGCACGCCGCCTTGGCCAACCAAGGCAAAACCATCGGTGAGCGCGACTCGATGATCGCAGGCATTGCACTGGCGCACCAATGCATTTTGGTAAGCGACAACACCGGCGAGCTGCAACGGGTGCCGGGGATTCAACTGGAAAATTGGCGCACCCACATCTAACGTAGTGTGAAAGCTATAAAATATATAGCTGCGTACGCCCTATTGACAAAGACTGCGTGGGCATTTGGCAGGTGATCTGTGCCCAAAACACTTGCGCTATGCCTTGGGCACCTTGCGTGCAGGTTTTTTGGGCTTTACAGCGGCAGGTTTTTTCACCACCACGGGTTGTACCATCTCAGCCATCCACAGCCAAGCCTGTAGCCACACATCGCCAGTTACCCAGTCACCCTCTTTAGGTTGCCAGTCTTCAGGCAACACACTGGCTGGGCACACCACCCGCACACGCATGTGGCGATCTGTTTGCAGATCGGTCAACACCGCAAGTTCCAGCATGTAGCCAGTGGTGCCGTACACGGCTTGTACCAGCGGCGCAAAGGTGCAGGGCGTAACTTGCATCACCTGCCCGCGAAACTGCGCCAGCGGCGAGTTGTCTTCAGACGGCATCAAAAAGCGCAGTTGGGACACATCCAGATTGAACTGCCCTTGGCCATCTAGCTGCATAGGCGTATCCAGCTTGGCATTGACTTCGTCCCACCGTATTGGTTTTTCCATACTAACGAGCCGGGTGTCCGCAGGCGCTATAGACATCGCTATACCCGACAACAGCCAGTCATAACGTCCACCCGCATGCACATAGGGTGCATGCTCATCAAAGCAGCACAGGTGCGCGTAAAACAGCGCCTCGCCCCACAGCAACTTGGCAACACCCTCAGTAGCACCATCCGTCACAGCAATATGCCCCAGCTCACACGTTACCTGGTAGCCGCCATGGCGCAGTGGCTGCATCGCCAGCACGCCAAAGCTGCGCTGCCCTTGCGCATCGGTAGCCAACTGCATGCGCAGCGCTACAGTCTGGCCGACATCACTGCTCCAATCGCACAGCAAATAGCGATCTTGCATGTCAAACTGCCACTGAGGGTTAAACCAGCAGCCCAAAGGTGGCTGTCGTCCAGTGGGCATGGTTTTGTTGGGAAATTGCGCGATCAGTTGCTGTATATCTGCATCACCCGCCAGCCCGCCAAGCTGTATCAATGGCCATACACCATGCGCCGTGGCAGGCAAAGCGGGTGGAGCGCTGAGATAGGTAGCTGCAGCAGGGGCAGCGTCTGCACTGCCCATACCAGTAAGCGGTGCTTTCCCAACCCAGCGGCCATCTTCCAGCTTGAAAATGGATTGGACTGACAATGCGTATTCCTTGGGCACGGTGTCGCCTCGCAGTAATACGCTCAATCTGTCGCGCTCTGCATCAAGTCCTACCAGCACACCAGGACCATGGAACGCATGAATCAACACAGTGCCCAACGACAGGTCTGCTGCGGCCACAGTGGTGGGATCGGTTTGTGTCATGGCAACTCCAAAATACTACTATTTTCATAGCTACATATGTCCTATTGACAGGGACTATGCGCGTTTTTTCTTGGTTTTTTCAGTCGGCAGCAGGCTGGTGAGGCGCTGGTACAGCTCAAACAGGTAGGCTACGCGCTCGGCATCGGTGGCGTAGGCTTTTTTGCCGGAGTGCACCGCGTCTTGCGCGTAGGCGGCGTCTACGGCAGCGTCCAGTTTTTGGTGCGCTTTGACCAAGGCGGGCGGCATGGTGAGCGGGTCGTACAGGTCGGCCAGCGAGCTGCCGGGGAATTGGGCGCGCGCGTCGAGCACGGCTTGTGCTGCGGTTTCTATAGCTGCTTGCGCTTTATTTTTTTCGGGCTTGGCTGGTTTTTCTTCTGGTGTGGGCCAGGGGAAGTTGTTGTAGACGATGTCTTTGGAGTAGCGGTAGTCGCTTTTGAGTCGTCCGCAAGTCGTGCGAACCCAGGCCATGTGCATGGTGCTGGAGAGGATGCCGAAGTGAAGCAAACTAGCTGTCGGTGCTAACTTAACCGCGTTACTGCATAGCGTGGTGGGCTGTTCAAAGCCGAATGGTATTAACTTGCGTCGTTCAGAAGATGTCTCTGGTAGCACTAAGTATGGTGTGGCGGGCATGTTTTCCACATGAAACCGTGTTGGCGTATCCGCTAGCTTTTGCGTGGGTGGACTCTTGCTCTTCTGACGAGAAAGTTTCACGGCTTGCACACGTTTCATTGCATGCGGCATGGCGCGCAGTTCAGCAGGAGGGCAGTCGCCGAGCCAGAGGCACCAGCGCTCAAAGCCGTTCAAAAACTCTTCGGCTCCTAGCCAGCGGCGAAACCATTTGGCGGCTGCGGGTTCGAGCTTTAGAAACTCATCGCGCTCGGAGGTGGTGAACAGGTAATTACCGTCATCAATGGGTTTGTTGCCAATGCCGATTTCTGGCACATCGCATATGGGTGTGCGCCTGCGTGGCAGAACAACATTGCCTGCATCTACCAAATACGGATTGATATTTTTTGCCTCAATGGCATGGGGCTTACCGCTGATATCCTCGTATTCATAAATGGTTTTATCAGCCACGTCTTCTGCGCCAAAACCAATGATCACGCAGTGCACCGCCGCTTTACCCGAGGCTTCGTTGCTCCAGCGGAAGGTGCGGTGGGCAAAGTGGATGTGCATGCCTTTGGCTAGCAGCCAGCTCCACAGCACGCCGACTTGCTCGCCTTGGGTGATGCTGTTGGTGGAGACGAAGGCTATTCTTGTTGTAGTCGCCGGTAAGAGCGGAAAAGTGGGTGCCGAAGAAATGGGGTCAGAGCCCAATTTCGTAATGGCAGGGCTCGCGCCGGACGCAGTGGTTTCCTGAATTGGGATCTGACCCCATTTCCCCGTCCCCCATTTTTCCTCTTTGACGTAGCGGGCGGCTTTGACGTACCACGCGGCTACAAAATCTAGCAAACCTGCGTTGTCGATGCCCGCGAACACCTTGGCAACGTCAGTGCGCTGCGCGTCACCCATGTACTTGGCACCCACAAACGGCGGATTCCCCAGCACATAGCTGCACCGCGCACTGGGCAGCACGTCTTGCCAGTCAATCTGCAAGGCGTTGCCGTGGCGAATGTGGGGAGTGCTTTTGAGGGGCAGGCGGTCAAAGTATTTGCCAAATTCGTCACTCAGCGCCCGGTTCATTTGGTGGTCGGTCAGCCACATGGCTACCTGGGCGATTTGCGCGGGGAATTCTTCTATTTCTATGCCGTAGAACTGGTCTACATCCACCGTGGTGAACTGGTGTACGTCCAGCATTTGCTGGCCGCCTCCATAGCTGGTGCGCAGTATTTCTACTTCGAGTTTGCGTAGCTCGCGGTAGGTGATGACCAAGAAGTTGCCGCAGCCGCAGGCGGGGTCAAAAAAGGTGAGCAGGCGCAGGCGTTTGTGGAATTCGAACAGGCGGTTGCGGTTGCCCTTCACCCGCGCAAACTCGGCCCACAGCGCGTCCAAGAACAGGGGCTTGATGAGCTTGAGGATGTTTTCCTCGCTCGTGTAGTGCGCGCCCAGGTTGCGGCGGGCTGTCGTGTCCATGATGGATTGAAACAGCGCCCCAAAAATGGCGGGGCTGATGCTGCTCCAGTCCAGGGCGGCGGCGTCTAGCAGGGCCTCGCGCATGGGGCCGTCAAAGGCAGCGGTGGCGATGCGCTCTTCAAACAGGTTGCCATTGATGTAGCGGAAGGCCTGGTAGTTTTCTTGGTGGGCGCGCTGGCGTTTGTCCTCGGGGGTGTTGAGCAGCTCAAACAGTTCGTTGAGGTTGCGGCCAATCGTGGCCGGGTCTTTCAGGTCGTCTAGCTGGTCTTTAAAGCTGCCTGCGGGCTGAAAGATGCCGGTGTCGTCGGCAAACAGGCAAAACAGCAGGCGCACCAGCAGCACTTCCAGGTCGTGGCCCGTGTAGCCGCTAGCCTTCAGGCCATCGTGCAAGCGGCCCATGCGCTCGGCGGCTTTGATATTGACGGGGTCTTGCGGCGTGATGGCCTGCACTTCGTAGCCGGGGATAAAGCCAAATGCCTTGATGTTTTTGGACAGGTCAGCCAGTTTGAAGCGTTTGTCCTCGTTGGTGTGCAAGTCAAACAAGCGGAAGTTTTGAAAGTCACACACCAAGATGTAGCGCGGCAGGTCGCGTTCTTTCAGCCCGGTGTTGCCCAGGTTGTCAAAGTATTGCAGGGCTTGGGCAAAGGCGCGGTCCAGGTTGTGGCCTGCGCTTTTCATCTCAATGAGCAGCTTGCCGCGCCAAAACACATCGATCCAGCCGTTGCTCAGTGTGGCTGCCTCGCCCAGACTAGCGCCCGCACGGGTGAGCTTGACCTGCTGTTCGTAGCTGGATACTTTTTTTGCGTCCACCCCAAACACATGGAAGAAGTCACGCCAAAACTGCTGGCTTAAGGACTTTTCGCTCTGCGCGTCGCGGTATTCGCGGCTAAAGGCAACGCTGCGGTCGCGGATTTCGCTCCAACTGAGGGGCATGGGTGGACTTTCTATTTTTTTTTGAGTAGGTGGCGATAGTCTAGCCAATAAAAAAAGCCGGGCCACGCGCATCGCAACGGGGGAGGGGCAGAAAATCACGGGAACATGGTTGCTCCATAAACCGTAGCACTCCGTCTATTAAACTCAGTGGGGTACATAGGATATTGATCTATATTGACCTGTTTACACCGACTGGAGCGTTTTGGAGCCGCTGGAGACCAGAAAATCGGTTGGGAACCTCGAATGTGCCGGCTTACAAGCCATCTTTTATGCTCTTATTGTGCTGTAGCCATGGAAAATATTGAGGGAGCAGCTATAAACAAAGTAGCGTCTGTGATGTCCACCCCGCTGCGGCAAAGTTCAAGATATTTGGTTCCATGTGATTTGTAGTGGGCGGGTCCGGCGTAGTCTGCGGCGCGCAGCACGGTCCCCGCAGCCCAAGCGTCACCCGCACAGACCCTCGCGGCGCACGCACCTGCGAGCGGGCCGCTCGGAAAACCACTTGAGACTGCACTTATTCCATTTCTACATCATTAATGTCTAGGCGCGGAGCCTACGAGAGTGCTGTAGCACGGCAAGGCGACGCAACAACGACAGTAATGATTTAGAA
>JAYVGI010000057.1:0-5422 GCA_043772355.1 Polaromonas sp.
TTCCAGATCGATAAGAGGCTAGGCGCGGAGCCTACGAGAGTGCTGTAGCACGGCAAGGCGACGCAACAACGCATCTTATTGATCTGGAAATAGAATTACATAGCTGCTTGCGCGATATTTTAAAAGGCTTCCGCCCGATACCTACCTAAAAATAGGATGCCTTCAAGCGCCTAAAAACAGCGCCGGATCCACCATCGCGCGGTTCAGCATCACGCCCCAGTGCAGGTGCGGGCCGGTGACGCGGCCAGTGGCACCTACTGCACCCAGGCGCTGGCCGGTTTTCAGTTCATCGCCCACCTGCACGTCAATGGCGCTCAGATGACACACCATGCTCAGCAGGCCGCCGCCGTGGTCTAGCCACACGGTGTTGCCGTTAAAGAAATAGTCGCCCACGTCAATCACCCGCGCGGGCAGCGGTGCCACGATGGGCGTGCCGGTGGCCGCTGCGATGTCCATCCCGCTGTGGGGGCTGCGCGCTTTGCCGTTGAACACCCGGCGCAGCCCAAACGAGCTAGAGCGCCGCCCAGGCACCGGCACCTGCATGCGCAGTTGCGAAGCGTGCAGCACCGGCTCGGTAAACGTGGCCATCACTGTGGCCAGGTGCGCCCGCTCGCGCGCGTAGCGGGCCTCGTTTTCGGGCGACAAATCTACCGTGCCTGGCGCTACTTTCAGCCGTTGCTCCTGGTACTTTTTGGCTTCTATGGTGTAGGCCACTTGGCGCTGGCCTGCGCCCTCGGTTTGCACAGTGATGTTGGCTGGGCCAGGCTTGGCCGCTAAGGGAATGCCTACCAGCGCTGTCCAGCCCGCAGCATCGCCCAGCACCAGCAAAGGCAGCTTGGTGCTGCCCTGTGCACCGCCCGCATACGCCACAGGCCGTACCGGCGCAGCGCCCAGGGCCAGCCGGGCAATGCCGCCGGGCACCTGCAGGCTTTGCGGCCATACGCCGCTGGGCGCTGGTGCGGGGGGCGGCGTGCGCGCTGGCTTGGCATTGGCTGCAAAGGCAGAGGCAGTGCCAAAAGCAGGCAGTGCCAGCAAGCCGAGCCCGCCCAGTAGGGCTGTGCGTCGGCTACCGCATTGCTGGCTGGCAGATGGATGGGTCCATGGCAAAGCATGATGTAAAAAGAAGGGGGAGGACACAGCTTGCATAAAAGTTTAAGCAGGGAGTAAATAGAGGGTAAGCAGAGGAAAAAAGCGCAGTACAGGCACCTATGGCTACGAAGAATATCAGATAGCTGCGATGATAGGGCGCTATGCCCACCCACCATCCCACCCCAGACAAAGACGCCATTGCCCTGCTGCCCGCATTTGACAGGCTGGGGCTAGACCGCATCGCACTCATCACCACCGGCGCGCAGGCCAAAGAGGCTTTTGCAAGGCTGACAGACTCTCCCGCTTGGGGCTTCGACACCGAATCCAAACCTACCTTCAAAGTAGGCGAGGTATCCGACGGCCCGCACATTGTGCAGCTCTCTACCGCCCAGCAGGCTTGGGTGTTCCAGCTGCACGACCCGCACTGCCGCGCCGTGGTGGCCCAGCTGCTGGAGCTGCAAGGCATCACCAAAGCAGGCTTTGGCCTGGGCGACGACCGCAAACGCATCATCAGCAAACTGGGCGTAGAGCCCGCTGGCGTGCTGGAGCTGAACACTATTTTTCGCGAACGCGGCTACCGCAAAGACATGGGCGTGAAGGGCGCAGTGGCCGTGCTATTTGGCAAACGCTTTATCAAAAGCAAAAAAGTCGCCACCAGCAACTGGGCCAACCTGCGCCTGACCGAGGCGCAATTGGTCTACGCTGCGAATGACGCGTATGCGGCTATGCGGGTGTGGCAGGCGCTGGGGGTGTAGCGTTGGCCGGGCCGGGCAGCACCACGCCCACTTCCAGGCCCGGCAGCGCATTGCGCAGCGCCAGGCTGCCGCCATGCGCCTGCGCTACCAGTTTGCACAGGTACAGGCCCAGGCCTACTCCGCCGGTGGCGCGCTCTCGCGCAGCGTCGGGGCGGTAGAAGGGTTCGGCTAAGTGGGGCAGGGCGGCGGGGTCTACGCCGGGGCCAAAGTCGCGCACGGTGATGCACACGCCGCCCTCGGGTGTGCGCTGCACGCCCACCACGACGGCTTGCAGTGGTGAGCCATCGACAGCCGTGTTGTGCTGCAGCGCGTTGACCAGCAGGTTGCGCAGCAGCAGGCGCATGCGGGTGCGGTCTAGCGCCAGTACGGGCAGGTTGGCAGCTATGGTCTGCACCACGCTTGCTTGTGCGGGGTGGCTCGCCTTGGTGTTATGCAACACCTCGGCGACTACCTCCGCTACTATTTCAGGTACCAGCTCGGCCAGTTGCGTTGGTTCGCGCTGCAAGGCCACATGCGGGCTGGCCAGGCGCTCGCTCTCCAGCAGGTCGGTCACCAGGTCGCGCATCAGCGCCAGGTCGCGCAGCAGGGCTTCGCGGCTGGGCTGCACCTCTGCGGTGTCGGGCAGCATCTCGGTGTTCAGCCGCGCGCGGGTCAGCGGGCTGCGCAGCTCGTGGCTGATGGCCAGCAGCAGGGCGCGCTTGGCAAACTGGCCTGCAGCACGGTGGCGCAGAATGAGCAGGCGCAGGCGGTGCTGCGCGGGGGCGGCCAAAGTGTCAAAGCGGTCGGCCGCCGACAGCAGCGCCCGCAGCGCTGGCAGCGCCGTGCCCGACTGGTGCTGGGGCAACCCGGCCCACAGGCCCATGGCATGCTCGCGGTCAAAGCGCGGCCCCCACACCATGGCCATCAGTTCGGCATGGGGGTCGCTGGTGGTAGCCAGCAAGGTGGGGCCATACGCACGCACCTGCTGGGCCAGGTGGTGCACGGGTGCGAGGGTGGGTGACATGGTGTGCGCCCCATCACCAGTCGCTTAGCTGCGGCCCCACCAGCCACTGCGATGCTCCATTTTCTCGCGCACCTGCTTTTGCTGCGCAGGGTTCAGGCTGTCATAAAAATCGGCCATCGCGGTAATCATCTTCGGGCCATTGCCTTGCACCACTTGGGTCTTTTGGTCTAGCAGCGCCTGCGCGCGGGTGCGGTCAAACTTCTCTCCTGCCACCATGGCTTTGAACTCGGTGCGCGGGTCCGCGTCTTTGCCGCGCAAGGCGGTGCGCGAGGCGATCACCTCGTCTGCCAGCACGCCCAGCTTTTGCTGTTGCGCATCGTTCAGCGCGAGGTGGCTGCTGATTTTGTCTACTACTTTGCCGCGCATCTCGGTGGTGCGCTCGGCACTCCAGTTGCCGCTGTGGTGGCTGCCTCTGTAGCCGCCCGTGCCGCAAGCCGTCAGGCCGCCGACAAGGACAGATGCGCCAAAGACGCCGATCAGGGTGCGTTTGATCCAGGGTTTCATGACAGTGTTTCCTTGTATGGAGAAGTAGTTGAACAAGGCTGTCAGTGTGCCGCGCCGCAGTGCCAGCGTCATCTCGCGGCGGTATCGGTTTGTTTCGGTTTATGTCAATGCCCAGCCAGCACTGCGGTGGGCAATACTCACACCGTAAGCACTTTAAACCCAAGCTTTGCGCCGACTTTTACCAGTAACTTGTCGCAAGTAAATAGCTGCGCTTTGTTCAGCTTGGCAATGGCTGCGTGTAGGGCATCGCCTGCGCGCAGGCCCAGATCAAAATCCAGCATCCACCGGGCTGCCAGATCGTAGGCGGCAGCAGTGACGGGCAAGGTTTGCGCGTCATCACACAAAGCCTGTATGTCCTCAAACGCTTGGCGTGCCAGGGGTGCGCCCAAGTCTTTGCGCCGCACCATAATGCCCAGTGCACTGACAGCCTCAGCCCGCACCCAAGGGCTCACAGCAAATTTGCTACGTGATTTTTGCATTCGATCAGTCACCTTGGCGGTGTGAACATCCACCACATGCAATGACAAAACCACCGACGTATCCAGGTAAATAAGCGCCATGATTTAGCTGCAAACGCAACAGGGGCTATTCATCACGCATCTCGTGCAGCACGGCAGACCAATCGCGTTGTGCCAATTTTCTGGCAGGTGTACTTACTGGTTTGGTGCGTTGCTGGCAAGCGTGAATACGCTCCCAGTTAACAGCCGCATTGGCCTTGCGCACCGGCGACACCACCGCCACCGCCACACCACGGCGCGTGATCGTAACTTCTTCGCCCAGCTCCACTGCCTGCAGCAGGGCGCTAAGCTGAGCCTTGGCCTCTGCGACGCTGTATGCACCCATGATGAAATTCCTCAAATGACCATGTAGATGGTCATTATGCGCTATTTCTCTACAAAGTCTGCCGATACCGCTCCAGCATCTGCTCCTGCGTCTCTACCGGCATATCGCCGCCCATGCGGTCAGAGATTTGGTCGCGCAGCATCTCGCCCATGCTGGGCATCGCCGCGCGGTCTATGTGGCGCGTCGCGTCCCACAGGGCAGAGCGCATCAGCGCCTTGGCGCAGTGCAGGTACGATGCCTGTACCGTCACGCGAATCACCAGCTTGGGCACGCGGCGCTCGTCCTCGCACAGCGTGCGGTCAGACTCCAAAGTAGACAGCACCGCAGTGCCGTTCACCCGCAGTGTTTCGTCCATACCTGGCACCAAAAACAGCAAACCCAGTTGCCCGGTTTCGATGATGTTTTGCAAGGTGTCCAGCCGGTTATTGCCCGGCGCGTCGGCAATCAGCAGCGTGTGCGCATCCAACGCCTTCACAAACCCCGGCGCACCCCCGCGCGGCGACGCGTCCATCGCCCCGCCCGCGCCACTGCTGGACAAAACCACGAAGGGCGACACTTTGATGAAGCGCACAGCGTGCGCGTCCAGCGCGGGCAGCTCCTTGAGCGCCGAGCGCTCGCCCGTAGGGGCGTAGAGCGCGCGCAGGGAGGGGAGGGTGGTGACGTGCATGGCGAGCTCACTTTACTACATTGGCGGCGATTGTTACATGCTTTTAGGGCTGTAGCCCAATAGAATATAGCGTAAGCAGCTATGAAAACAGTAGTGTTTATTGGTGGTATGTACGGCGCGCATTCAAAACCCCGACCCCGGCTCCTGCAAAAACGCCAGCTCTTGATCTGTAGAGGCACGGCCCAGAACGGCGTTGCGGTGCGGGTAGCGGCCAAAGCGCTCCAGAATGGCCAGGTGCAGCCGCTCATAGCGCAGGTTGTCCTCCAGGCCCGGTTGGTCAAACAGGCGCAGCGCCTCTTGGTGCACCAGCGGCGACTCGCTGTGCATATAGGGCATGTAGGCAAAGCGGCGCTGGGCCACGGGTAGCTGCGCATCGTCCCCACGCAGCACCAGCTCTTGCGCCAGGCACAGCGCCAGCGCGTCCTGCGCAAAGGCACGCGGGGTGCCCCGCCACACGTTGCGCGAAAACTGGTCTAACACCAGCACCTCGGCCAGCCGCCCCGCTGGCGTGGCCCGCCAGCCAAACAGCTCGCAGCGCGCCGCCTGCTCCAGCAACGCACC
>JAYVGI010000058.1:0-8489 GCA_043772355.1 Polaromonas sp.
CCCCGAAACAGCGGGTTTGTTGTGCCATAACGCCGTTTTGAAAATCGTAAGCTTATGATTTCATTGGGTTTTGTTGTGCCATGTGACAAAGATGGGCTAGGGTTTGCACGAAGCCCCTGCGCCCGGTCGCACCATGGGTGCTATGTCACTGGCATGACACACTGGATGCCCCCGGCAAGCGCTGCAGATATCACGCACAATGCGGGCAGGCTATTTCTCTTCCTCGAACCCAATGATCACCTTATAGTCAGAGCCACTATGCCGCCTACCTCTACCCCATCCGCTACCCGCGCCACCCGTGTGTGGGACTTGCCTACCCGTATCTTCCATTGGTCTTTGCTGGTGTGCATCGTGGGCCTTTTTATCACTGTGAATCTAGGTGGCAACTGGATGCAATGGCACTTTAGGTTTGGCTATGCCGTGTTCACTTTGCTGTTGTTTCGCATCGTGTGGGGTTTGGTGGGCGGGCGTTGGTCGCGTTTTGCCAGCTTTATCTATGCGCCTGCCACCATCGTGGCCTACATCAAAGGGCAAGGCAGGCCTGAGCATTCGGTGGGGCACAACCCTATGGGGGCGGGCTCGGTATTTGCCGTGCTGGCGTTTTTGTTGCTGCAAGTGGCCAGCGGCCTGTTCAGTGACGACGACATTGCTTTCCAGGGGCCGCTGGCTAAATTTGTCTCCAGCGCACGCGTGAGCACAGCTACGTGGTACCACAAAGAGGTCGGCAGCAAGGTCTTGATCGCCTTGATCGTGCTGCACATTGCAGCCATTTTGTTTTACCTGTACAAGAAAAAAGAAAACCTCATTCGTCCGATGCTGGATGGCGACAAGCATGTGGCGCTGCCTGTGCCGCCTTCGCGCGATGACGCGGTCTCCCGCACGGGAGCGGCCGTGGTGCTGGCGCTGTGCGCCGCTGGGGTGTGGTGGGTGGTCAAACTGGGCGCTTGAGAGACCCCATCAGGATCTGCGGGGGTGTGAAAGAGGGGGTAAATGCGCTTGCAGTATGGCGCTAAATACCGCTACCATGCGGGGCTACCTCATTGACAAAAAGGCCCGCACCATGAACGCCCGCGTCCCCGCCCAAGTGCTGAATACTGCCCAAGCCTATACCCATGTAGCGCAAGCCTGGGACAGCGACATCACCCAGCGCATTACCGACTACATCGCCATCCCTGCCAAGTCACCGGGATTTGACGCAGATTGGGTGGCGAACGGTTACATCGACACCGTGATGCGCCAGGCCGCACAATGGGTAGAAGCGCAAAAAGTACCGGGCCTGAAACTCGAAGTGCTGCGCCTTGCCAAACCCGATGGCGCGCCGCGCACGCCGGTGCTGTTTTTTGAAATACCCGCGCACCAAAGCCCGTCTGCGCAGACCGTGCTGATGTACGGCCACCTGGACAAGCAGCCCGAGTTCAGCGGCTGGCGCAATGACCTGGGCCCTTGGACGGCCAAGCTGGAAACCGGCAAAGACGGTGCTGCACGCCTGTACGGGCGCGGCGGCGCGGATGACGGCTACGCGGTGTACGCCTCGATTGCCGCCATCAAAGCGCTCAAGGCACAAAACGCGCCCCATCCCCGCATCGTAGGTTTGATCGAGACCTGCGAGGAGTCCGGCTCCTACGATTTGCTGCCTTATGTCGATGCGCTCAAAGCGCGCTTGGGCGATGTGTCCCTGGTGGTGTGCCTGGACTCGGGCGCAGGCAACTACGACCAGCTGTGGATGACCACCAGCCTGCGCGGCATGGCCAGCGGCGTGCTCAAGGTGGAAATTTTGACCGAGGGTGTGCACTCGGGCGACGCCAGCGGCCTGGTGCCGTCGAGCTTTCGCATCATGCGCCAAGTGCTGGATCGCCTGGAAGACAGCGCCACCGGCCGTTTGCTGCCCGCCAGCTTCCACTGCGAAGTACCGGCTGAGCGCTTGCAGCAGGCCAAAGCCACGGCGCAGATTTTGGGCGACGGGCTGTACAAACGCTTTCCGTGGGCGCACTACGACTGCGGCGGCTCCACCACCTTTGCCTTGCCCACTACCACTGACCCCGTGCAAGCGCTGCTTAGCCGCACCTGGGCCCCTACGCTGAGCGTGACGGGTGCAGAGGGCTTCCCGGCGCTCAAAGACGCAGGCAATGTGCTGCGGCCTTACACCGTGTTCAAGCTCTCGCTGCGTCTGGCGCCTTTGGTAGAAGCGGCGCAGGCCGTGCAGCAGCTCAAAGCTTTGCTGGAAGACAACGCGCCTTACCAAGCCAAAGTGACGTTTGAGTCCGCAGGCGGTGCCACCGGCTGGAACGCCCCCAGCACCGCACCGTGGTTTGAGGCAGCGCTCAACGCCGCCAGCACCGCCCACTACGGCGCGCCCTGCGGCTACATTGGCCAGGGCGGCACGATACCGCTGATGAACATGCTGTCCAAAGGTTTTCCCAAAGCGCAAATGATGGTCTGCGGCGTGCTGGGCCCCAAGAGCAACGCGCACGGACCCAACGAGTTTTTGCATATCGACTACGCCAAAAGGCTTACCGCCGCTGTGGCCAGTGTGATTGCGGCCCATCCATAATCGACGTGGGTGTGCAAAATGTGGAGGCGCGCCGGGTAAAATACGGCAATGAGTGATTCCTACCTTTCTCCTTTAACCGCCAGTGATGGTGACAATATTGCCGTACAAGACTGGCCGTTTACAGACAATGGCCTGGAAGACGACAAACCGCGCGGCACGATTCTGATCGTGCACGGTTTGGGCGAGCACGCGGCGCGCTACGCGCAGCTTGCAGATGACATCAATCAGTGGGGCTACACCGTGCGCAGCTACGACCAGCATGGCCATGGCGACTCCGGTGGGGTGCGCGGTTCGCTGCCCCACCCCATGCGCTTGATCAACGACTTGGCCGATGTGATAGACGGCACCCGCCGCCTGATGGAGCCCCATGAACCCCTGTATTTGCTGGGACACAGCATGGGGGGTGTCGTGGCCACACAGTTTGTGCTGCGCAAAATTCGCCCGGTGGAGGGTCTCATTTTGAGTTCACCTGCATTTGACGCGGGCTTTACCTCGTTGCAAAAAATGCTGTTGGCGGTGTTACCCCGCCTAGCCCCCCATCTGCGGGTGGGAAACGGCCTGAAATTGCAGTATCTGTGCCGCGACCCAGAGGTCACCCTCATGTACCAACATGATCACTTGGTGCATGAGCGGATCAGTACCAGCCTGGCCTCCTGGATTGCCAAGCAAGGTGCGGCCTGCATCGCCCAAGCCCCGTCATTGGCTACGCCGACTTTGCTGCTCTATGCCGGCGCAGACCGCTTGGTCAACCCCGCAGGTAGCCGTGCTTTTGCGCAAAATGCCCCCGGCAAATGGGGGCATGTGCAATGCTTTGACGAGATGTACCACGAGATACTGAACGACCCGCAGCGTGACCAGGTGCTGACGCTCATCAAGCATTGGTTGAAGCGGCAAGAGTCGCTGGCTGCGCCCCCCATCGCACAGCCCATGTAATAGACGCTATTGCAGAGGATCGCCCAGCGCAATCCCCTCACGCCGAGGGTCTGCACCACCCACCAGCACGCTGGCAGCGCTACCCGCAGTCTGGGTTTTGATGATCGTGGACACGCCGCTGGACTGCGCGGCAAATGACACCGTGTGGCCCATGCCGCGCAAGCCCACCAGCAGCGGGTCGTTCAGTCCGGTGTTGCTCACATCGATAGACGGATGCTCGCCGCCCACACCGGTGGTGGCGCTGTTGGCAGCGCCAAAGTTCACCATCGAGGTGGCTTGCTGCGCGTCCAGCTTCCAGTCCACGGCGCTGACCACGGTTTTCACCACAAACTGGATGATGGCCGCGCCGCCGGGCGAGCCGGTGGCCATGAGGAAGTCACCGCGCGATCCATCGGCTGCTTTCTTGAACACCAAGGTAGGCGACATCGAGCTGCGGGGGCGCTTGAGCGGTGCCACACGGTTGGCAATCGGGCCAGCGGCATCCGACGGATCGAAGGAAAAGTCGGTCAATTGGTTGTTCAGCAAAAAGCCACGTGTGAAGTGGAACGAGCCCATGCCGCTTTCGATGGTGGTGGTCATCACCACCACGTTGCCGTATTTGTCCACGATGGACATATGGGTGGTGCCATGGCCCTCGCTGGCGCTGCTGCCCACCGGCCCGGTGCCGGGGAACACGCCTGCCACCGCCGTGCCCATGCTCTTGGTCGGGGAGATTTGCAGGGAGCGGGTTTTCAGATAGTCTTTGTTGACCATCGACGCGATGCCGCTGCCCGGTAAGGGGATGAAGTCGGTGTCGGCCACATAGGCGTTGCGGTCGGCGTAGGCCAGGCGCTGCGCCTCACTGACCAAGTGCACGCCCATCAACGAAGGCTTGCCGCCTTCGGCATTGACCAAGGTGGGGATGTTGGCAGGCGCTGCCATGTCAAAGTTTTCCAAAATACCCAAGGTTTGGGCCACTGCAATGCCGCCTGAGGAGGGTGGGCCCATGCCGCACACCCAAGTGCTGCGGTAGGTGGTACATACCGGCGTGCGGCGCACCGCTTTGTAGTTGGCCAGATCGCTCATCGCGGTCAGACCCGCTGTGATGGTCACAGCGGTGGTTACGCCGCCGGTAGTGATGTTGATTTTGTCCACAATGGACTGGGCAATCGGCCCGGTGTAAAAAGCGTTGGCACCACCCTGAGCGAGCGAGCCTAGCGTAGCAGCGTAAGTCGGGTTCTTGATCACGGTACCCAGCGTTTTGGAGCTGTAGTCGGGGTTCAGAAAGTAGGCTGCTGCTTCGCTGTCGCGCAGCAAGTCGGTGCGGGCACCAGCGACGGCGACGGTCATGCGCCCACTCATCTTGAAGCCGTCGTTGGCCAGCTTGATACCCGGCTCCATCAGGTTAGCCCAGGGCTGGCTGCCATGGTCTTGGTGCGCCAGCTCCAGCATACGCACAGCACCGGGGGTGCCAATGGAGCGCCCGCTAGCCTTGGTGCTTGAAAATGCAGTGCCCAGGTTGGGCAAAGGGTTGGTTTTGTCGCTGGCGCTGACGTAGCGCAGGTAGTCTTCGGTGGCGGCAGCGGGGGCGGTCTCGCGGCCATCGTAGCTTTGCACGCTTTGGGTGCTGGCCCGGTAGTGCAGCATGAAAGCTCCGCCGCCCAGGCCTGAGGACTGCGGCTCTACCAGGCCCAGCACCATTTGCACGGCGACCGCAGCATCCACAGCGGTGCCCCCTGCGGCCAATACATCGCACCCGGCTTGGGTAGCCAAGGGGTTGGCGGTGACCACCATAAAGCTTTTGCCGCTGACCGGGGTTTTGCCCACTTTGTAGCCCGACTGGGGCTCGGGAATGGCCGGGTCGCCCGGCAGGCCAGAGCCCACCACCACGGTGCTGGTGCCTACCGCCTGCACGCAGGGCTTGGGAGTCACTGCAAGCACCGGCACCGGGTCTGAGTCGCTACCGCCGCAGGCCCACAGCCCCAGTAGTGTCAACGCCAGGGGTGCTAGCCAGCGCGCGGGCCTCGCACGCAAAGTGTATGTCTGTCTCATCGCCAGTTCCTTTTCTTTGGTATGTGGGGTGCGCCAATAGCGGCCCAAGGTGGTCAAAGCAGCGATAGACTTTTTGCTGCTGACACACTGTACAACGTTCAGCGCAAATCGCCAAATGATTTTCAACCCCGGCGCTAGCGCGGGCTACTCTCGAAAACGTAGCACTCCGTCTAAGCAGGTCAGTGGGGTACACAGGGAAATGCCCATATTACGTCGCACAGTACGGTGTGGAGCGTTGTGAAGCCCCTGGCGGCTTGAACATCGACCGAAAACCGTGAATTTTCTGCTGGGAGCGCCACCATTTTTAGACCACGACATGCCCGCAGCCCTCTAAAATAAAGCGGGACAAGCTATGCAATAAATAGTGCCCCCGAGGCCAAAAATGCGCTGCAAGAAGCCCGTCAGGCAGGTTTTCGGTAAACAGCGGCTACCCAGCCTGCAGGATGCCCTATTTTTAATCTTTACCCATGTACCCCACTGGCCTGCTTAGACGGAGTGCTACTATTTAGTGAGTAATTCCATTTCTAAATCATTACTGTCGTTGTTGCGTCGCCTTGCCGTGCTACAGCACTGTCTGCGGCTCCGCGCCTAGACATTAATGATGGAGAAATGGAATAACCATGTTTTCAAGAGACCCGCCAACCCAGCGCCAAAAAAAAATGCCCGCAGTCACACCTTGAAGGTAGAGCTAGCGGGCAGGGTGCCGACTGGGTATTGCGCTTTTAACGGCGCATTGCCTGGGCGATCATCATCGGGAGAAAAATTTATACGGAAACAGGGCGTTGCCCTCTAAGTTATTGCGGGAACAGCTATTATTTTTGCAGCATCTTGCTGAGCATACCCATCAAGTCACCGGAGTTGCCCAAGCCGCCTTCGGGGGCTTGGCCGTTGGGGGTGAGGTGGTTGATCAGGCCGGGCAGGATTTGGCTGAGCTGGCCAGCGGCATCGCCGTGGCTCATGCCCAGCTTGGAGGCCAGGTCGCTGATGGTGTCTTGGCCTAGCGCGCTGCTGACCTGATCGCCGCTGACGGCGGCGTTATCGCCGGTGCCTACCCACGAGTTCATCGCATCACCCAAACCGGCTTGCTGGAACTTGGCAGCCAGGCCGCCCAAGCCGCCTTGAGCGCCATCATTGCCCAGCATGCCGATGGCGGCGTTGATGAGTTGGGCGTTCAAACCGCCCCCGCCTTGTTGTCCACCGCCACCGAGCATAGCGCCCAAGAGGCCACCTAAACCGCCGCCCAAGCCGCCGCCTTGTTGTTGCCCGCCGCCCAGTGCTGCGCCCAAAACTGAATCTAGTAAACCCATGGTGTGCTCCAAAAATAAAAAAGTAAGAAAGAAACTTACAAAATCATCTTACGCGATGTAACCTCGCTTGCACGGAAAACAAGGTGCTAAACATTGTGCGCCGCTTTGCGCTGCTGTGCAAGCCAGAACAATGCCACACCCGTGACGGCTACGGGCAACAGTGAGCCGTAGTTCAGCAGCGTCCAGCCCTGGGTGGTAACCAGCGCACCCGAGGCAAAGGACGACAGCGCCATGACGGCAAACACAAAAAAGTTCAGCGCGCCTTGGGCTTTGTCCTTCTCGGCGGCGGTGAAGGACTGCACCGCCAGCGAAGTAGAGCCGGTAAACAGGAAGTTCCAGCCCAAGCCCAGCAAAAACAGCGCTACCAGAAATTTGTGCAACTCTTGCCCCGACAGTGCCACGCCAATACACACAAACATCAGCAGCACGCCGATGCCCATGATGGGCAGTGCGCCGTAGCGTTTGATCAAATGCCCGGTAAAAAAGCCCGGTGCAAACATGCCGATCACATGCCATTGCAGCACAAAGGCCGCGTCACTAAAAGGCAGGGCGCATTGCTGCATGGCAATCGGGGTGGCGGCCATCAGCAGGTTCATTACCCCATAGCCCAGGGCACCCGCCGCCGCCGCGACGATAAACACCGGCTGGCGCATGATCTCGGAGAGCGGCCGGCCGCTGCCGGCACTGGTTTTGACAGGCAGGGGCGGAAACTCTACAAAAAACATCACCGCCAGCCCCAAGAGCGCCACGCCCGCCAGCGCCAGGTAGGCGCCAGCAAAGGGCACGTCCATCAGGCTGCGGGTGTACGCCGCCATATTGGGGCCGATGATGGCACCGATCAAGCCGCCCGCCAGCACCCAGGAGACGGCTTTTTCTTTGTAGTCTTTATTTGCCAGCTCGGCGGCGGCAAAGCGGTACAGCTGCGCATTGGCGTTGTAATAACCGGCCACCACGGTGGCAGCGCACAGCAGGGTAAAGTTGCGCGTGATGGCAGCGTAAAAACACACCAGGGTGGACACCAGGCCCACCAGCAAACCGATTTGGAACGAACGCTGCCTGCCCAACCGCGCCTGCGTGCGCGCCACCAGGCCGGTAGACAGCGCCCCGCCCACCACATAGCCCATCACCGGCAGCGTAGCCATCCAGCCCAGCGGGGCCAGCGCCAGGCCGACCAGGCCATTGATGGCGATAAAGACCACGTTATTGGTCATGAACAGGCCTTGCGCAAAGACCATGAGCCAGAGGTTTTTATTCATGAGAGCACTTTAATGTGGTGAATGGAGGTTTTGAATCAAGCGGTTTTGTTGCAAACGATGCAGTCCGAGGTCACGCTAAAAGCGCAAAAAATTCGCAAAAAACGCTAAATTAATCATGGTTTTAGGCCCTCGCTAGCGTCCACAGGCTCAGTGCCGCCAAGGGTGCGGTCTCTGAGCGTAACACGCGAGCTCCTAGGCCTACGGGTTGGTAGCCGCTTGCGATGGCGGCGGCCTCTTCGGTAGGGCTGAGGCCGCCTTCTGGGCCGCAAATGCACTCGACGGAGGATGCCTGCAAGGCCAGGCCGGGTGCATGCAAGGTGGCGGCCGTCCAAGCATTAGCAGGATCGGCAAAGGCTTGTGCCGCAACGCTGGCCTGGTGCACCGACAGCACGCAGCGCAGTGCGGGTTGCA
>JAYVGI010000059.1:0-2787 GCA_043772355.1 Polaromonas sp.
GCGCGTGCAGGAGGTGCAAGACATTTTGCAGCGTCCGCTCATCTTGGAGAACCCCAGCACCTACATCGGCTTTCGCAGCTCCACCATCGCCGAGCCCGACTTTCTGCGCGCCCTGGCCGACGAGACCGGCTGCGGCCTGCTTTTGGACGTGAACAACGTGTACGTGAGCTGCTTTAACGCAGGCACCGACCCGGTAGCCTATTTGGACGCCTTTCCGTTCGAGCGGGTGGTGCAAATGCACCTGGCCGGGCACCAGCATTGCGGCACCCACCTGATCGACACGCACGACGGGCCTGTGTGCGATGCGGTGTGGGAGCTGTACCGGCTGGCTTGGCAACGCACTGGCGGGGTCTCCACGCTGCTGGAGTGGGACGGCGATGTGCCGCCCTTCGCGCAAATGCACAGCCAGGTGTTGCGTGCGCGTGACTTTATGGAAGGTGCCTTCGACCCCTCCCGCCTCACCAGCAGTGCCACCACGCAGGCCGCATCCATCTCGACCCCGGTGGACTTCATGGTGCCCGGCGTGATGCAAAGCAACCGGCTGGAGATGGCATGAGCGCCAGCTTGCCTGCGCTGCAACATTGGATGCTGCAGGCCCTGCGCGAGCCGCGCAATACCCAGGGCATCAGCGAGCGGCTGACCGATTCACTCACCATGGACGCACGCGCCCAGTTGGCCGTCTACCAGCGCAGCTACATCCTGCGCCTGGCCAAATGCCTGGCCGAGCAGTTCCCCGCGCTGGTGCACGCGCTGGGCGCCCCGCTGTTTGATGACTTTGCCAGAGAATACCTGGCGGCCTGCCCGTCGGATGCGTACACCCTCTACGAGCTGGGCCGCCGCCTGCCCGTTTGGCTGGAAGAGTCGCGCCCCGACCGCGACCTGGCCGCCAACGAGCGCGAGGACTGGATCGACTTCATGGTCGATCTGGCCCGCTACGAGCGCGAACTGTTTCGCCTGTTCGACGCGCCCGGTCACGAGGGCGGTGTATGGCCCACAGGCGACGCGGCAGACGCAGACTTGGTGCTGCAGCCTTGCTTGGCGTTGGCGCAGTACCGCTACCCCGTAGCCTGGTACTACCACGAGGTGCGGCACGGCCGCTCGCCCGAGTTCCCCCCTGCGCACCCGTCTTACGTAGCTATCGCCCGGCGCAACTACCTGACTGGAACCTTCCCTCTGAACGCTGTGCACCACCAGTTTTTGTGCGCGCTACAAAAGCTGGGCTCGGTAGACGACGCACTGGCGGCAGTGGCATTGGAATTTAACCGCCCTTTGGCTGACGTGCGACGCTCGTGGGACACTGCGGTGCGTGAGCCTTGGATTCAGGCGGGATTTTTCATTGCCAGGGGCCAAGCCTGCGTGCCATGCGCTTGATTTCAAGTGCCATGCAAACCGCCTGCCCCACACGGTCTGCAAACCGCAGCGCCGAGTGACGACAAAGGCCACCAGCGCCGATAGCGGTCAATGCGCCGCCTGGCTGCCCCACAGCTGTTTAAGCCGCGCATCGCGCCCGCAGCTGGTGCGGTAGTACTTGTAGCGCACCGGGTTTTTCTGGTAGTAGTTTTGGTGGTATTCCTCGGCCGGGTAGAAGGGGCTGGCCAGCACGATCTCGGTGACGATGGGTTCTTTGAACGGTTTGGTTTTGTCCAGCGCGGCGCGTGAGTCTTGGGCAATTTTCAGTTGCGCGGCGTCTTGCGCAAAAATGGCCGTGCGGTAGGGCGTGCCACGGTCGCAAAACTGCTGGTCTTTGACTGTGGGGTCAATAGTGCGCCAAAAATACTCCACCAAACGCGCATAGCTGACCTTGGCGGGGTCATACACCACCTCTACCGCTTCGGCGTGGCCTGTGGTGTTTTTTGACACTTGCTCATAGGTAGGCATGGCGGTCTTGCCACCGGTGTAGCCAGAGGTGGTGGAGAGCACGCCGGACACTTTGTCAAAGTCAGACTCCACGCACCAAAAGCAGCCGCCTGCGAAGATAGCTTTGGCGGTGGGCGCGGTGGTTGCCGGGACGCCGGTTTGCGCCTGTAGGTGGGTGCTGGTCAAGGCGGTAGCGCCGAGCCATGCGGCGGTGATTGCGGCGCGCAGAAGCGGTTTGAGGAATGCGGTGGTGTTGGTCATGGTGTGGTGGTGTGTAAAACAGCGATGATGGTCTGTCGCGCGAGGCTGCGAAATCTATCTGCTGTTTTGGATCTGCTGGTGCAGGAGTTTGCGGTCCCAAGTTTTGTACGGGCGCTGGCCGACGGCGTACTCGAAGGCACTTGGCGAGTCTTGTACGGGAGCTGGCCGACGGTGTGTACAGCGCAGCGCCATAAAAGGTAGGCCGGCGGACGGCTGCGGAGTCAACCCTGTTCGCTAAATTCCATTTTTACATCATTAATGTCTAGGCGCGGAGCCTACGAGAGTGCTGTAGCACGGCAAGGCGACGCAACAACGACAGTCATGATTTAGAAATGGAATAAGCTGTGCCGTGTTGCTTATCTGGCCTGGCTTGAAGATGTTTGCCCTGGCTTGGTCACGTTGCTTCTTGGGCTCTCCAAGATGGCTGTCCTAGCGTGGTCACGTTGCGTCTTGGGCTTTTCAAGATGTTTGTCCTAGCGTGGTCACGTTGCGGCGATGGAGGAATTTGCGCTGCAAAAATCTTACGAAAACACGCTGGCACCTTGGGTAGTGATCTGGAGGTTGTCCCCGCGCCTTTCTCCAGATTTTTCATCGCAAACACGCTCCATCACCGCCTGCTGGCGTGGTTGCTTTTGTCTCGCACCCGCTGTGTGATGGGCTCGAACTTGG
>JAYVGI010000060.1:0-15006 GCA_043772355.1 Polaromonas sp.
GACTGGGCTGGGGCGGCGCAACCGGCACCAGACTACGAGCTTGACCAGCGCATCAATTGGTGAGTGATCGACACAGCGATCCAAGCAGCGTTTCAGACCGTCTGCGGGGTACGCCTGCGTGCGTCGCAGGCTCAAAACCGATTGGCGAGCAGCAGCCTCATCACCTTGTTCACCTTGTTCATTGCGTCGGCTGCAGCCGTTCAAACGGCAGAGATCCGTGGTTTTTGAGTGCCCCACATCCGTGCCATGCTTGGTCTCATGCGATTGAATTTCCTATCCGTTTAACCCGAAGTGCAAAAATGTCTCCATGGGTTATGGCAAGCGACTAAATCAAGCAATGATTGAGCGAAAGAGCAGCCGCGCATGGCTGGCTACAGAGGTGGGCGTTTCTGTCCAGGCGCTCAGCTCTGTGCTGATAGAGCACACGAATGCCTTTAAGGAAGATAATCACGAAAAAGCAGCCCGCGCCCCAGGCATAAGCGGCCTATGGCTTGCCATGGGAGAGGGGGAAATGACCCTATCCATTGAATTCCCATTTACTCTTTTTACCTACGAAGAGTTTATGCGTATACCCCCAGAGCAGCGCGAGCAAATAGAAGATCAAATAGCTGGTGCTGTCTTGCGCCACAAAAAAGCAGCCTAGCCAAAAAAATTACTCATTAAACAGTAGCACTCCGTCTAAACAGGTCAGTGGGGTACACAGGGTAACGCCCATATTTTGTCGCGCGGTACGGTTTCGAGCGTTGCGAAGCCTCTGGCGGCTTGCGCGTGGGCCGAAAATCGTGAATTTGCTGCTTTTAGCGCCGCTAGTTTAGATGAATATTCGCCTGTAGCCCTCTAGAATAAAGCGGCAAGAGCTATGGAATAGAGAGTGCCATCCGGACCCAAAAATGCGCTGCAAGCAGCCTTTCTGGCTGATTTTCGGCAAACAGCGGCTAGTCAAGGTACAGGATGCCTGTTTTTAACCTATACCCATGTACCCCACTGACCTGCATAGACGGAGTGCTACTATTTAGTGAGTAACGATGTTTTCAAGCAAGCCGCCAAGCCAGACCAGCAGAGGCATCTGGATGCGCGGGTCACGGTGACGCAGTCCGCCCACTGATGTCCCCACCACGGCGCTACCGACGGCAAATCACACAGACCCAAAATAAGGGCGGCAGAGAGGATCGATCAACGGGATATTGGTTTTTCCCATCTCCTTAATAGGGCTGCAGCCCTATAGAATATTGCGGGAGCAGCTATTTTTTATGTAGCGTTTACAGGCTGGCTTATCTCGAATGTGGCGGGTCAGGCACATAGCCCTGGCCTACGCGAGACTCGGGGAACGCTCTAGGCCGTGGGGCGTTGCGCGGGCTGCGCCAGTCGCGTAGCACACCCATGCCCACCAGGTTCTCATGGCTGTCGTAGCGAATTTGAATCACCTCCACCGGTGCGCTGCTGGCGCGCTCGAAGCTGGTGTTGTTCACTACCGATGTTTCCCGCCCGCCATGGCCCGTACCCAACTTGGGTGCACCCTGAGCCTGCGCTTGGGGGGCACCCTGGTAGTTGTCGTTGTGCATCTCGGGTCTGCCTTGGTCAGCCGCTGCGCCGCCAGATTTCTCCTGGTAGCGTTCCTTGCGGCCGTGGTAGCCAGGCCATGGCGCTGGTTGCGGCACCATCACGGGCACTGGGCGCTCACGAAACAGTGCTACGCCAATCACGCCCACGTCTGCTGGTCGCCCCGTGCGCTCGGCATACGACTGGGGGGAGGCGGTAAATTCAAACGCCGCAATCTCTGTATTGCTCTTGCGCCAGCCTGCGATGTCTGACTGGCGGCCAGCCTCGAACACATAACCGCTTTGCGTGATGGCCGCCGTCTCACCCGACAGCACATTGACACCGTCCACTGACATCACGGCCAGCAAACGCTCACCCGTGGCGTTGCGCACACGTACCGCGTAAGGCACGCCCGGCCTGCCCTCCACCCAATACTCGCCATGGTAGAAATGCACTGGTAGCGTGCGGCCAGTGTGCCGCTCTACCACGTCCACATCGGCCATGCGACCCACGGCCTGTGCAGGGCTCATGACAGCGAGGGTGCTGGCCAGTATAGACAGGGAGAGGATAAGACGTTTCATACAAACTCCTTCAGTGAAACTACAGGAGTATTTAACGAAGCAGTGGTGTAAACGGCTTACGCCACTTGGTGTCCGGCGTGTAAAGACTGCAAGCTGATTTCCATCGCCGCTGTGCACTCGGTCACTGCGGAGACAGTAGCGAAAATTCACTATTTGACGTAGGATCCCGCATTGCATTTATGGCCTATTTTAAAGGAGACCTTCCATGGCACAACTGAACGTCAATGGCGCGGTGCGCACTTTTGAGGCAGAAGCCGACACACCGCTTTTGTGGGTGCTGCGCGAGCAGCTGGGCTTGACAGGCTCCAAATACGGCTGCGGCGTGGCTGCGTGCGGTGCCTGCACGGTGCATATCGACGGTGTGCCTACGCGCTCCTGCGTGCGCCCGCTGTCTACGGTGAGCGCGACGGAGAAAATCATGACCATCGAGGGCCTGTCGCCCAATGGCGCGCACCCGGTGCAAAAAGCCTGGGCGGCGCTGGATGTGCCGCAGTGCGGGTTTTGCCAAAGCGGCATGATCATGGCTACGGTGGCTTTGCTGAAAGAGAAGCCGAAACCAACGGACGCCGATATTGACGCGGCCATCACCAACATCTGCCGCTGCGGCACCTACAACCGCATACGCGCGGCCATCAAGGTGGTGGCCAATGGGGGCGACACCAAATCGGCGGCTTTGAGCATCCAACATGCCGACGGCACCACCACTTAAGGAGCAGGACATGAACCCACATATTGACCTTCTCGACTGCGTGCAGTCTGAGCCGATTCAAACCGATGCGCTTTCCAGTAAGAATAATGCAAAAGGTAAAGGCGTATCGCGCCGTCGCTTTCTGGGCACCTCAGCCGCCGCCGCTGGCGGCCTGACCTTCGCTTTCAGTATTCCCTACAGCAGTGATGCCGCTGCGCAAACCCTGCCCAGCGAAGTCAACGCTTGGGTGGTGGTCAAGCCCGACGACAGCATCATCATCCGCATCGCCCGCTCCGAGATGGGGCAGGGCACACTGACCGGCCTGTCGCAGCTGGTGGCCGAAGAGCTGGATGCCAACTGGGCCAAGGTGAGCGCCGAGTACCCCACCCCCGGGCAAAACCTGGCGCGCAACCGCGTGTGGGGCAACTTTGGCACGGGCGGCAGCCAAGGCATTCGCCAGAGCAACGAGTACGTGCGCAAGGGCGGGGCAGCCGCGCGCATGATGCTGGTGCAAGCCGCAGCCGATGAATGGAAAGTGCCCGCCGCCGAGTGCAGTGCGGCCAACAGCATCATCACCCACACGCCCACCGGACGCACGGTAAGCTATGGCAAAGTGGCCGGTGCCGCTGGCAAGCTCACCGCGCCCGCGCTGGACAAAGTGGCGCTGAAAGATCCCAAAGACTGGAAGCTGGCAGGCAAGCGCATGGCGCGGCTGGACACTGTGGACAAAACCACGGGCGCGCAAATCTACGGCATGGATTTGAAGCTGCCCGGCATGCTCAACGCCGCCATCAAAGACTGCCCCGTGTTCGGCGGCAAGGTCAAATCGTTTGACGCTGCGGCCATAGCCAACAAGCCCGGTGTGAAAAAAGTAGTGAAGGTGGGCGACACAGCGGTAGCGGTGATTGCCGACACCTGGTGGCGCGCCCAGTCGGCCCTCAACGCCTTGCCAATTGAATGGGACAACGGCGAGCACACCAAGCAGAGCAGCGCAGAGTTTGCCAAGGTCATGCGCGCCGCACTGGACGCACCCGAGGCCGCAATGGGCAACCAAAACGGCGATATCAAAACCGCCATGGCAAACGCTGCCAAAAAGATCGAAGCCATCTACAGCTACCCGCACCAAAACCACGCCTGCATGGAAACCATGAACGCCACGGCGCGCTACACCCCCGAGCGCTGCGAGGTGTGGTGCCCCACGCAAAACGGGGAAGCCGCCTTGTCGGCCACGGCCGAGGCCGCAGGCCTGCCGCAGTCGCAATGCGATGTCTACAAAATCCACCTGGGCGGCGGCTTTGGCAGGCGCGGCATGACCGACTATGTGCGCCAGGCCGTAGCGATTGCCAAAGAGATGCCGGGCGTTCCCATCAAGCTGATCTACTCGCGCGAAGAAGACATGCTGCACGGCAAGTTTCACCCCACCTCGCAGTGCAAGATGACCGCTGGGCTGGACGCGCAGGGCAACCTCACCGCGCTGCACATGCGCATCGCCGGGCAGTCCATCTTGTCGCAGGTGGCACCGCTCAATATCGTTAACTTCAAAGACCCTGTGGCCTTCCAGGGCCTGAACCCGCCCAGCCCCGAGGCGCAGTTCACCTACACCATTCCTAACTTGCTGATCGAGCACGCCATTCGCAATCCGAATGTGCCGGTAGGTTTTTGGCGCGGCGTGAACCTGAACCAGAATGCCATTTACGTGGAATGCTTTCTCGATGAAATTGCCCACGAGACCAAACAAGACCCGCTGGCGTTGCGCCGCAAGTTGCTGACCAATATGCCCAAGGCATTGGCCGTGCTCAACGCCGTGGCCGACAAGGGCGGCTGGGGTAAGCCCGCTGCCCCCGGAGTCTTTAGAGGCTTGGCGCAAACCCACGGTTTCGGCAGCTACGTGGCGGCGTGTGCCGAGGTGTCGGTCAGCAACGACGGCGTGGTCAAGGTGCACCGCATCGTTGCTGCTACTGATAGTGGCCACGCGGTGAATCCGCAGCAGATCGAAGCCCAAATCGAAGGCTCATTTGCCTACGGTCTGTCCGCCGCGTTCTACCAAGAGTGCACGGTCAAGGGCGGCAAGATGGAGCAAGAAAACTTCAGCACCTACAACGCCATCCGCATGGCCGACATGCCCGCCGTCGAGAGCATCGTTATGCCATCCGGTGGCTTTTGGGGTGGCGTGGGTGAGCCAACCATTGCTGTGGCCGCGCCTGCGGTGTTGAATGCGATTTTTGCGGCAACGGGTAAGCGGATTCGTGATTTGCCGCTGAAGAACCACAGTTTGAAGCGGGCTTGATTGCGGTACTACCAAGTTCTGTTTTCGACAGAGTTAGTTTGCTAGCGTCTTGACGCATGCTCGTGTACTTCGTGAGCGATATAGCGTGTACCAAACGCCCTCATACTGGAGTACCAGAAATCGGTCGTTCGGCACACACAATATCGCCTGCACATATGGCCATGCACTACCCGTAGTCTCCGGGTAGCCTGACAGAAAACTACCGGTAACGCGCTACTTTGGTCGCACACGGTTGGGTGGTAATCGGCCGTCCGATTTCTGGTACTCCAGTATGAGGGCGGATGATTACCACCCAACCGTGCGTACCGAACTTCCTTTTGCGAACGATGCCTTGAAAACTCCAAGTGCTATTGAAAACGTCACAATCCAAGCGTCAATTGTCTTCAGGCAACCTCACCCGCAACACCGCCCGCACAAACCCGTGGTCAGACCGCGCACGGTCTTTGCCCTCTTGCAGGTGGTCGTTAAAGTAGTCCACGCGGCGCACATCGCCGATGCTGTTGCGGCTGTTGTAGAGGAACTCTTCGCTGACCAAGATTTGGTCGAGCACCTCGGGGTGGCCTTGGTGGATATGGCTGTAGGCTACGTCGCGCTTTAAGGCCATGTCGCCTTGCACTTCGTAGGCGTTAAACAGGGCGGTGTCGCGTGCGCCTTTGTCGTAGGCCACCTCGTTGGTGGCGGCAATCATCTGGGTGGTGACGCTGTGCGGGCCGTCGTTGAAGTCGCCCATCACGATCAGCGGCTCGTGCGTGCGCTTGAGCACGTCGATGACGATGCAGCGCATGGCGGCGGCCTCGGCACCGCGAATCATCAGGCTGCGCAGGGTGGCGCGGGCGGTGACTTTGTCGTCGTCTCTGTCCTCAATCACTGTGCCCTGCGCGTCTTGCAAAAACTTGGGGCGTTTGCTTTTCAGGTGCGCGGTGAGTACATGGATACGTTGGCCGTGTTTCATGCGCAGGCTGGCCAGCAGGGGCGGGCGCTCAAACTTGGCGTATTCGCCCAGCTCGGGCACCTGGATACGCATGCTGTCAGGGAACTGGGCGAATGATTGGATGTTGTCTACGTCCAAGCGCGTGACGATGCCCACGCGAGGTGTGTTCACAGCGCCGCCTCGCGGTGCGGTTGCGTCACCTGCGCCATTGTTTTTATCGTCGTTTTCCGCACCGGGCACTACTACCGTGCTGTAGCGCAGGCCGCTGTGGTGCACTGCCGCTTTCAGCGCGGCATCGTCCCACACTTCTTGCACCGTCAGGATGTCGGCGTTCAACGCCGCAATGCGCCCACCTAGCCAGTCGATCTTGCGTTCAAAGTCGCGTTGGGTGTACACCTCTTGGTTCTCGTAGAACACGCGGCCGGGGTTGGCCAGGTTGAGAACATTGGCAGTGGCGGCAACCAGCGTAGTGAGATTACTGGGCGTGTAAACATTTGACGGTGAAGATGGCATGGTGGTTCCTTCAATACTGAAGCAGCTTAGCACTGATGCGATACAACAGATAGCCCGGCGGTGGTAGAACGTGGTTTCGATGAAAAAATCGGAGAAAGGCGCGGGGATAATCTCAAGATGACTACCCACTCAGTCGCGTGTTTTCGTAGAATTTTTGCAGCGAAACTTCTTCTACCGCCGCAAGCTGCCAAGGTAGTGCGCGAAAGAACCGCAACCAAAAAAGCAAAGACGTTAAGCCCTAGCCAACTCCCGCAATTGCCCCGACAACGCCACCCTTGTGCCTCTCGCGCCAAGCGCTACCATCCGGTGCAAGGCCGCAGCCACATCTGCCGCTTCAATCACTTTGTAGTTGGCGGGGATTAAAAAGCTAAGCGCGCCCATCAGCTTAAGGCCGATTTGCTCGCCAGGCCGCGCAGCCTGCGCCAGCGACGCACGGTCGCCCGCCAACATGCTGGGCCGCGCAATGCTGACGCTGGCATAGCCCAGCTGGCCCAGCGCAGCCTCCATCTCGCCTTTGGTGCGGTTATAAAAAACACCTGACTTGGCATCAGCACCCATCGCGCTGACTACGCCAATGCGTCTATCAGCCGCTCCTGAATTAGTAGCTGTTTCCGCAATATTTGATTGGGCTAATGCCACTACAGCATCGTAATCAATGGCTTTGAACGCGGCCTGGCTGCCTGCAACCTTGATGGTGGTACCCAGAGCGATAAACACATCGTCTACCGTGGGCAGCGCGCTCAGCTGCGCCGAGTCTGCCAGGTTGCTTACGATGTGGGCCACCAGCTTGGGGTGCGAGATGGCGGGGGCGCGGCGGCCTACGCAGTGCACGGCGCTGTAGCGGTTGTCGGCCAGCAACAGGGTGAGCAGCTCTCGGCCTACCAAGCCGGTGCTGCCAGCGAGCAGGGCGGTGCGGGTAAGACCGCTAGTAGGGGTGCTTGATGTGGTCATAACTTGCAGTGTAGCGCGGGCAACAAAAAACGCCCCGAAGGGCGTTTTTAGAAAATGTAATTAGGGCTATTGATCCGGCCCGATGAAGTCTACAACTTCCGTTCGGACTGAGCTTGTCGAAGTTCTCGCGAACTCTTCGACAAGCTCAGGGCGAGTGGTTCGTATTTCATGAGACCGGGTCAATAGTCACTATGCTGGCTTAGTAGCCGCCGCCGGACGTGCGTGCAGGGCCGCGTTGACCACCGCCACCACCACCGCCGCCAGAGCGACCACGTCCGCCACCACCACCACCACCGCCGCCGCCATAACCCCCGCCGCCACCGGCACGTTGGCCACCGCCACCGCTGCGTGCACCGCCGCCGCCACTGCGGCCACGGCCGCCCATGCCGTCGATGCTGGTGCGCAATGGGTCAGGCTGTGCGCCACCACCCATACCGCCGCCACCTTGGGAACGGTTAGCGCCGCCATTACGGCGGCCTTCGCTCAGTGCGCGGGACTGCAGGTGCAGGCCGTCGCGTTGCAGGTGTTGGCGCTCGCGCGGGTCGGCAAAGTCGCCGTCCTCACTGCCGCCTTGGGGGGCAGCTTGGGCGTAACGCTCTTGCGGAGCGCCTTGGTTAAAACCATCTTGCTGTGGGTAAGGTGCGCGGGGGCCACGGTTAGGCGCTGGGCCACGCGGTGCATGGGCTGGGCCGCGTGGGCCTTGGCCGTTGAAGTTGCCGCCACCGTTGTGGTTGCGCTCTACGCCGCCATTGCCTTGGCCTTGCCCGCCGCCAGCATTGCGGCCTCGGCCACCACCGGCTGGGCCACGGCCACCACCTGCGGGGCCGCGTCCATTGCCGCCGCCGCCTTCGGTGCTGCGCTTCTCGCGCACGCGGTCGGTCATCTCACGGCGTGCATTTTTAGCGGCTTGCGCCATCACGTCGCGGCTTGGTGGCTTGCCTGCGCCGCCCCACAGGGTTTGGCGGCCCATGGCAATGGGTTCTGCGCGCTCATCCGCGTCAGGCAGAAAGTCAGCATAGTCTTTGCGCGGAATGTCTTGGCGGGTAAAGGCCTCAATCGCGGCCAAAAAGCCTTCTTCGTCCAGGCTCACCAAGTTGACCGCCTGGCCTTCTTTGCCCGCGCGGCCGGTGCGGCCAATGCGGTGCACATAGTCTTCGCTGACGTTCGGGATTTCGTAGTTCACTACGTGTGGCAGGTCTTCAATGTCAATCCCGCGTGCTGCAATATCGGTAGCTACCAGAGCCCGGATATCGCCGCTTTTAAAGCCAGCGAGTGCTTGGGTGCGGGCACCCTGGCTCTTGTTACCGTGCAGCGCCATGGCGCTGATGCCGTTCTTTTCCAAGAACTCGGCCACGTGGTTGGCACCAAACTTGGTGCGCGTAAACACCAGCACCTGGCTCCAGTTGTGCTCTTGAATAATGTGTGCCAGCAGCGCCTTCTTTTTAGCGCGGCCCACCAAATGCCAAGACTGGCTGATGCGCTGCACCGTGGTGTTGCTGGGCGTGACTTGGATCGACTTGGGGTTGTTCAGCAGGCCCTGGGCCAGCTGGCGAATCTCGTCGCTGAAAGTGGCGGAGAACAACAGCGACTGCTTTTGCGCAGGCACCATTTGCAGCACTTTGCGGATGTCATGGATAAAGCCCATGTCCAGCATGCGGTCGGCCTCATCGAGCACAAACATTTGCACCTGCGACAAGTCCAGCATGCCCTGGCCAGCCAGGTCGAGCAGGCGGCCTGGGGTGGCCACCAAAATGTCCACGCCGCGCTTGAGCTTGTTGATTTGCGGGTTGATGCCCACGCCGCCAAACACCACGGTAGAGGTGAGCTGCAAATGCTTGCCATAGTCGCGTACCGACTCTTCGACCTGCGCGGCCAGCTCACGCGTGGGCGTGAGCACCAGCGCGCGGATGCCGATGCCGCCAAACTTGTTGGTGGCACTGCGGCTCATGGCCAGCTTGTGCAGGATAGGCAGCACAAAGGCTGCGGTTTTGCCGGTGCCGGTTTGGGCTCCGGCTAAGAGGTCTTCTCCGGCGAGCACGGCCGGAATGGCTTGCTGCTGGATAGGAGTAGGCGTGATGTAGCCTTTTTCTTGCACTGCTTTAAATAGGGCCGGTGCGAGGCCAAGTTCGTCAAAGTTCATGGGTAAGCGCTGTTCTAGCGCATGGTGACCGTGTCACTTGCAAAGATGTTTGTTCTTTAGCAAGCCAGTTAAAAACGGTCAGGTTCACAAATGGCCTGTTGCTGGTCAAATCTGCCCGAACCGTAGGAGGTGGAGCAGCTTGTGCAATGGGCCCCAGCGAAGTTGCTGGTGTTGGGCTAGGCTGGCGAGCCCAACAGGTGTATTGTCGCACATGCGGGGTGACTGGCTTTTTAGCCTACACAACATTACGCAACCCTCGCTCGTCTGACCCCATGGCGCTGGTGCAGGTGGCGTAAAAGCCTGTTCTGCAGACAGTCCGCGCATATGGCCTGCACTTGAATGCACTTTGTGGCTCTAGCCCTTTAAAATATAGCGCAAGCAGCTACTGATAACATAGCGTTTACGTCATCTCAACCCACCATTCAAATCAGGAGTACCCATGTCCGACATCCATTCAGGCCGCTGCGCATGCGGCGCGGTGCACTACCGCGTGCAGGGCCAGCCCGTGGTGAGCACAGTGTGCCACTGCAAGTATTGCCAGCGCAGGCTGGCGAGTGCATTTGCTATTTTGGTGACGTTTGCTGAGCAGCATGTGGAAATCACGCAAGGCCGACTGGCCGAGTGCGAGCACCGCTCAGACGAGAGCGGCCGCTGGCTCAAAGTGCAATTTTGCGCGGTATGCGGCACCACCATCTCGCACACCGCAGAGCTGCGGCCGGGGATGCGCACTATCGCAGGGGGCACGTTTGACGCGCCGGGTTGGTTCACGATGGACAGACACATTTGGGTGCAATCCAAATTGGCTTGGGTGGCTATTCCACCGGGCGTGGCTACCTACCAGCAGGGTTTTGTGCCTAGCCCGCCGACTCTGTAGCAAACGTCACCACATGGTCCACCTCGGGGCGGATGCCGATCCACTCGCCTAGTTTGTGGTCGTGGTGGCTGGGCACATGGGCCATCACGGTCTCGCCGGTTTTGAGCTTGAGCGTGTAGAGAAACTCATTGCCGCGAAAGGCTTTGCGCACGATCTGCGCTTGCACGGGGGAGGCATCGTCGTGGATGATGTCGTCGGCCCGCAGCAGCACGTCTACCTCGCCCACTTGCAGCGCCTCCAGCACGGCGGGGCTGATGTCGTGCAGCTCGCCCAGCGGCGTGACGACGTGTTTATGGATGCCGCCGTCTTCGCTGTGCAGCTCTATCTGTGCTTTGGCAAACACGCCGTGGCCAATAAAGTCTGCTACAAATCGCGTAGCGGGGCGGTGGTACAGGGTATACGCATCGGCCCACTGGTGCAGCGCGCCTTCGTGCATCACGCCGATCACGTCACCAGTGGCGAAGGCCTCTAGCTGGTCGTGGGTGACGAAGAGGGCGGTGGCACCGGCAGCTTTTAAAATGCCGCGCACTTCATGCGCCAGGCGCTCGCGCAAATCCACGTCCAGGTTAGAAAACGGCTCGTCTAGCAGGAGCAGTTGCGGCTTGGGTGCCAGCGCGCGGGCCAGCGCCACGCGCTGCTGCTGGCCGCCCGACAGCTCGTGCGGGTAGCGGCGGCGCACATCGCCCAGGCCCACCAGGTCCAGCACCTCGCCCACGCGCGCGCGGCGCACTTTGGTAGGCCAGTCGTAGATGCCAAAGCCCACGTTTTGTCCCACATCCAGATGCGGGAACAGGGCATAGTCTTGGAACACCATGCCAATGCGTCGGTCTTCGGGCGCGATGGACTGGGTGGGCGTGCTGACGGTGCTGCCCGCCAATACGATTTCTCCTGCGCTCAGCCGCTCCAGCCCGGCTACTGCACGCAAGAGCGTGGTTTTGCCGCAGCCGCTGGGGCCAATCAGCACGCCAATTTGCCCGGCGGTCAAGCCAAACGACACGTCCGCCACGGCGGCTTGGCTGCGGCCTGGGTACTGGACGGAAAGGTGTTGCAACTCTAGGAACATGGAGGAATTCTAAATGAATATAATTCTCATTTAGATTGGCGTGGGTTTTTAGAGAAAATCAGAGTCAGAAGACAAAAGAAGACAGGACGCAGAGGACGCAAAAGTTACGCAAAGGACGCAAAAGGAAGTCAAAAGAAAACCAGAAAAACCAGAAAAACAAAAGCAGAAATTCAAAAAATTCAAAATTTTTTTGAATCAATCTAAGTTACTAACAAATTTTTTGGTATTTTTTCTTGGATTCTTTTGCGTCCTTTGCGTAATTTTTGCGTCCTCTGCGTCCGCAAGTTCATCTTCGCCCTCCAGCCAACAACCCTACAAAATAAAAAGTGCACCGCCTAGCCCAATTTCCCCTGCTGCTCATCGCCGCCCTCATCGTGCTGCCGGTGCTGGCCGTGCTGGCATCGAGCTTGCAAGTGAACGCAGACAGCCTGCAGATACTGCAAGAGATGGCCGCCACTGTGCTGCCGCAGTACGCGCTGACTTCGATTGCGCTGTGTGTGATGGTGGCGCTGGGGGTGGGGCTGCTGGGCTCGGCCACGGCCTGCGCGGTGACTTTGTTTGACTTCAAAGGCCGCAAAGCGTTTGAGTGGCTGCTGCTGTTGCCGCTGGCCATGCCCGCCTACGTGGTGGCCTACGCCTATACCGATTTTTTGCAATATGCCGGGCCTGCGCAAAGCTTTATCCGTAGCACGCTGGGCGTGCAAGGCCGTGTGCTGCCCGAGGTGCGCAGCTTGGGCGGCGCGGTGCTGGTGTTTGTGGTCACGCTGTACCCGTATGTTTACCTGCTGGCGCGCGCCGCACTGGCCGAGCGCGCCACCTTGCTGATGGAGGCCGCGCGTTTGCTGGGCGCACCGCTCAAGCGCCGCATTAAAACCATCGCCCTGCCACTGGCCCGCCCGGCCATTGCCGCTGGTGTGGCGCTGGCGCTGATGGAGACCCTGGCCGACTTTGGCGTGTCCAGCTACTTCGGTATCCAAACCTTCACCGCAGGCATCTACAAAGCGTGGCTGGCCATGGACAACCGCATTGCTGCCGCGCAGCTCGCCACAGCCTTGCTGGTCATCGTGGCGGTGCTGCTCAAAATAGAGCGCCACGCCCAAAAACGCATGCGCTTTGCCAGCAGCAAGGGCGCGCGCGCAGGCAGTGCCGAGGCGCGCCCCGTGGCGCTGCGCGGCAAGCGTTTGCTGGCCGTGTGGCTGGTGTGCGGCACACCCGTGCTGCTAGGCTTTGTGCTGCCGGTGCTGTTCATGCTGCGCCCCTTGATGGATGGTTTGCACAGTGCTGACGCGCCGCTGCCCTGGGCAGCCTTTGGCGCATGGGCTCTCAACAGCGTCAAGCTGGCGGGCATTGCTGCGCTGCTGGCGGTGGGCATGGCCTTGGCCATGGCGTTTACGGTGCGCCGCTCGCCCAATGTGCTGTCGCGCGGCGTGGCGCACATTGCAGGCATGGGCTACGCCGTGCCCGGCGCCGTCATCGTCGTGGGCCTGCTCATCCCTGTAGGCGCGCTGCAAGCCGCGCAGCCTACCTGGGGCGTGGGATATATAGTCACCGCCACCGTGCTGGGTGTAGTGTGGGCCTACTTGGTGCGCTTTTGCGCCGTGGCGCTGCAAAGCATCCAAAGCGGCTACAGCCGTGTGCCCCTGTCCATGGACGACAGCGCCCGCACCCTGGGTGTCACCGGCTTCGCCCTATGGCGCCGCGTGCACTGGCCGCTGCTGCGCCGCTCTACTTTAGTGGCTACTTTGCTGGTGTTTGTCGATGTGATGAAAGAGCTGCCCGCTACGCTGGTATTGCGCCCCTTTAACCACGACACGCTGGCCGTGATGGCCTACCAGCTCGCGCGCGATGAGCGCTTGGGCGAGGCGGCGCTGCCTTGTTTGGCACTGGTGGCGGTGGGATTGGTACCTGTGATGCTGCTGAGTCGCAGTTTGCGGGACAAGCGATAGTATCTGGCTACGGCATTAACGGGAGGCAAAGCATGCAGTGGTTTAGCGAATTTATGCAGCGGCGGCGAAAAAATCGTGAATTTGAAAACAAATTTTTGCGATATGGGCCGTCAAAGGCGGTTCGCAAAGACAGGGTTGAGAATCCTGACAAATACAGCCCGCCGTCACTCGCTGAAGGCGCTGTTGGATTCCTGCTGGTAGCAGCAACCGCCGCAACGGCTTTGGATACCAGCATGCACATAAGTCAAGTTACGTCGCTGGCAAGTGCAAACGGTTGGACTATCCAAAGCATAGTAAGCAATGTAGTAGTGCTAACCGACGGCACGCTACCCTCTCAGAAAGCGGCAATAGATCGTCATGCTCTAGCCGCGCAGCTTGTGGGCGCGCTACAAACCCATGTGAAGATCGTGCATGGTGTGCAGGTGGCCAGCTACGGCACCTTTGGTGGTGACATTAGGCGGGTACATGGCGCGCTACTACCCTGCTTTTTGGATGCTATGGCCATGCTGCATGGGTTGGAATATGGCAAGTCTACAAAGTATGGTGACCCTGTAGCCCAATAAAATGGTGCGTAAGAACTTATTGAATGGGTAGTGGCGTTCGGGTCTTTGGGAGCCCATGGCAATGCTTTTTTAGCTTCGATAAGCCGTTGCTGGCGACGGGACATGTCGCCTGCAAACGTCCGCAAGACACGTGAGCACCGATGGGAAGCAAGTGGGGTCAGATCAAAATTCTGGACGGCCCTCTATTCGGAGCGCGCGGTGCACGCCGAAATTTTGCTCTGAGCCCTTTTGCGTAGCCTCCGGTGCGTCAGATCTTCCCCCGCAAAGATTCAGGCGCAACTAGCTCGCCCTCGGCTGGCGGGTCGCCTGAAAACAGTGTTACTCACAAAATAGGAGCGCTCCGTCTATGCAGTCCAGTGGGGTACATGGGTGGCGGTTAAAAATGGTCGGTTTTCAGTTTCTGTGGCGCTCCAAGGCGTTTTAGCCGCCAGAACCACGACTACCCGCTCTCCACGAGAATCTTGTCGCTATGTATTGCGTAGCGGCTAAGGTATATTTATCCAAGGCTAACAGCTGATAGATACTAAAAAGTAGTTCAAAATCGCCGTTGTCGAGCCTTCGGCAAACGCTGGGAGCCTGAAAATCGGCTGGAGACTGAAAATTGATCCTTTTGAACGCTGTTTTTAGATCTTATCGCGCTATAGCCAGCAAGAAACATGCGGGAGCCGCTATGGAATGTGGAGTGCCTGTTTTGCAAAAAATGGTTGGCAGACGGTCTGTGGGGCAGATTTTCCGCCTAATGCGGTCCTGTAGCCTGAAAACCTTTATTTTTACCCTCTACCCTGTGTACCCCACTGGCCTGTATAGATGAAGTGCTACTATTTAATGAGCAATTCTATTTCCAGATCAATAAGATGCGTTGTTGCGTCGCCTTGCCGTGCTACAGCACTCTCGTAGGCTCCGCGCCTGGCCTCTTATCGATCTGGAAAT
>JAYVGI010000061.1:0-34392 GCA_043772355.1 Polaromonas sp.
CATGGTTTTGCCACTCCCAGCCCCGAATTTTCAGCCGTTTTGCATAAAGTACACCCATTTTGTACACACATTTCTATCCGCAATGCCCACCGGTGCCACTGGCAAAACCTGCCTTGGGGCGATAGGGACGCGCTGATAGCCGCCCCACCATCAACGGGATATTGGCTTCTTCCACCTCCCTAAAAAGAGCGATTGTCCTACAGCAACTCCAAATTCAGATTCGTGCCAAGTGCACCAACGAACAGACGAGGATGCAGCGGTTGCGTAAACTGAGCTTCCGAACTCAAAAAGGCTCGGTGCAGACATTTAGGAATATTCGTCGTTCTCAAGTGCTGCAAACTCACCATGACGCAATGAGGTATATGTATGAAAACGACACAACAAACTTTGTTTGCTACTTTTGCCCTGGCAATCGTGCTGGGTCTGGGCGGCTGCGCAAGTATGTCTGAGCAAGAAAAGGGGACTGCGATTGGCGCTGGCGTTGGGGCGGTTGGCGGCGCTGTCCTGGGTGGTGGTACCTTAGGAACTTTGGGCGGGGCAGCGGTTGGCGGCGTGATTGGTCACGAAGTTACCAAACCAAAAAAGTGATGTTTGGCGGGATGCCTCCGATTTGATTCGCCCCGATGGATGCATGAACAGTCTCAACCCCTTGTTGAGCGCTCTCAACGCGCAAGCTGCGCTCGCGCAGCGACACCTATGGCTTATCAGCCTCTTGGATTGGGTGCGTGGCGACGGGAAGTCACCAGACGCATCTCTGCGACGGGTGCACCTGTTGCTTGACGCTTTGCAGTGTGATCCACTCCTTGAACAGAGATTTACGGAGTGGTGGGCGGTGTTGGCCGATACGGTGGACATCACCACCCTATTAGCCGATTTTGGTTTTGCACCTCGCACGGCATTTTTGAGTGAACTAGGCCAACGGATCAGGCAAAAGCTGTTACCCATGACCCCCGAAACCAGTGATGCGGCCGAGCTGTTTGAACTGGCCTTAGATACCGATACGGATGCCTTGTGGATAACGGCTCTGGACGAAAATGTCCTGCAACGCCTTGCGATGCTTCTGCATTTGCCATCGTACGAACCTGGACTGAGCCTGTGGCAGCACGAAGTTTTGGATGCTATTACCTACTGCGCGAGCCAGGTACGTTCGATTGGTTTCGCACCGGAGATGCGTTTGCGTATGGACGCGCCTGCTGTGCAGACCCGGCCATTTCATGCGCTGGCGGGAGATGCTGAGGCATTTCGTGCCGCATACATCGCCAGTCCGCGTGATGCGGTTCGAGTGGAGGCTCGCGCTCAGCAATTGCGCGAGCGGCTGGAGGCTTGTCGCCAAGCCGCCACCGGGGTTTACAGCCATTTAGAGGATCACGGGATATCGGTTGGTTTGGTGTTTCGTTTGCGGCAAATGCGTAAGCGCATTGTGCGTGTTCGTGAGTTGATGGATTGCTTGCTATCCTCATCACCTCTGGCCAGCACGCAGCGCTTGTTAGCGCGCCTATCCACGCTTTCAAGCGAAGAGCGCAGCGTCCGCACACTGATTACCGCAAACTCATCACTGCTTGCAGCCAAGGTGGCCGAGCGTAGCGCGGAAACGGGTGAGCACTACATCACGCGCGACCCTGCCGAGTACCGCACCATGTTGCGTAAAGCTGCTGGCGGCGGGGCCTTTATGTCGCTCACTACTTTAGCCAAGTTTGCGCTAATGGGTTTGAGCCTTTCTGCATTTTGGTCTGGTCTATTTGCCAGCCTGAACTACGCGTTAAGTTTTGTAGCTATTCAACTGCTGCATTGGACCGTAGCGACCAAACAACCCGCTATGACGGCTCCAGCGATGGCTGCCAAACTACAAGATGTGGAGAGCTCAGCAGCAATGAACTTGTTTGTCGATGAGGTCACCCACTTAATGCGCTCTCAGGTAGCTGCAGTCATAGGTAACCTGGCATTGGTCGTTCCCTGTGTGTTGGCAATCAGTATGGTGATGCAGCTTGTCAGCGGCCAGCCGATGATTACCCAAAAAGAGGCACACCATGTATTGGATTCACTAACCTTGCTTGGCCCTATGGCCTTGTATGCAGCCTTCACCGGCATATTACTGTTCGCTTCAAGCATTGTCGCTGGGTGGGTAGAAAACTGGTTTGTGTTGCACCGTCTGGATTCAGCGCTACGGTATAACCCGCGCATTACAGCGGCTATTGGCGTGGAGCGTGCCAGGCGTTGGGCTGGTTTTTGGCGCAAAAATATTTCTGGATTTGCATCCAATATTTCATTGGGTTTCATGTTGGGTCTTATTCCCGCATTTGCGGTTTTTTTTGGCATCGGGTTAGAGGTTCGGCACGTCACCCTGTCGACTGGGCAGATAGCCGCAGCGGTTGCATCGCTGGGTGAAGGCGCATTCAAGTTACCTGCACTGTGGTGGTGTGTTGCGGCCATTCCCGTTATGGGGTTTCTTAACCTGGCCGTAAGTTTCTACTGTGCTTTTCGGGTGGCGTTGGCTGCCAACAGTGTCAGTGTTTTAGACCGCAGGCGTATTCGCAATGCCATATGGACACGCTTAAAAGCAGCGCCGTGGTCTTTTCTATGGCCGTCCAATCGTAGTGCGGAAAAAGATAAACCCAAGGCTTAAATTAGAAACGGGCCGGTATACAGAGCTTCCATCTGGGATTAGCTTGCGTACAAGTTTCCTGTCCATGGAGCGCCTACTGCCGACAGCCACTTCAGCACTTTACGGCCTCCGCATCAATTGCTCCGCAGTCCGCATTTTGGTTCGGGACTTGGCACCTCGTTGCAGTTGTCAAAAGCTTCGGGCCTGATACCCCGCAATGTTTTGTAGGGGCCGAAGCATTCGCCACTTTCGTCATAAATGCGCCACCAAGTTGCGCAGTCCGTGGTGTCAGTGACGACCTCAGTGGGCCGCTTTGCGCGTGGTTGAGAGGCAGCATCCATGGGGCGGGATACGCTTGAAGCTGCTTTCTTGGGCGGTTTGACCATATCTCTGCGGGCCTTGAACCGCTCGGCGGCCTTACGCTGCGCGGCATCCCGTAGCTGGTCAGGAGTAAGTTCATACTGCTTGGAGTCGGTACAGATTGCCACGCTCGCGTACCTGTCTGAAACCACATCTGCGATCTGTGTGCGCCCCTTCTCATCCACCCAACGACACATCACGCTTGCGCCCAGTGCAGGAGACAGCAACGTGTGGGTCATTGCCAGCAACACGATATGGGTTCGGGCATGCCGCAGGGTTACGGCCGAATACCCTGCTCTTCTTAGATTCATGACGTTTCCTTGCGTGTATTTAAATTCGCTTTAGACTTATTGGTTCAGGTCGCTTATAAAACACCCTGAAACACAGTTTGCGTGCCTCCTCAAGCAGCAGCACAGAAGAAGCTACACCAGCGGCCACACCCCAATCTGTCCACGCCATCCCAGTAGTGCCGAACATGTTTGAAGCGACGGGCCAGTGCACAGCCAGGGCCTGCAGCAGCAGGGTTCCCACAAGTGCTGACCACAGCATGCGGTTTTTGAAAAAATGGGCGTTGAATGCGGTGCCTTTTTCGCTGCGCGCATTGAACACGTTGAAGAATTGGAACAGCACAAAAGTGGTGAAGGCAATGGTCAAAGCGCGATCCTGCGGGCCTACCTGCAGTTCGTAGTACAGCACGCCCAGCGTGCCCACCATCATGGTCACCCCAAAAGCGAAGATGCGCACCAGGCGTTCCCAGGAGAGCACGGGTTCGTCGCGTCGTCTCGGTGGCTCGTTCATGATGCCTGGGCGTGCGGAGTCAAGCGCGAGCGAAACGGCAGGCGGGCCGTCCATGATGATGGCGACCCATAGAATTTGCAGCGCAGTGAACGGTTCGGGCAAGCCAAAAAATGGTGCCAAAAATACGGTCAAGATGGCACCAATCGTCGTTGATAGCTGGAAGCGAACAAATTTCAAGATGTTGTCGTAGAGCGCACGACCTTGTTTGACGGCTGTCACGATAGTGGCAAAGTTGTCATCTGTCAGCACCATGGTCGCCGCCTCCTTGGCTACTGCTGTGCCACTGATGCCCATAGCCACGCCAATGTCAGCCTGCTTGAGCGCAGGTGCGTCGTTGACCCCATCGCCGGTCATGGCGACGACATGACCCTTGGCTTGCAATGCACGCACAATTTTTACCTTATGCGCTGGAGATACCCTTGCAAAAACCGTAATATCGTCTATGACTTTAGCCAGTTGCAACGCATCCATGCGGTCGATCTCTGACCCCGATACTGCCTTGCCGTGCAGACCCAGTTCTCCCGCAATCGCTGAGGCAGTGGTTTGGTGATCCCCCGTGATCATTTTGACGGCAATACCCGCTTGTTGACACTCGGCAATCGCCTTCTTAGCCTCCATACGCGGAGGGTCCTGCAAGCCAATCAAGCCAACGAAACTCAGTTCTTTGATCCAGGCAAGAAGTTCGCACTTCGCTTCAAAGTCGCTTGAGGGCAAGGTGCGCGCGGCTACCAGTAGAGCACGCAGGCCGCGTTGTCCCAGGGCTTCATAGGCTGCATGTAATTGCTGTCTGCGTGTGTCTGTCAATGGTTGGTCGTTATCCGCCACACGCTCATGCGTGCAATGCGCAAGCAGCACATCGGGCGCACCTTTTGCGAACAGCTGCACATAGTCGCCGTCGCTATGGAAAGTGGCCATAAATTTGTGCTTTGAATCAAAGGGTAGCTCAGCCAGGCGAGGAAGTGCGCGTTCAACGTCTTCCTTGAGCACGCCGCTCTTTGCTGCAAGTACATGCAGCGCCGCCTCCATGGGATCGCCAATGGCCTTGCCATCGTGCACATGGCTGTCGTTGCAGGCCACGATCGGTACCATTAGCTGTGTGGTGGCAACCTCCGCAGTGTTGCGTTCAACTGGTGTAATTGCGCCTTGCAAAGCGTAACCCTCGCCAGACACCTCGAACTGCTGGCCGGCGCACATGAAAGTGCGTGCAGTCATTTGATTGAGGGTTAAAGTACCGGTCTTGTCCGAGCAGATTACGGTGGTGCACCCCAGTGTTTCTACACTGGCCAAACGTTTGACGATGGCATGTTGGCGCGCCATTTGATGCATACCCATGGCGAGTGTGACCGTGACTACCACGGGCAAACCCTCGGGCATGGCGGCTACCGAGAGCGCAATGGCATCCAGGATAATTTCCGTGAACTTTACGCCGCGCAGGTACTGCAACAGCGAAAGCAATGCCACCATGGTGAGCGCAATGACGCCCAACCGCTTGGCAAGCTGGTTAAGCTGAATTTGCAAGGGGGTTGGCACATCGTCTGTGGTGGCCAACTCTTTGGACAGCTGCCCCATCTCGGTATTGGCGCCGGTTGCAGTCACCACCAGTTCGGCGCGGCCACGGGTGAGTAAGGTGTTCATGTACGCCATATTGAAGCGGTCCCCGAGGGGCGCATCCACCATAGCTACCACATCGGCTTGTTTGCCCACTGGCATGGACTCACCCGTCAGCGCAGACTCATCAATCTCCGCCCCGGCAGCGAGGATAAGCCGTCCGTCTGCTGCTACGTTGTCGCCGGCCTCTAGCAGCACGATGTCCCCGGTGACTACGCTTACGGCATTGATTTCATGGGGGCTGCCGTTGCGCCGCACACGCGCTGTCCCCGGCAGCATTGACTTTAACGCCTCCAAACTGCGTTCGGCACGGTACTCCTGGTAGAACCCCACCAATGCATTGATCACCACCACTGCCAAAATAACCGCCGCGTCTTTGTAGCTACCTACCGCTGCTGCCAACAGCGCCGCACCGATCAAGATGATGATCATGAGCCCTTTGAACTGCGCCAGTAGAACCCACCACGCCGAGCGGGGCTGTAGCCGTGCTAACTGATTAGGGCCGTCATGGTCCAGACGCTCTTGTGCCTGTGCGCTGCTCAGTCCCAATTCGGGGTTGACTGAAAGATGGGCGGTAACCGCATCTGGTGCCAGGGTGTGTGGGTTCATAAGAATCTGGATATTCACCACGCTATTTGTTTGCTAAGTGCTCAGATTCGTGGATGGCTTGCATCGAGTGTAGGCAGGGAATTTCAGACTGTCCGTACGCGAACGCACAGACGCCAGCGCATGGCCCGTGTACGCTGCTTTCTCGCAACCAGTCTTCAATCAAGGCATCGCCAAAGGAAGCCCATCATGCAAGCCCTCGTTTACAAAGGCCCAGGTCAAAAAGAGGTGGAAGATCGTCCGAAACCCTCGATTCAGCAAGCAACTGATGCGATCATCAAGATCACTAAAACAACGATTTGTGGTACCGACCTGCATATCCTGAAAGGAGATGTACCAACCTGTAAGCCAGGCACCATTCTGGGTCACGAGGGAGTGGGTATCGTGGATGAGGTCGGTTCCGGCGTGGTGACTTTCAAGTGGGGCGACAGGGTGCTCATTTCCTGTATCACATCTTGTGGCCGCTGCGACTATTGCCGCAAGGGCATGTACTCGCATTGCACCACCGGGGGTTGGATACTGGGAAACGCAATTGACGGAACGCAGGCAGAGTTTGTTCGCATTCCCTATGCTGACACCAGTCTTTACCTGATTCCAAAGGGTGCGGACGAAGAAGCATTGGTCATGCTGAGCGATATTTTGCCCACCGGGCTAGAGTGCGGCGTGCTCAATGGCAAAGTGCAGCCTGGCGCCAGTGTCGCCATTGTGGGGTCGGGGCCTATTGGCTTGGCCGCCTTGCTTACGGCGCAGCTCTACTCACCCGCAGAGATCATAGTGATTGACTTGGATGACAACCGCCTCTCCGTTGCCAAGCGCTTTGGCGCGACCACTACACTTAACAGCACAAACTCCAATGTGGCCGAGCAGGTGATGAAGTTAACTGGCGGCCGTGGTGTGGACACTGCCATCGAGGCAGTAGGTATTCCTGCTACTTTTGAGCTGTGTCAAGACATTGTGGCACCCGGTGGCACCATTGCCAATGTGGGCGTGCACGGTGTAAAGGCTGATCTGCACTTGGAGCGATTGTGGTCGCACAACGTGACCATCACCACACGCTTGGTCGATACGGTTTCAACCCCCATGCTGCTCAAGACGGTGCAGTCCAAACGAATTGATGCCAAACAGCTTATCACGCACCACTTTAAACTCGGCGAAATTTTGAAGGCCTACGACACTTTTGGCAACGCGGCTGACACCAAGGCTTTGAAAGTGATTATTGAGTCGGACGTGGTTGATAGCCATTCATAAATATACCTGGAAAGTATTTGTCCTACACATCGGCACGCAGCGTCTGACAGACGGAATCGATGGTTAGCTTTAATCTCACCTAAGTGCCAACGCTTGCCAATGCGTCCCGCACCTACAGCGACGCACACCTGCTTTCATTCATTTTTTCGAGCTGCTTGCCAGCTCTGCAAACGGAGCCACTCATGAAAACTCACTACACCGCCATGCCATGCTGGAGCACCGCCGCGAACCATCCAGGCGCAGACAATTTGCCGACCGAAGCATCGGTATTGCGTGAACACCTGCACCATTGCAAGAAGCCGTATGGCCGACTGTACGGCGTGGTGTGCGCGGCGGATGCCATGCACGGTTTCGCAGTCTCGCGCTTCGTGACAACACTGCTAGCGGTTGCCTCGTTGATTCTAGTCAGTTCCCTGGTGATGTAGGCTATGGGGCAACCAGAGTTGCGACGCCTTTTGCCGCACGCGCCTTTGGCGTTGTGCAACATACTGGACAGTACGCGCGGCCCTGTAGAGCTGCCGATCCGCTCAGAGATCTTTGGCCCGCAACGTTTTGCACAGCACGGCCATAGTTTGGCGCTAACGCACCGCGCGGCGGTGGTCAGCGCCCGCGCTACAACGTTCTTTCCACGTCTCAAAACCAATGTGTCGGTGCTTAGCCAAGCGCATGCCTACATAGGCGAGCAAGCAAGCACGGGCTACGACATCAGCCCAGCGGCTGAATGGTTGCTGGACAACTTTCACTTGATCGAAGCGCAACTCAAGGAAATCCACGAAGGATTGCCGCGCAGCTATTTTCGCGGATTGCCGGTGCTGCTCGACGAGCCACTTGCCGGACTGCCGCGTGTATATGGCGTGGCTTGGGCATTCGTCGCCCACACGGACGGCGCGTTTGATGAAGATCTGTTGTCCCATTTTCTCATCGCGTACCAGGAGATAACCGAACTTAACTTGAGCGAGATGTGGGCTTTGCCCACCACACTGCGCGTGGTGGTAATAGAAAATTTACGCCGCCTGGCGCAAAGGGTTGCAGCAAACAAAGCTGCCCGAGCCGCAGCAAATCTGTGTTGCGACCATATCGGCACCTACAGCGTTCAAGCACTGGAAGAATTGCACAGCTTGCTTGATCTCAGAGGCGTGGGGCGAATGTTCTTGGCGCAAATGGCCCAACGCCTGCTAGACGCACAAGCAACCAATCTAGACCCCTACCGCCATTGGGTGAAAACGAAGCTGCCAGATTTGGCGGCCTTCCAATTGCAGCTGCCCGCTGACCAGGCGGCTGACAATTTGAGCATGCGCAACGCCATTACTTCATTACGCGCCATAGGTGATGCAGACTGGCCCGATATCGTTGCACGCACAAGCCTCATGATGCGTCTGATGCTCACTTCGCCTCTATTTGAGGCCGAGGACGCCGCAACACGGGATCAAACCTTGCACGGGATCGAGCTATTGGCCAAACGCAGTGGCAAGACCGAGCTCTCCGTAGCCCGCACTCTACTTAACCAAATTCAAACAACGGCAAGCAACGGCGGGCCTGCACTGGTGGCCAGTTATTGGCTGCGGGGAGCAGGTCACTACAGCCTCATGCAGGCCTTAGGTATACGACATAGCGTGGTTTTTCAATGGCGACACTCTCTAAGACGGATTGCCGTGCCAGCGTATCTGTTCTTGTTGCCATTGGGCACCATAGGAATCATTGCCTGGCTGTTGCAGCAGTATGGTGTCGCCCAAAGCGGTGAGCCGCTATTTCCTTGGTTGACAGCGCTCGGGCTACTAGCGATCGTGTTTCCGGCCTCTGAGGCGGTGCTGGCGGTCATCAATCGGCTCATCAGTGAATCGGTAAGGCCTCGGCATCTTCCCAGATTGGCCTTTGCCGATGGTGTCCCGGCAGACCATCGGGCGATAGTGGTCATTCCTGCGATGCTGTCTAGCGTCCCAACGATCGAAGGCTTGGCGCATCGTATGCTGTTGCATTACCTTGCCAACCCAGAGCGCCACGCACAGTTTGCCATGCTGACTGATTGGTCTGACGCGGATACCGAGACCCTGTCAACCGATAGTGATTTGCTGACATATGCGGTACAGCAGGTCGAACAGCTCAATTTGCGGTACCCGCAAGTGCAGGGCGACGCGCCTCGATTCATCGTACTGCACCGAAGGAGAAGCTATAGCAAAACCGAACTACGTTGGATTGGGTGGGAGCGAAAACGCGGGAAATTGGAACTGTTGGTTGCCACTATCGCGCAGGGTGTTGGTACCCATTTTTGTGATTTGGGTCAGATGTCACGCATCGCTGGCGACATCAAGTACATCGTGACCTTAGACAGCGATACCCAACTGCCACCTGGCAGGTTGCGAGACCTGGTGGGCGTAGCCGCACACCCTGACAATCAGCCCAAGCTAGACAGCAGTGGACGCAGTGTCGTCAGTGGATACGGTATTTTGCAGCCTCGCATTGCTACGCCCTTGCCTGCCCCCAGAGAGTTCACTTTGTACCACTGGTTGTTTGCCGGGCAATGCGGCATTGACCCCTACAGCGCAGCGACCTCTGAGACCTACCAGGACTTGTTTGGTGAGGGAACTTTTACAGGCAAAGGGCTGCTGAACGTGCACGCCATGCATGCTGTACTGTCCAGTCGCCTACCAGATGGGCAAGTGCTGAGCCATGATTTATTAGAGGGATCGCTGGCGCGCTGCGCGGCAGTGACAGATATCACCGTGATTGAAGATGCGCCGTTTCACGCAGACGTAGCCGCCTCACGCGTGCACCGATGGACCCGTGGCGATTGGCAGTTACTGCCGTTCCTGTTCAATCCTGGGGACTATCCGATGCGGGCTATCAACCGCTGGAAGATGTTTGATAACCTGCGACGCTCACTGGTGGCGCCCATGTCGCTGATTTTGCTGGTGTTGGCGCTGTCAGGTGCTTTCCTGTTCCCATGGGCTGCGCTGGGCTTGGTGGTCGCAGCATTCTCTGCGGGCCCATTGATGGGCGCTATAGCAGGATTCTCTCCGAGCCGGGATGATCTGGCCAAGAGGCACTTCTATCGCCTGGCATCGGTGGACTTAATCCGCGCTGCGCTAAGCGGCCTGTGGCATGTGGTGCAGTTAGTGCAGCAAGCATTGATGGCGGTAGATGCCATATGGCGTGCGCTCTATCGCACAAGCATTAGCAGGCGGTATCTGTTGCAGTGGACGACTGCGGCCGCTGCGCAAGCAGCAGCAAAGACGAGGCTAGTTGAACTCGTGCGCCAGCATTGGAAAGAGCCGATATTGTCCTTACTTCTCTGGGCGATGTTATGGGCCGTTGGCACACCATTTCCGGCAGCGGCCATGGTGTTTTGCCTGCTATGGGCAGCGTCGCCCCTATGGACGTGGTGGGTAAGTCGAATACAGCCAACACTGCAGAACTCGCCATTGGCAGCCAAAGACCAGTCTTATTTGGAGGGGATCGCGCGTGATACTTGGCGCCTTTTTGAGCGTTGCGTAGGCACTGACGATAACCACTTACCACCTGACAATCTGCAAGTGACGCCGCATGATATGGTGGCGCACCGTACCTCGCCTACCAACATAGGTCTTTACCTGTTAAGTGTGGCTTGTGCCCGGCAATTTGGCTGGATCAGTACTCGGGAGTTAATCTCCCGCTTGCAAGCCACCTACGCCACGCTCGATAGGCTGCAGCGCTTTCGTGGGCACTTTCTTAATTGGTATGACACCCAAACCCTTGCACCGTTGCTGCCCATGTACGTCTCCACGGTGGACAGTGGCAATCTCAGTGGCCATTTGTTAGCGGTAGCCCAGGCATGTATGGAACTGTCGCATGCCCCACATGACGCAAGTGCAGCAAGGCGCGCGATGGTGGTGTCAAGGCAAGGGCTAAGGCCAATCGCTGGCGATTCTGCACTCGCTCTTTTGCTGGCCATGGAAGATCCGATGACGCAGTGCACCCGGGATACTGCGCAGTTTGAGCGGCTATTGCTAGAGGCCACTGCTGCTTTCAGCGAGACAACAAAGTATCCAGCGATATCGATGCTGGATGCGCAGGAAAACTGGCGGCTGTCCGATTACTTGACGACACTTCGTTCGGCGCTGTCGGATATGCAGGCAGAAAAAGCAGGCCAATTAACTGGTGTGCAACAGGATGCCCAACTATTGACAAAACTGGCCCATGATTTTAAAAAAATGGCGTGGCAGGCTGAGTTTGGCTTTCTTTACCACCGTAAGCGCCGTTTGCTGCATATTGGATATCGGGTTGCCGAGCAGCAACTGGACAATAGTTTTTACGACCTTTTGGCGTCTGAGTCGCGCTTAACGAGTTTGTTGGCAATCGCCAAGGGCGACATACCCGTTAAACATTGGGCGGCATTGGGGCGACCGTTTTATGCTGTGGGTGCGCACGCGGGACTGAGATCCTGGTCGGGTTCCATGTTTGAGTACCTTATGCCGTCTCTGGTACTTGACGAACCGCCAGGAAGCGTGCTGGATGGGGCCTGCCGTTCGGCACTGTGCGAACAAATTCAGTTTGCCAGCAAACACGCAGTGCCATGGGGTATTTCAGAATGCGCCTATGCAGCAAGCGACCACACGCTCGCGTACCAATACGCACCGCAAGGGGTGCCTCGGCTTGCGCTACGTCGCACACCACCCGATGAATTGGTCATTGCACCTTACGCCACCGCACTGGCAGCGCAAATTTCACCCCATTTGGCGATAAGCAATTTTGAGCGGCTGCAGTCTATAGCGGGGCGTGCTCGCTACGGGTATATCGAAGCGCTCGACTACAGCGTTGCCCGTCAAACGACTACTGCGCGATTTACACCCGTAGACACTTTCATGGCCCACCACCAAGGCATGACTATTGTGGCCATTGCCAACGTTCTTTTAGATTGTGCACCCCGTCGCTGGGGCATGGCCAACGCCAGCATAGAGGCTGTGAGTTCCCTTTTACATGAGAGGATTCCACGCGAAGTGTCGATTCTGCATGCACCGCCTGCAGGGTTCCCACCCCAAGTACTGCAAAAACGCGCACCAGGTTTGCTGCGTGAGATTTTGCCCGGCGAGTCGGCACTGGAGCCCACCCACTTGCTGTCCAATGGACATTACACGGTGTCGCTTCGGGCTAACGGTGCAGGCAGTAGCCGTTGGGGACAAACTGGAGTTTCGCGCTGGCGCGACGATGCTCTGCGCGATGCGTATGGTAGTTTTTTCTACCTGCGTTGGGACAGGCAGCCTGATCCGGTGTCTGTCACTCAGCATCCGGCACCCGACACTGCGGCGCAGTACAACAGTACATTCCATGCGGATCGGGTGTTTTTTGATACGCTTTGGCCAGAGCTGCAGGCCCACGTCACGGTGTGGGTGAGCCCGGAAGACGATATTGAGTTCAGGCGGGTGGAGTTACGCAATTTGAGTAACCGGACGCTGGACATCGAGCTCATGTCGGCTTTTGAGGTGACGTTGGCTGAGCCACGGTCTGACGAGGCGCATCCCGCCTTTGGTAATCTCTTTGTACAGTCCCATTGGTCGCCACAGCAACAAGCATTGCTGTTTGAGCGCCGGCCCCGCATAGCGACGGACAGCGGATTGCACGCAGCCCATTTTTTGGCCATCACAGATCCACAGGTAATCGGCCTGCGTCTTCAGACGGACAGGCAGCAGTGGCTGGGTCGTAACCATGCGGCAAGCCAGCCATTGGGAGTTTTTGCAGATTTGCCTGCCGATGAGACTGGATCCAAAGCGAACGACTCAGATGCACGGGATGTCCAGCTTGATACGGGTCTTGACCCAGTATGCGCCATGCTGGTGCGCCTGCGCATTGCGCCCTTTGCCAAGGCGCGGCTGACTTTTGCGACGACTGCCGCAGCCGATGCGGGTACCTTGCATGCCGTCATCGACAAGTACCAGCAACACAGTCATGTGCAACGCTCCTCACTGATGTCCGCTACGCTGGCGGGCATTCGACTGCGTGCATTGGGCATCAGCGCTGAAAAATTTGCCGCCATCCAAACCCTCACCACTGCGCTTGTGCTGTGCCTGACACGACCGGAGTCTCCAGACGCGCACTCGATGAGGGTGATGGGAGAGATTTGTGACAAGCGCTTAATGTGGCGATTCGGAATTTCAGCCGATCGTCCCATCATCTTGGTGTTTGCAAGTATGGTGCAGGGATTGGGATTGCTGCGCTCTATGGTGCAGGCCTTGCGCTTGTGGTCGTGGAGTGGTGTGGTGTGTGATGTGGTGATGATCAATGCAGAGCCCGCCTCCTATGAAATGACTTTGCATCGCGAAATGCTGAGCCTGCGTGAGCGCTATCTGGCTGAAAGTGGGGGAGACCCTGGCAACGCGAGTGCCAACTTGTATGTGCTGCGTGCCAATGAGCTTTCCGCAGCGGAACTCAGCACGCTTGAAATTTTGGCCAGGATTCGGTTCAATGCTGACGGTAGGCCACTGGCGCACCATGTGCAGGAGTGGAGCACGTTGCACGAGCAGGCTTTTGAGCAAAGACACAGGACTTCGACCTCAGCGCTTGTGTTAGCCAAACGGGCCAACGGGAAAATGCCCGTACCTGTCGGACAGTTTCATGGCGCTGAGAGTGTATTCAAGTTCGATGTGAACGCCAGGCTTCGCCCAGCCAAGCCCTGGGTCAACGTGATGGCCAACTCTTCGTTTGGTGCCATTTTGTCCGAGAGCGGTGGTGGCTACACCTGGGCGGGCAACAGTCGGTTAAACCAGTTGACCGCCTGGTCGAATGATCCTGTGGCTGATCCTCCCGCCGAGTGGTTCTTCATCCAAGATGTCAAGGCCCAGGAGGTTTGGAGCGTAGCTGCGTCAGCCTGGGGTGAAGGCAATATTACTTACACCGTGACGCACTGCCAGGGGTATAGCGAGATCAGCCACACCCGCGGGGCGCTACAGATCACGGCGAGATGGTGCGTTGATCACAATAGCGCTTGCAAGCAAGTGCAGTTGAAAATTGTCAACACCGGGCATCGGACGGTGCTGTTGCGCGTGGTGGGCATGGTGGAATGGATGATGGGCGCTAACCGATCTGATCGAAGTACCGTCAGCACCACACTGTTCCGCCAACGTTTAGCCGATTCGAAGCGACACAGCGTCGATTCCAAGTTAATGCACGAACAAAAACTGACTGCGCTGCTGTGCACCCAGCGTGAGCGTGCCGGTGGATTTGGAGATGGCACAGCGTTTTTAGCCATAGCCAGTCTCGCCAACGAAACCGAAGACTGGACTTGTGATCGACGGGAGTTTTTCGACGCACGGGGGGAGCTGGTCTTGCCAGACCACTTTGGCCAGCGCAGTGGCAACGGACTTGACCCTTGTGCGGCGCTGTCAACGCGGTTTGAATTGAATGCGGGGGAGTCTACCCACAAGGTATTCCTGGTAGGTTTTGCTGATAACGTCCACGCAGCGCAGCAGCTAGCGACCCGGGCCGCAACCGTGCCAGCGCAGCAACGCATAGACGAAGTCATCGCCCATTGGAACCACTTGCTTGGAGCCACGACGGTAAAAACCCCCGATCCACTTTTCGACGTCATGGTAAACCGCTGGTTTTTGTACCAAACGGTGTCATGCCGTGTGTGGGCCAAAGCGGGCTTCTACCAAGCGGGCGGTGCTTACGGTTTTCGTGACCAGTTGCAAGACACTATGGCGCTGACCTGGGCGGCTCCCGGGCTGCTGCGCCAGCAAATTGTGGTAAGCGCTTCGCGCCAGTTTCCAGAAGGGGACGTACAGCATTGGTGGCACGCACCGGGGGGGGCGGGGGTACGAACGCATTTTTCTGATGACCTGCTGTGGTTGCCGCATGCGTGCGTACACTATCTGCGCGCAACTGGCGACACAGCACTGCTAGACCAGCGTGTCGCATTCATTGAAGGAGCCTCCATTCCAGAAGGGGCCGAAGATGCTTACTACGTACCGGCTATTAGTAGCCAGGACGCATCTGTCTACGAGCATGCTGCCCGCGCGCTAGACCATAGTTTGAGGGTGGGCGTGCACGGTCTGCCATTGATGGGCAGTGGCGACTGGAATGACGGCATGAACCGGGTGGGCCACGAAGGACGGGGGGAGTCCGTTTGGTTGGCGTGGTTCTTGTGCCAACTGGTGGAAGGCTTTGCGCCCTTGGCGATGCAACGTGGTGAAGGGGCACGAGCGCTTCGATGGACAAATGCCGCCACAGGATGGAGGGCGGCATTGCAAGGCCCGGCATGGGATGGCCAGTGGTTCAAGCGCGCTTTCTTTGACGACGGGACCGCGCTGGGCTCAAGCCTTAACCCGGAAGCGCGTATTGATTTGATTGCGCAGGCATGGTCGGTATTGTCCGGGGCCTCCCAACCTGCATTGCAACGTATGGCGCTGGAGGCGGTAGAGGCCAACCTGGTTGACTCTGAGAAGGGCTTGATCAAGTTGCTTGATCCCCCACTGGTGCATGCAAATCCCAGCGCTGGATACATTCAAGCTTACCCACCAGGCGTGCGTGAAAACGGTGGGCAGTACTCTCATGGTGCGGTATGGGCTTTGATGGCGCAAGCCGCCTATGCCACTTCTGTGCCTGACTCTGGCGAGAAAGTTGATATCGCCTATCGCTACTTCACTTATCTGTCTCCAGCGCACCGGGCAATCCATCCCACACGTGGCCTCGTCTATTGCATAGAGCCCTACGTGATGGCTGGTGACGTTTATACCCAACCACCCTATGCAGGGCGCGGCGGCTGGAGCTGGTATACCGGTGCTGCTGCCTGGATGCATCGGGCGGCGGTGGAATCCATTTTCGGGTTGCAACTTAATGCGCAGGATTTGAGCTTTAGACCTTGTCTACCATCGCATTGGCCACAGGCAGAACTCACACTCCTGCGCGATGGTCGCAGCATGCGATTTATATTGTCCCGCTCAACGCCGTCTGATGCCTTGGACACTACAGCGCATAGGGGGGCGCAGCTATTGAAGGTAGGGCAGACGCTACGTTGGCGCGATCTTCAAGCGGATACCTGCTTCGTCATCCCATTGCTGTAGGTCTTACAACTGCGTAGGGTCTTCTCCTACAAGCGCTAGCGCAGCCCACTGATAGTTCGGTACTTCTGAATTTCCTACAGTTAGCTCATGGGCGGCGCGCATCAAAACGCTCCGAAGTAGCAACACTCTCTTTTAGGAATTTTCCATGGCAAGCAAGAGCAAATCAGAAAATGATCCGCAGCAACCAGCGCCCAAGCACGAAGGTATGGTGCTGGATAACGCGGCTATTGATGCGGCCAGGCGTAGCCTGGACCAAGGCGCTGTGACTCCCAACTATGGGCCTTGGCGTAAAGACATTATCAAACTGCTCAACGATTCTCTGGCGACAGAGCTGGTCTGCGTGCTGCGCTATAAACGCCACTACTTTACGGCGGTGGGACTTACATCTCCAAAAATTGCCGAAGAATTCTTGGTACACGCAAACGAGGAGTCTGGTCATGCAGACCGACTTGCCCAGCGTATTGTGCAGTTGGGTGGAGAGCCTGATTTTTCACCCGATTCGCTGACCAAACGCAGCCATGCCACGTACGACGATTCTTCGGAGCTCAAAGCCATGATCAAAGCTAACTTGATAGCTGAGCGTGTGGCCATTGAGACCTACAGCCAAATCATTGCACTCATTGGCGATAAAGATTCAACCACCAGGCGTTTGCTTGAGGACATCTTGAGCGATGAGCAAGAACACGCCGATGAGCTGAAGGACTGGCTTGAAACTTAGAGCCGCATATGCATTTTCTGCCCAAGGTTGGTGGGGTCTGTCACCATGCCGTTTACTAAATTGTCAAACTAACTTTTTTGGAGATTCACTATGACTACACGAACCACCATCGCCGCTGCCATTGCAACCCTGGTGCTGCTAACAGCTTCCGGCTGCGCAGTCACCCGTGGACAGGAAACTGTGGGTGCCTACGTAGACGATACCGCCATCACGACTTCCGTGAAGGCACGCATGATCGAAAACAAAGATGTTGCAGGAACCAGCATCCGAGTAGAGACACTGAACGGAACGGTGATGTTGTCAGGCTTTGCTAAAAGTTCATTGGAGAAAAACACTGCTGAAAACATTGCTAGAAATGTGAACGGCGTAAAGATGGTCAAGAACGAAATCGCCATCCGTCCTTGATTCTTGCGCGAGCTTGAGCTCGTAATTTTTAACTTAACACTTAAGGAAACTGATATGAACTGGGATCAAATTCAAGGGAACTGGAAACAAGTGACTGGCAAAGCCAAGGAACAGTGGGGCAAACTGACCGACGACGATTTCGACGTAGTAGCAGGCCGACGTGACCAATTGGCAGGAAAAATCCAAGAGCGCTACGGCGTAGCCAAGGATGAGGCAGAGAAACAAGTGACCGAGTGGGAGCGCAAAGCTACTGACTCCTGGTTTAGCAAAGACAGCAAGAAAATCTAACACAACCCCCCGATGCGTCCATTCTTGGGAGCGTTGGGGTAACAACGAGACTTTATTTAGTAAGCCCTCACCATCGTATTTTTTTCAAAATGGACGTCACATCGCTATGGTGCTTTTTCAAAGTCGTCCTGGCTGAACGGAAAAGCCACTTCATACCGTACGGCGCGGTCATAGAAGGTAGCAGTTTGTCCTCAATCCCGATACCCAGGCAGCTCCCGGTCCAGCACCCGCATCATCGCGTCAAAGAACAGGCGCTCGCGCTCCTCACGCGGGTGGCTGTCATGCGGGTTGGGCATCTGCACACGGTCCACCACGTCCTGGCTGAGCACGGCGAGTTGCTGGCTGGTGCCTGTGGCAGCCGCCATGGCGATCAGCTGCATGCGGCAGACGCGCTCCAGGCGGTAAATGCGCCGGTAGGCCTGTGCCACGGTGTCGCCCACCACCAGCACGCCGTGGTTTTTCATGAAGATGTAGTGGTTATTGCCCAGCACGGCCGCCAGGCGCTCGCCTTCGTGCAGCGAGTCGGCCAGGCCGGTGTAGGTGTTGTCGTAGGCGATGTGCCCGTACAGAAAGGCCGAGGTCTGGGTGGTCGCATGCAGCCGGTTGTCTTGCAACATGTTCAGTGCCGTGGCCCAGGTCTGGTGGGTGTGCAGCACCACCTTGGCACCCGTGATGCGGTGGATCGGCGCGTGAATGCAGCGGGCCGACAGCTCCACCGGGCCTGAGCCTGCAAGCGTCTGGCCCGCCTCGTTGAATACCATCAGGTCGCTGGCTTTGGCCTCAGACCAGTGGATACCAAAAGGCAGGATCAGGAATTGGTCGTCTTTGCCCGGCACGCTGACAGTGAAGTGGTTGTCGATGCCTTCTTCCAGTTCATGCAAGGCCGCCAGCCTGTGCGCCGCCGCCAGTTGGATTTTGGCCTGGGCGAGCAGGTCAAGGCTACGTGAAGCGGCGAGGGGGTGAACGGACATGGTGCGTCTCCTGAAAGGTCGAAAAGGGCGGGGTTATTTGAAAAAAATCGTTTGCAGATGTCCTGAGATTATTGCAAATAACCGGACTGCCCCTGATCGTGACCGATGCGCACGCCTATTGCAGCTGCGCCCAGTCCGTGGGCATCAGCCGCGCCACCACCGTCCAGCCGGTGCCGCCCGGCCGGATCACGGCGGCCGCCCTCGGCCAGATGCGGCGCACCGGCTACCGCGCGAAACGGGTTGCGGTGGCCTACCAGCCAGCGGTTGTTGCCAGTGGCCATTTGCTCAACGCCTGCTCGGTACGGACGATGGGCGCTTTGTGCCGATGCACTGCCCGGCAGGCCTTCGGTAGTCGATTTCGGAAACTTTTTTTGGGCACTATCTATTTCGTAGCTTGTTCCGCATTATTTTAGAGGGCTACAGCTCTATTGCTACCTTAAAATCGGCTCCAAAACCGGCAAATTTGAAGCTTTGAACCGATTTGCAGCACTTCTGCGGCTTCGATGCGCTCCCCAACTGCTGCCTGGCCCGGTTTTTGATATACCTATCAGCCTGTAGCCGCCTGGAACAATGCGCAAGCAGCTACGTAATTCGTAGCATGTAGGTCACCTTGTGCTGCGGTGCAGGCGCCGTTGGGGGCGAAACATGGCGGCGCAGTGCTTTAAACGCTGTGGAATCGCAGAATATCAGCGTAATACCTTGTACCCCATTGATTTATATCGATAGGGTGCTACTGTTTAATGAGCTAGCCAGGTGTGATGCGATCTGCCTGCCCTGGGGTGTGGTGCTCGCGCCTGCGTCTTTGCAGGGTTAGACCTGACGCGCCGGGCGGTACACCAATGGGGGCAGCGCCAAAATGAATTGACACAGTTTTCAGAAATTTACTTACAATCCACCAACCCAAAGTATTGCTTTCCAAGGACTTCCATGCCGCACCACTATTCTCGCAAACTGATGCGCGATGCTGCGCTTTTGCAACACTGGGACCAGCAGGACGAGACTTATTTCTCGCAATTTTCCCTTACCCGAGCATCGGTCAAGCAAGCGCAAACCCGCTTGCAAGGCACGATTGTGCTGCCCAATGACCCGGCCTACAACACCGACCGCAAGCTGTTCAATCCGGTTTTTGACGCGCACCCCAGCATGATTGTGTATTGCGCGGTAGAGAGCGATGTAGCCATTGCGCTGGAGCTGTCCAAAACCTCGCGCTTCCCACTGGCGCTGCGCTCGGGTGGGCACTGCACGGCGGGATTTTCTGCAGGGCCCGGTGTGTTGGTGGACGTAAGTGCCTTGTCTGACGTGCACATCAACGTGCAAGGCATGACCGCCACCGTAGGGTGCGGCACCAAATTTGGCAAACTCAACGCCTGTCTGGAGCCCTATGGCCTGCATGTGCCCGGTGGCGAGTGCGACGATGTGTGCGTGGGCGGTTACGTGCAGGGCGGTGGCTACGGCTTTACCTCCGTCACCTACGGCATGAACTGCGACAACGTGCTGGCCATGCGCGTGATGCTGGCCGATGGCGGCATCGTCACTGCCACGCCAGACGCCAACAGCGACCTGTGGTGGGCCATGCGCGGCGGCACAGGCGGCAACTTTGGTGTACTGCTCAACGTGACTTACCAGCTGCGCAAGATTGGCCAGGTGTTTGGCTGGGCCATCATCTTCCCGCTGCAAACCGAGCAGGATTTACAAAACGCCACAGGCGCGCTCATGTGCATGCAAGGCAACTACATGCGCACCGCCGCCTCGCCCAATCTCAACATCCAGGTATCGCTGTGCTACCAGCCCAATATCGCGGGCGGCATCCCCGTGACTCCCGCTACGCCGATGCAGCCCTACCTGATGCTGCGCGGCCTGTATGTCGGCGACCAAGCCGCCGGGCAAGCCTCGATCAACATGCTGTGCAACCTGCCTGGCGCGGTGGTGCAGTGGACTAAGATGGACAGCTTCCAAAACCTCAACCAAGACCTGCTCAACGTGCCCTATGGCATGCCCTGCCTGGGCCCCGACCAACCTTGGCCGCGCGAGGACAAATCGGCCCGCTATGTGGAGCGCAACTGGACTGAGGGCGACTGGCGTGGTTTACTCAACTTATTTGGACTGGCACCCAACAAGTACACCTACTTCTACATGGAGTTCTACGGCGGTGCGATCAATGCGTATCCGTACGAGAAGAGCTCTTTTATCCATCGCAACACGGTGTTTAACGCCGTGCTCGACGTCTTTTGGTTGGACGAGGCGCAACATGCGCCAGCGGTGGCGTATTTGAACGCATGGTTGGCCTACATGGAGCCCCGCTCGAACGGCCACATCTACCAAAATTATCCGCGCGTAAACCAGCCCGACTATGGCCACAAATACTGGGGCGATGCGCAGGCAGGTCTGTATGCCGTGAAAAGCAAGTACGACCCGCAGATGCTGTTTCGGTTCAGCCAGGCGGTCGGCCCACTGATGCCGCCCGGTTTTGGCCCCGGTCCGGTGATCATTTTGCCTGCTCCGCTGCAGCAAGCCCTTGACCAGCCCATTGTCTACACCACGCGTACACTTTGCCCTACGGCAGCTTGAGGGCAAGCCGCCCCGCACCATGCCCGCTCGATACCCAAATAAGTAAATCCTCGTGACCGCCAATCCACCTTTTGATGTGAACGCCTGGCTGGCTGCGCTGGGTCTGTCGCAGTACGCCAGCACGTTTGTTGAAAATCATGTGGATTTCCAGGTGCTGTCCAGCCTGACGGCAGACGATCTGCGTGAGCTGGGAATGGTCTCTATTGGCCACAGGCGCAAAGCTTTGGATGGCATTGCACGGCTCAACGCGCCCGCCTCGCCTGCCGCCCCTGCCGCGCCTACGCCCGCAGGGCTGGCTGACACACCACGCGATGCGGCGCGAGCACCGCCCTTTATGCAGCGCAGGCAAATCAGTGTACTGTTCTGTGATTTGGTGGGTTCCACGCAATTGTCTGCCCGTGTTGACCCGGAAGACTTGCACCACTATCTGCACGCGTTTCGCACAGTGGTGGCGCAGGTGATTGCTGAACACCAAGGCTGGATTTCGCAGTATTTGGGCGATGGCGTGATGGCCTATTTTGGCTACCCGCAGGCGCATGAGCACGATACCGAGCGCTCGGTGCGCGCTGCGCTGAACATTGTGGAGCGCTGCAGCCACTTACCGCTGTTCCATGGCCAGTCCACGCAGGTGCGCATTGGCATTGCCACGGGCTTGACGGTGATTGGCAAGCCCATGGCATCCGATGGTGAGGCAGAAGAAAACGCGATTGGAGAAACGCCCAACCTCGCAGCCCGCGCGCAAGCCATGGCCGAACCCAATAGCATCATGATTGCACCCGCCACCTACCGCATGGTGGGCAATATGTTTGAATGCCAGGATTTGGGCGCATTTGACCTCAAAGGCTTTGCCCAGCCCATTCACCTGTGGAGCGTGCAAGGCGAGCGCGCCAAAAGCAGCCGCTTTGCGGCCATGCACACAGGCCGCCGGCAGACCGCCTTGATCGGGCGCGAGTCCTATTCACTACAAATTAAAGAGCACATCAGCGAAGCGCGCTTGGGCAATGGGCATATCTTGGTGGTCAAAGCCGAAGGCGGCATGGGCAAGTCCCGGCTGGTAGACGATGCGCTGACCGCGATGGGCATCAGTGCCGACAAGCGCTTGGTGTTCCAGTGCTCATCGTACAACGCGGCCTCGCCCTTGTTTGCGGTGCGCTACTTTATAGAACTGCAAGCCGGCATTGTTGCGGGTGATGCGCCCACAGCGGCCTTGGACAAGCTCAAAAACTTGATGCTGCGCGCCGGGCCCGTGTCGGAGCAAGAGCTTGCTGCGGTGGCCGATTTAATCCGCCTCAAAGCAGCCAGTAGGCAGCCGTTAGAAGACCTGAGCTCGCAGCAAGTGCGCGCCATGGTTTTCAAGATACTGATTCGCTTGCTGGAGGTGCTGGCCAGCGACAGTGGCGCGGTGGTGGTGGAAGATCTGCACTGGATTGATCCCTCCAGCTCCGAACTATTTGGCAACTTGGCATCTTCCATCACCCAGCTACCGATTTTGCTGATTGCCACCACGCGGCCCAGCGCGCTGCCTGCATGGGCCAGCGATGTCCATGCCAGCACCATGCAACTGGAAAAACTGGCTGATTTCCAAACCAAACGTTTGGTGCAGGCGGTGGCTTTTCCGCAGGTGCTCAGCACCGCTGTGCAAAACGCCATCGTGGCACGCTCTGACGGCGTGCCCATTTTTGCCGAAGAACTCACGCGCGGCTATATCGAAGCAGCGTCACGCAACCAGGACGGCAGCAGCCAGCTTTCCAACATTCCCTCCACCCTCACCGAATCCTTGCTGGCGCGCCTGGACAGCTTTGAGCATGGGCGTGAAATAGCGCCGATAGCCTCGGTGATCGGGCGTGAATTCCCCATTGAAGTACTCACCCGACTGTCGGGCATGGAAGCGGGCGCGGTGCAACGCGGCATTGAGGAGCTGATTCAGGCGGGCGTTTTGGTCGAGGGCCATAGCCGCTTTGGCAAAGCGGTGGCGTTTCGCCACATGCTGGTGCGCGAGGCGGCTTATAGCCTATTGATACGGCGCGAGCGGGTGCGCCTGCACGCCAAAGTGGCCCATATTTTAGAAACAGATTTTTCCGCCATCGCTGCAGCTGCGCCGCACTTCATGGCCATTCACCTCAGTGCCGCAGGTGAGACCCGCCGCGCCATTGCGCAGTGGCTGCGCGCTGGCGAGGAGTCCGACAAACGCTCGGCCTACGTGGAGTCCATTGGGCATTTCCAGGCGGCACTTGAACTCACGCTGTCCTTGCCCGCCAGCCGCGAACGTGACGAGCAAGAGTACGCCCAGCGCATTGACCTGATCAGCCCTTTGATAGCGGCCAATGGGCACCTGGCACCCGCGGTAGAGACAGAAATCGAGCGCGTGACGCAACTCAGCACCAGCCTTGGCACCCAGGCTACAGCCGTAGCGCCGCTGGCCTTGAAGCTGCTGCTGCGCATGACCGCCGGCAAGCTGGACGAGGCGTTTGAGATGGCGCAACGGATTCAAACCACCGCCATTGGCGGCAGTGAAAGCGACCGCCTGATCGCACACCGGTACATGAGCACCACCCTGATCTTTAGTGGACATTTTGTGCCAGCGGTTGCCGAAGCTGAAAAATTTTTAGCACTGTATGACCCTGCCCAACACAGCGAAGCCATGGACAAGCTGGGGCCGTCTAACCACCCCGTCATGGTGATGGTAGGCTTGACCCAGGCAAACACCGTGTTTGAAAACACCGACAAAGCACGCTATTGGGCTGATAAAACCCTACAAGACGCACGCAGCAAAGGCAGTGTGCACAACCTGTCCCAGGTGCTGATTTTTGGCCAGTGTTTTCCTGCTGCCCTTAGTGACAACTTGGCAGAATTGCGCAGCCGATCTACCGAGCTATCGCAAGTGGTGGCGCAGCATGAACTGCGAACATGGCAAGGCCATGCAGCTCTTTTTGCAGGCCTGTCTCTCATCGCACAAGGCCAGAGCGAATCAGGCTTTGTGCTGGCGCGCCAAGGCATTGACCAGTTGGTGAGCAGCCGCTCTTACTCCAACATTTGGTACATCCTGCATGCGCAGGCCTGCGAGCGTGCGGGCCGTGTGGAGGAGGGCCTGGAGAGCCTGGCCCTGGCAGCACCGCTGATCGATACCGGCCTGCGCTGGCTGGAGGCCGAATACCTGCGCCTGCGCGGCCTGCTTGGCCATGCGCGCGGCGATGATCTGAGCGGTGTGACCAGCGATCTCAAGGCGGCCCAGGCCTTGGCGCAGAGCCAAGGCGCAGTATTGTTTGCCAAGCGCGCGGCGCAGGCGCTGCAAAGCCTTGCTTTGGGCGAAACGGCGTAGACAGTCGGGCCGCGTTTACAGCTTCCACCAGTAAATATATTTATACTACCAAATGTTTTATGGTAGTATAAATTATGTTCTACCAAGAGTTCAGCCTTGCCGCGCAAACCGCCTACGCCGGTCTTGACGGTGCGGCGCGGCAATGGGATTTGCACCGTGGGGTATCGGATGTGCCTGGCGGTTTTGCCAAGAAAACCGTGGCCGGGCGGGAGTACTGGTACCACCAGATGAAGGATGCCAACGGCAAAGTTTTGCAAACCTATGTGGGGCCAGATGACGAGCCCACACGCAAGGTCGTAGCCAGCCATGGCGACCCGCAAAAACTACTGGCACACGCCCACTTGGTGCGTTTAGCCAAATCTGCCATTGCGCTAGGCTGCGCCGACATACCGCCCAAACACGCACGCGTCATTGGACGCTTGGCCGATGCAGGCCTGTTTTCAGCGGGCGGCATCTTGGTGGGTACCCACGCTTTCCTGGCTTACCAAAACATGTTCGGCGTTCGCTGGGAGTCGGGTGCGGCCACACTCGATTTGGACTTCGCGCACGCCGGTCGAAACTTGTCTTTGGCCCTGCCGTCGAACCTGAAAATAGACACCCCCGAAGCGATAGAGTCACTGCAAATGGGCTTTATCCCCCACGCTGCCAAAACGTCTTACCGTAAGTCGGATGAGCCTGATTTCGATTTGGATTTTTTGACCTCGCGCGGGCGTGGCGGTGATGCCAACATCTACATTAAAAACTTGAACCTGACGCTGCAACCCCTCAGGTTCATGGAGCTGTCATTAGAAGACCCCATCCGCGCCACACTGCTGGCACGTAACGGCCCGATTGTGGTCAACCTGCCGCAACCCGAACGCTATACACTGCACAAAATGATGGTGTCTGGCGAGCGAGCCCAAGCACAGCGTGTGAAGGCCAAAAAAGATCTGCTGCAAGCTGCCGCGTTACTGGCTTACCTGCTGAAAAATGACCTCGCATCGCTGCGCGAACAATGGGCGCACATTCATGCACGCGGCCTGGCGTGGCGCAAAAGCCTGCTGGCCGGTGCCGATGCGCTGGAGACAGCATTTCCAGAGATAGCGCTGCGCGCGTGCATGGCATGACATTGCCGCAGGCCCGTTAAATCACGGACAATAGCCAACACGTCCGTTGAATTGAAAAGTACCCCCCATGAACGACACCCCTGCATTGCCTCCCCTGCCTGACCGCCTGTCTGTAGACCCGCGCAGCCCCCACCACGTTGCCGCTTTGTTTGAAAAAGGTGTAGGCATTCGGTTCAACGGCAAAGACCGCGCCGACGTGGAGGAGTACTGCATCAGCGAAGGCTGGGTGAAGGTGCCCGCAGGCAAGACGCTAGACCGCAAAGGTCAGCCGCTGTTGATCAAGCTCAAAGGCAAGGTGGAGGCGTTCTACAAGTAGCGGTTTGCGCGGCGCGCACCCCAAGTCGGCTAACACGCACTCTCTATGCACCCAGTAGCAAGTGACCCAGTAATCAACGCAGTGACGCGTTGAGCTTGGCCAACTTATCCACGCCGGGGCACAGCTTGTCTTTGCCCAGCGCATTCAAAGCTGTGGCACTGGTGTTGAGCGCCGTGTGCAAGTCCCCCGCTTGCGGATCGACATAGAGCAAGCCCGTCAGCACCTCGCCACGCGCCTGGTGGGTAGCCACTTGGTGCATAGCGGCCAAACGGTCGGTGGGGTCGTAGTCCGCTTTCAGTTTGCGCAGACGCAAAAACTTGCCATCGTGCTGCTCTACTTCCACCATGGAGCCGGGCGCATACTGGGTGGTGATCTCGCCCCGCGTGCTGATGAAGTCTATGCGGCTCACGGCCTCGTTGTGCTCACGCACATAGTCGTAACTTTTGGTGCTGCCCGCATGGTTGTTAAAGGCCACGCAGGGGCTGATCACATCGATAAAGGCCGCGCCGCCGTGGCCCATGGCGGCTTTGATGAGGGGCACCAGCTGCGCCTTGTCGCCCGAGAAGCTGCGCCCCACAAAGGTCGCGCCCAGTTGCAGCGCCATGCCCACCAGGTCTATGGGACTGTCGCTGTTGACCACGCCTTTTTTGCTCTTGGAGCCTTGGTCTGCGGTGGCCGAGAACTGGCCCTTGGTCAGGCCGTACACGCCGTTGTTCTCCACGATATAGACCATGCGCACGCCGCGCCGCATGGCATGGGCAAACTGGCCCAGGCCAATGGATGCGGAGTCGCCATCGCCCGAGATGCCCAGGTAGAGCAGGTCGCGGTTGGCCAGGTTGGCCCCGGTCAGCACCGAGGGCATGCGGCCATGCACGGTGTTAAAGCCGTGCGATGCGCCTAAAAAATAATCTGGCGTTTTGGAGCTGCAACCAATGCCCGAGAGTTTGGCCACGCGGTGGGGCGCGATGTCCAGCTCCCAACTGGCCTGGATGATGGCCGCCGAGATGCTGTCGTGCCCACAGCCTGCGCACAGGGTGGAGACTTTGCCTTCGTAGTCGCGCCGGGTGTAGCCTACCTTGTTGAGTGAGAGCGAGGGGTGGTGCAAACGGGGTTTGGCCAGATAGGTCATGCGGTCTCCTTGATGGGCGCGGCTTTGGCGTGGGCGTGCACAGGCTGCACGGCCGAGGCATGCACATGCTTGGTGATGGCCGAGGTAATGAAGCGCGCGGTGATCGGCGTGCCGTCGTAGTGCAGCACGCGCACCAGGTTGGCGGGGTCAATGTCCAGCTCGTTGACCAAGAGGGCATGCATTTGTGCGTCGCGGTTTTGCTCCACCACATACACCTGCTCATGCGCGGCGATGAACTGCGCCACGCTGCCCGGGAAGGGGAAGGCGCGCAGACGCAGCGCGTCCAGGTGAATACCTGCCTGCGTCAGCACGTCCAGTGCCTCGCCCATGGCGGGGCTGGTGGAGCCGAAGTAGATCACGCCCAGGCGGGTTTTGTGCGCGGCGCTGCGCAGCACGGGTTGCGGCACCAAAGACGCTGCGGTGTTGAACTTCGTCAGCAGGCGCTCCACGTTGTACACATAGTCGGGCCCGCGCTCGGAGTACTGGGCGTAGGCATTGCGTGTGGTGCCACGGGTAAAGTAGCTGCCCTTGCTGGCGTGCGTGCCGGGCAAGGTCCGCCACGGAATGCCGTCGCCGTCCACATCTTTGTAGCGGCCAAAGTCTTTGCCCGCTTCCAGCTCGGCAGCAGTCATTACCTTGCCTCGGTCATACTCTCGCGCCTCGTCCCACACAAAGGGTTGGCACAGGCGCTGGTTCATGCCGATGTCCAGATCGGTCATGACGAAGATGGGGGTTTGCAAACGATCCGCCAAATCCAGCGCTGCCGCCGCATGGTCAAAGCACTCATGCGGGTCTTCGGGGAACAGCAGTACATGTTTGGTGTCGCCGTGGGAGGCATAGGCACAGGCGATGATGTCGGCCTGCTGGGTGCGGGTGGGCATGCCCGTGGACGGCCCGCCGCGCTGCACGTTGATGATGGTGACGGGAATCTCGGCAAAGTAGGCCAGACCGATGAACTCGGTCATCAGCGACACGCCGGGGCCCGAGGTGGCAGTGAAGGCGCGCGCACCGTTCCAGCCTGCGCCCACCACCATGCCGATGGAGGCAATCTCGTCCTCGGCTTGGACGATGGCGTAATTGTGTTGTCCGGTGGAGGGATCGACACGGTACTTAGCGCAGTATTTTTGAAACGCCTCGGCCACGGATGACGAGGGCGTGATGGGGTACCAAGCGGCCACGGTGGCCCCGCCGTACACGCAGCCCAGCGCTGCAGCGCTGTTGCCATCGACAAAGATCTGCTCACCCACTTTGTCTGCACGCTTCACGCGGATACCCAGCGGGGCGTTCAAATGCTCGGTGGCAAAGTCGCGCCCCAAATGCAGGGCGCGCACATTAGAGGCCAGCAATTTCTCTTTGCCTTGGTACTGCTCGGCAAACAGGGTTTCAATCACCTCGGCCTCAACTTCGAGCAGCACCGACAGTGCGCCCACGTAGATGATGTTTTTAAACAGCTGGCGTTGGCGCGGATCGGGGTAGACGGCGTTGGATATCTCAGTCAGCGGCATGCCAATCACATGGATGTCGTCCCTGAATTTAGACGGCGGCAGCGGCTTGGTGCTGTCGTAGAACAGGTAGCCACCGGGCTCCAGCTCGGCCACATCCGCATCCCAGGTTTGCGGGTTCATCGCCACCATCATGTCAATACCGCCGCGCCTGCCCTGGTAGCCGTGCTCGCACACCCGTGCCTCGTACCACGTAGGCAGGCCCTGGATGTTGCTGGGGACGATGTTGCGCGGGCTCACCGGCACGCCCATGCGCAAAATGGCTTTGGCAAACAGCTCATTGGCCGAGGCGGAACCCGAGCCGTTGACGTTGGCGAACTTGATGACGAAGTCGTTAACTGCTTCAATGCGTTTCATAACACCCCCACGCTGGTCGTTGCACGTACTGCGCTGCCCCCCGAGGGGGCCTTCGCGCCTTCAGACGGCTCGGCGGCGCTCATGCAGGCACCCCCGCAATCGCCTTCTTCATGGCTTTCGGATTGGGACTCGCATCCCGCGCCCCGGCACCCGCCTGCGTCGTGTTCAGTAGAAACTTTTGCATGTCCCAGGCCCCCGTAGGGCAGCGCTCGGCACACAGGCCGCAGTGCAGGCACACGTCTTCGTCTTTGACCATCACGTTGCCGGTTTTCATGGCGGTGGAGACGTACAAGTCCTGGCTCAAATTTAAAGCAGGTGCTTTAAGTTGTGTGCGCAACGCACTTTCCTCCGCATTGGGCGTGAAGGTAATGCAGTCCATCGGGCAAATGTCCACGCAGGCATCGCACTCGATGCAGGTCTCTGGCGTGAACACCGTTTGCACATCGCAGTTCAGGCAGCGCCCGGCTTCTTTAAAGGCGGTGGCGGCATCAAAACCCAGCTCCACCTCGACGCGAATATTGGCCAGCGCCACCTCAGCCTTGGCCCAAGGCACCTTGAAGCGCGCATCGTTCGATGTGTCGTTGTCATACGCCCATTCGTGGATGCCCATCTTGGCCGACATCAGGTTCGTCATCGGGTCGGGGCGCTGGGCGATGTCTTCGCCGTTCAGCAAGCGGTCTATCGACACGGCAGCTTCATGCCCATGCGCCACCGCAGTGATGATGTTCTTCGGGCCAAAGGCTGAGTCGCCACCGAAGAACACGTTAGGCACACTGGACTGGAAACTGCTTTTGTTCAACACCGGCAAGCCCCATTTGTCAAAGGCAATGCCACTGCTTTCTTCAATCCAAGGGAAGGCATTTTCTTGCCCCACCGCAATCAGCACCGCGTCGCAAGGCACCAGCACCTCGGGCTCGCCCGTAGGCACCAGGCTGCGCTCGCCTTGCGCGTTGTAGCTGGCTTTGACGACTTCAAACTTCATGCCGGTGAGCTTGCCATTAACGTGCTCGAACGACTTGGGCACATGGAAGTTCAAAATCGGAATGCCCTCATGCTGTGCGTCTTCTTTTTCCCAAGGCGAGGCCTTCATCTCGTCAAAGCCGCTGCGCACAATCACCTTCACATCGCTACCACCCAAGCGGCGTGCAGAGCGGCAGCAGTCCATGGCGGTATTGCCACCGCCCAGCACAATCACGCGCTGGCCTATGCTGCTGATGTGGCCGAAGGACACCGAGGCCAGCCAGTCGATGCCGATGTGGATGTTTTCGGTAATGTCTTTGCGTCCGGGCAATTGCAAGTCACGCCCACGCGGCGCACCGCAGCCTACAAACACAGCATCAAAACCTTCTTGCAGCAGGCCGGTCATCGACTCAATGCGTTGCCCACTCCTGAACTTCACGCCCAAGTCCAGAATGTAGCCCGTCTCTTCATCAATCACCGATTCAGGCAAACGGAATTTAGGAATCTGCGTGCGGATAAAACCGCCCGCCTTGGCCTCGCCGTCAAACACCGTCACCTCGTAGCCCAGCGGTGCCAGGTCACGCGCCACCGTCAAGGAGGCAGGCCCTGCGCCGATGCAGGCAATGCGTTTTCCGTTGGGCGGCGACAGCGTGGGCATGCGTTTGGAGACATCGTCCTTCATGTCGGCGGCCACGCGCTTGAGCCTGCATATGGCCACCGGCTCGGGCTGCTCGCCATTGCTCTCCTCCACGCGCGAACGCCTGCACGCAGGCTCGCAAGGTCGGTCGCAGGTGCGGCCCAAAATGCCAGGGAACACGTTGGACACCCAGTTGACCATGTAGGCATCGCTGTAACGCCCTTGGCCTATCAGGCGGATGTATTCAGGCACGGGGGTGTGGGCGGGGCAAGCCCATTGGCAGTCCACGACTTTGTGGAAGTAGGACGGCTGAGCGATGTTGGTAGGAAGCAAACCGATCTCCTTAGCCTCAGTGCCGGTGCTCCATCAACGAAGCCACGGCCCTTGAGTGAAAACAGTCTACGTCTGCGCGGCCCAAAAGCGTCCCCGGGGAAATCCCAGAAAGTGTCGCAAACGAGACAAAATGGTTTTGAGTTGGCAGGGGCTACGTGGAACACCGTGGGTAGGCAAATTAGCCTTGCTGGCCTGGCTTGAAGATGTCTGCTTGTAGCGGGTCACCTTTTTTTTGCTGGTGTGAAGCCTACTGTCCTACTTTGGTCACCTTGCGGCTTGGGGTTCCTAAGATGTCTGTCCTACTTTGGTCAGGTTGCGGCGATGGAGGAATTTGCTTTCGTTAAAAATCTTGCAAAAACACGCGGATTAGTTGGTAGTCATCTGGAGGTTGTCCCCGCGCCTTTCTCCAGATTTTTCATCGCAAATACGCTCCATCACCGCTTGCTGGCTGGGTCGCTTTTGTCTCGCACTGGCGGTGTGACGGGTTCGAACTTGGTGGTGCATGGGAGTCTGTAGAGCGCGCTGGCCAGAGCACATTTCCGACTCCCTCTCCCGCATTGCGGGAGAGGGCTGGGGTGAGGGTGTCCCCCAGTACTCAACTCATCAGGCGCTACGGTGGTTTGCGCTCTGGCAAGCCGCTTACTCTCTTTACCGTAGCACTCCGTCTATGCAGGACAGTGGGGTACATAGGGATAGACTAAAAATTGGAGTTTTGTACCGTACAGAGCCGCTGTGCATCGAAAACCAGCCCCGCAGACGGTCGAGCGAGCATTTTTTGCAAAACAGGCACTCCCCATTCCATAGCGGATCCTCCATGTTTCTTGCTGGCTATTGCCCGATAAGATCAGAAAAATCGCTCAAACAGGTAAATTTGCAGTGACCAGCCGATTCTCAGGCTCCCACGGTTTCCCGAGTGCTCCACAACCGCGATTTTGAGCTGATTTTTGGTATCTATCAGCTCTTAGCCATCTAGGAATATGCTTAAGATGCTACACAATACATAGCAATCAGGTTCTCGTGGGGAGCGGGTGGTCGTGGTTCTGGTGGCTAAAACGCCATGGAACGCCACAGTAGCTGCAAATCGATCAAAACTATCAATTATTGGCTTTATCCTGTGTACCCCACTGGCCTGTTTAGACGGAGTGCTACGGTAAAGAGAGTGATCAGGTGGACGCAGTGCAAACCATCTGCTGAATTGGTGCTGGGCGACACCCTCACCCCGGCCCTCTCACGCAATGCGGGAGAGGCAGTCGGAAATGTACTTCGGTCAGCGCGCTCCCAGACTCAAGCGTGCAACCAAGTTCGAGCCCATCACGCAACTGGCGCCAAAGCAAATTCATCCATCGCCGCAACATGACCAAGGCAGCACCTCACCAAGCGGTATTCCGATAAACTGGCGCAGCACCGCCTACCTTCATGGCAACCAGCAAAGGATTTCGATATGACAAGCACTCCTGTTTTGGCCCAGTACCCCAGCCTGCGCGGCCAGCGCGTGTTCGTCACAGGGGGCGGCACCGGCATCGGCGCGGCCATTGTGACGGCGTTTGCGCAGCAAGGTGCGCACGTGGCATTTGTCGATGTCGCAGAACCCGAGAGCGCGGCGTTGGCAGCGCAATTGGAGGCTGCCGGATACCCACGTCCTTGGTGGCAAGCCTGCGATGTGCGCGACGTGGCGGCCCTGCAAGCGGCTATCGCAGCGGCAGCCACAGCACTGGGAGACTTCTCGACACTTGTGAATAACGTGGCACGCGATGACCGCCACAGCCTGGAATCCGTCACGCCCGAGTACTGGGACGAGCGCATGGCCGTGAACCAACGGCCCGCGTTTTTTGCCATCCAGTCTGTGGTGCCTGGCATGCGCAGGCTGGGGGGCGGCTCCATCGTCAATCTGGGCTCCACCGGCTGGCAAAACAAGGATGCCAACTACCCTTGCTATGCGATTGCCAAATCGTCCGTCAACGGCCTCACACGGGGCTTGGCGGGTAGCTTGGGAGCTGACCGCATCCGCGTCAACACGGTCTCGCCAGGTTGGGTGATGACCGAGCGCCAAATCAAAATGTGGTTGACCGCTGAAGGCGAGGAGCGCATCAAACGCAACCAATGTCTGCCTGATAAATTGCAGCCATCCGACGTAGCGCGGATGGTGTTATTTCTCGCATCCGATGATGCAGCCATGTGCACGGCGCAAGAGTTCAAGGTTGATGGGGGTTGGAATTAAGGGCTCACCGTGGTCTGTAGTGGGCTGGCTGGGGCAGCAAGCGGTGACGCAGCGCTACACATTAAAACAAGGGGCCGGGGGTGCTGGTGCGGGTTTATCCTGATTCGTAATTAATCATCCCAAGCGAAGCTTGCCATATCACTATTTTGGAGAATACACAGTGAACTCACGCAGAACATCCCTCAAGGCGCTAGCTGCCAGTTTGACGCTGGGCTGCGCCTTTACCGCACCCGTTGTCCAAGCGCAAGACAAAGGTACCGTAGGCGTGGCCATGCCCACCAAGACGTCCACCCGCTGGGTCAGCGACGGCAACAGCATGGTCACCGCACTGGCCGCCAAAGGTTACAAAGCCGATTTGCAGTATGCGGACGACGATATCCCCAACCAGCTGGCGCAGATTGAGAACATGATCACCAAGGGCGTGAAGGTGCTGGTGATAGCCGCCATCGACGGCAGCACCCTGTCAAATGCCTTGCAAAAAGCGGCCGACAAAGGCATCAAGGTGGTAGCCTATGACCGCTTGATCGTGGGCAGCAAAAACGTCGATTACTACGCTACATTTGACAACTTCCAGGTGGGCGTGCTGCAAGCCCAGTCGCTGGAAAAAGCGCTGGGCTTGAAAGAAGGCAAGGGCCCGTTCAATATCGAGCTGTTCGGTGGCTCGGCGGACGACAACAACGCCTTCTTCTTCTACGACGGCGCCATGTCGGTGCTGGACCCGTACATCAAGAGCGGCAAGCTGGTGGTGCAGAGCAAGCAACTGGGCATGAACAAGGTGTCTACCCTGCGCTGGGACGGTGCGGTAGCGCAGGCCCGCATGGACAACCTGCTCAGCGCCTACTACGGCAAGGCCAAGGTCAATGCTGTGCTGTCACCCTACGACGGTTTGAGCATCGGCATTTTGTCGTCCCTCAAAGGCGTGGGCTACGGCAGTGCTGGTCAGCCCTTTCCGTTCGTGAGCGGGCAAGATGCCGAGGTACCCTCGGTCAAGTCGATCATTCGCAAAGAGCAGTACTCCACCATCTTCAAAGACACCCGCGAGCTGGCCAAAGTGACGGCCAATATGGTGGACGCCATGATGAGTGGCAAAAAAGTAGAGATTAACGACACCAAGACCTATAACAACAAAGTCAAGGTGGTGCCGTCCTACCTGCTCAAGCCAGTCAGTGTCGATCTGTCCAACTACAAACAGGTGCTGGTGGGCAGCGGCTACATCAAAGAAGAGCAACTGGCGAAATAACTTTACCAAGCTATCCGCCACAGGCTCTGTGCCGCAATGCGCAGAGCCTTTTTACTTTATCCAGAGGCATT
>JAYVGI010000062.1:0-2340 GCA_043772355.1 Polaromonas sp.
CACCATAAAGATGAAGAACGTTTGATCAGCCTGGCCAAAGCTGGGCGCCAGCAGTTGGAGGAACTGATGGCGCAAGAGCGCGCGGTGACGCTGCTCAAACCCGAGACCATTGCCTTGCCACCCCAGCAGGCAGCCGATGGTAAGCGCAGCCCTTAAGTTTAGTTATTCACCGCTGGCGAGCGAACCCGCCACAGCGTCACTGCCGCAGCACTGACCAGCACGGCTTGCAGGCAAAAGGCGGCACTGTAGCTGCCAGAACCGGAGGCTACCAAGCCAAACAGTGGCGCGCCCAGCAGCACGCCCAGGAAGGTGCAAGCCAAGGTGCCTGAGGTAGCCATGCCCACGCTGCCTGCTGGCGCTTGGCGCGCTACCTCGGCAAGATAAACGCCATTCCAGCCGCTGGCGCTGGCACCAAAGACAAACATCAACAGCGCCAAAAACAGGCCCGGTGGTGGCGCGCTCCAGTGCATCAGGCTGGCTGTGACCAGCGAAGCCGAGGCCGAGACCACGGCCAACAGGGCCAGCATGGTCAAGGGGCGCAAAAAACGGTCGGCTACGTAGCCCCAGGCTATGCGCCCCACCACGCCCCCCAACTGCGACAAGGCCAGCACCGACCCGGCCAGCAGCGCCGTCATGGCCAGGCTGGAGGTAAGGTAGCTGACCAGATACGCTGCCAGCGCAATCTGCATGCCCGACAGAATGAAAGACACGGCCGCCAACACGCGCAAGGGCTTGTGCCGCCAGATCACGGCAAAGGGCTCCAATAAGCGTGCCAGCAGATTTCGCAGCGAAGCGTTGCCTTGCATTGCCGCGCCGGCGTGGGCGGTGTCGGCATCCATCTGCGCCTGAATGGGGATGGCCATGGCGGCCACCACCGCACAGGCAACCCCAAAAATCAGCAGCGTCCACATCCAGTTGGTGGCAATGGCCAGCAGCGGCACACAAAAACCGCTCAGCGCTACGCCCACGGGCACACCGGTTTGCTTGATGGAGAACACCAGATTGCGCTGGTGCGCAGGCGTGGTGTGGTTGAGCACATGCGAGCTGGCCGGTGTGATCGGCCCGTAGCCCAAGCCCAATAAAAATGCAGCCGCCATGATGGCCCCCGGCCACAGCCCCGCCAACACCAGCCCCGCTGCCGACAACATGAGCGCCCACTGGCTGGTGCGTATGGCACCAAAGCGCTCCACCAGCGGCCCCGCAGCCAAGCTGCCCAGCACCGCTCCGGTGTAGGCAAACAGCAGATACACACCTAGCCCCGCCGCACTCAGGCGCGGCGGGGCCTCTACCGGCACCAAGACTGGGATGACCATCAAGGCCAGGGCACTGAAAGATTGGATCAGCAGCGTGATCAGCAGGGGAATGTTGGCTTGCAGCCAACGCAGAAGGGAGTTCACACAGAAATTCAAAAACGGCATGCGGATGGAGAGGACGCCTGAGTGTACGCGCCCACTTGGCCTGCGGTCGGCCTGGCTGTCACCTAGGCTGACAGCGTGGGGTCTGGCAAGTCTTTCAGCGCTGCGGCGATGGCGGCTTTGGCGCGGTTGATGTCGCCCAGTTCGTCGGCCAGCAGCAAGGCCAGGCGGGCTAGCAGCAAGCTCTCGCGCGAGCGGCCTGCATTGTTGATGGCCTGGGCGCAGTGGGTATAAAACTCGTCTCGCTCTGCGTCAGTCAGCATTCTTGACTCCTAATCACTATATTTTTAATAGCTGCTTGCGCAATATTCCAGAGGGCTGAGCGGTAAATAGATGCTACATGGCCATCAGGGCGCAGCAGGTAGGCACGGTGCCAACCCCATGCGCTGGCAAGCGCGGGCTGGGCGCTGGCATCACCTGCAAATTGCAGCAGGTCGATAGCCGTTGCACTCTGGTGTGGGCTTGCATCACCAGCGAGGTCTGTCCAAACGCCATCGCCCAAAACCAATAACGTGAAGCGGCTGTGCACACGGTCTAGTAGATGGCCCTCTGTGCCATCGGGCCATACCACCGGTACATCCATAGGTGCCTGGCCGCGCTGCAAGCCATCGGTAAACTCGTCATCTAGATGCTTCTCAGCAGCATAAGCTACAGCCGACGTTTGGCGCGGGTTGAGCAGACTGGCGATGCGGGGGTGCCCCAACGACAATGACAGTGCGGCCTCGCGCATGAGTGCAAAACCGCGCGAGCCGGGGGCCATGAACTCGGTGCTCTTGCCTGCGTTGGTGGCGTTCACATGGTAGGCGACGATGCGCTCGGTGGAGTACGTCTCTAACAGTTGGACAGTGGCCTGGCCTTTGACCACCAAGGCCAGTTTCCAGATCAAATTGTCCGCATCGTCAAAGCCCGAGTTAAGCCCGCGCAC
>JAYVGI010000063.1:0-5037 GCA_043772355.1 Polaromonas sp.
CCCCAACCAAATATCGGCCTGCGCAGGCTCCATAGCCGGTCAGGCTCCAGCTCCAGCCCGACCAGAAACAGCATCAGCACCACGCCAAATTCTGCAAAATGCAAAATGCTCTGCACATCGGTCACCAGGCCCAGGCCCCAGGGCCCGATGGCAATGCCCGCCGCAAGGTAACCAATGATGGAGCCCAGCCCCAGCGCTTTCGATAGCGGCACCACCACCACTGCAGCGGCCAGGTAGATGAGGGAGTTAACCAGCCAAGAAGAGTGTTCCATGCAAATAGCATAGCGCATTCGTCCAAGCAACGCAGCAGTCCGCCCGACTGCGCGTCCTTCAACGGAATATTGGCTTTTTAGTGGGTATTAAAAAATATTATTCAATCGCTGCGACCCGCCATGCAGGAGCGCCTAAACTGCAACGTTCCTGAATTTTTCCTCTCCATTTTTAACCGTCAAAAAAAGGTCTTCTGTGTTTAAAAACGTGTTGGTGTATCGCATCGGGCCCGCGTGGGCCATTTCCCTGGAGCAACTGGAGGCCAACTTGCAGACCGCGCCCTTTGTTGAGTGTGGCCTGACGCAGGAAAAATCTGTCGGCTGGACACCGCCGCGTGGCCAAGCCAACGGCGCGCTGGTGGAGTCGGTTGGCGGCCATTGGCTGCTCAAATTGATGACCGAAAGCAAGGCTGTGCCGGCCTCCGTCGTCAACCGCAAGGTGAAAGAGCGCGCAGCCCAGATTGAAGCCACCACAGGCCGCAAACCCGGCAAAAAAGAATGCAAGGAACTCAAGGAAGAGGCCAAGCTGGAACTGCTGCCCATGGCATTTACCCGCCAGGGCGGCGTCACCGTGTGGATTGACCCCAGCGCGCGCCTGCTGATGATCGATGCCGGCAGCCTGGGCAAGGCAGACGAGGTGCTGACCGCACTGGCCAAGGCCATGGAAGGCCTGGGCGCCATGCCGATCCAGACCACCGTATCACCCGTGGCGGCCATGTCAGACTGGCTGCTGAGCCAAGAGCCACCGGCTGGTTTCAGTGTGGACCGCGAGTGCGAGCTGAAAGCCGCCGACGAATCCAAAGCCGTGGTGCGCTACGCACGCCACGCGCTGGACATTGAGGAGGTGCAGCAACACATCACCAACGGCAAACTGCCTACCCGCCTGGCCATGACCTGGGAAGGTCGCGTGTCATTTGTGCTGACCGAAGCACTACAGATCAAGAAGATCACGTTTGTTGAAGGCGTGTTTCAGGACAGTGGTGCGGGTAAGGACGACAGCTTTGATGCTGATGCAGCGATTGCAACCGGCGAGATACGCCAGCTCATTCCCGATCTGGTCGAGGCGCTTGGAGGTGAGATGGTAATGGGAGTGGCTGCGCCGGGGGCGGACGCGGTAGCGGATGCACCCTGTGCAGGCGCTGCGAATGCGGCCGAGGATGACGCGCCGTTTTAAGGCGGCCAGGCAGCAAGCGGCACAGTGGAGGCCGAGCGCCCATTCAGTCCCAAGTTCCAGTTCGGCAGGAATGGCAAACCAGTTTCCATTCCGGGGCCCCATGACAACCCAGCAAAGGTGCTGGCCAAACTGAACAGGCATTGAGCGGGTGATGCCTGCGCTTGCCGCGTGATTGATGAGGGAGTTAACCAACCAAGAAGTGTGCCGCACGCGAACAGCTTCACGCAGTTCCCTTCAGGATGTGGTCAATACGGTGGCGCGGGTCAAGCAGGTGATAGACAATACAGTGTCAGACCGCTGTGTTACCTATCCACCCTTTGAGGAGACCTACTTGAAACTGCACCGCACTTCATTGACAGCATCCAACTCCAAACGCGTGCTGTTAGCCAGCCTTGCGCTTACTGCGGTGTGGGGCTTAGCGCTGCCTGCCATGGCGCAAGACTATCCCAACAAGCCGATTAAACTGATCGTGCCCTACCCACCTGCCGGGGCTACCGATGTGATTGGCCGGGTAATGGCGCAAAAACTCTCTTTAGCCTTGAACCAGCAAGTCATCGTGGACAACCGGGGCGGTGCTGCGGGCAGCATTGGCGCGGCGGCCGTTGCTACGGCTGCGCCGGACGGCTACACCTTGTTGATGGGCGCGATGACCAGCCATTCGATCAGCTCGGTGCTGAACAAAAAATCGGTCAGCTTTGACATGGAAAAAAGCTTTGCGCCTATCGCCATGGTGGGCTCGGTGCCATTGGTGTTTGTAGTGCACCCCTCTATCAAGGCCAATACCTTGTCTGAATTTATTGCTTTGGTCAAATCCAAACCCGGTGTGATGAGCGTGGCATCCTCAGGCAATGGTTCGCCCCAGCATTTGGCGGCCGAGATGTTCCAACGCGTGGCGGGCGTGCAAATGCTGCATGTACCCTACAAAGGCTCGGGCCCGGCCATGACCGATTTGATCGGCGGCCAGATCAACTCCATGATCGAGACTGCGCCTTCCGCACAAGCCCATATCAAGGCCGGTAAACTGCGCCCCCTGGCCTCAGCCACCAAAGAGCGCGTGCCCACACTGCCCGATGTGCCTACCGCCACTGAAGCAGGCTTAAAAGGTTTTGAGGTCAGCTCCATGTTTGGCATCGCGGCACCTGCGGGCACCCCAGCGCCGATTGTGGCCAAGCTCAACGCGGCGCTCAAATCTATTTTGAGCCAGCAAGATGTGAAAGACTCGATGCTGGCGCAAGGCGTGTTTGCCACCTACACGACACCCGAAGAAACCGCTGCGGCTCTAAGAGACGAAGTGGCCAAATGGGCCAAGGTGATCCGTGAAGGCAATATCCAGCCTGAGTAAACAGGGCTGAAGCTCTAGCAGCAGCTTCAGTGCCTGCGCATTGCATCCGCGTCCACAAGCTAACCATTCAAACTTGATCGACCAAAACCATGACCACATTGACACTGGCCCAAGCCAACCACATCATTAGCGCCGCGCTGGCCAAATCCCGCGAGGCGGGCTACAAACCCATGGGCATCGCCGTGCTGGACGAGGGCGGCAACCTGAAAGCCTTTGCCCGCGAAGACGGTGCCAGCATGTTCCGTTTTGAAGTGGCGCAGGGCAAGGCCTGGGGCGCAATTGGCATGGGAGCGTCCAGCCGCGTGCTGGCGCAGCGCGCCAAAGACAACCCCAACTTTTTTGTAGCTCTGGCCGCTAGCGCGCAAGGCAAATTTTTACCGCAACCCGGCGCGGTGTTGATCAAAGATGCTGGCGGTAATGTGCTGGGCGCAGTCGGTGCCAGCGGCGGCACGGGCGATGAAGACGAGGCTATTTGCATGGCCGGTGTAGAGGCCGCAGGCCTCACGCACGGCTAAGCTACTTTGGGTTTTCTCAGGCGTGGTTTAGCCGGCGCAATGCCTGCCATCCCAGCCAGCACTTCGCTCACCGATGCCGTGTCTTGCTGATCCAGCCCCTGCGCCATGGCGGCGCTGTAGATGGGTGCGCAGGCGCTGAACAGTGGCAGCGGGCAGTCTACCGACTTGGCCATGTCGCCAATCACCTGCATGTCTTTTTGCCACACTTCAACCTTCATCGTAGGAGGTGAATACTCCCGGCGAATCATTTGCGGCATACGCAGACGCATCACGCCCGTGCCAATCACTTGGCTATGGCCAAACAGGTCCAGCACGTCTTGCGGGTTCAGCCCCATCTTGCGCGCCAGCGTGACTGACTCGGCGCAGGCCACGTTGTAAATGGCCACCAGGTGGTTGGCGGCAAACTTCATCTTGGTGCCATTGCCAAACTCGCCCACATAGGGCAGGTTGTCGGTAAACACTTTGAAAATCGGTTCTATGCGCTGAAACGCCTTTTTGTTGCCGCTGGAATACACCGTCCAGGCACGCTCTTTCAAGCGCACGGCGGTGCCGCTGATGGGGCAGTCCAGCACGGTCATGCCCAGGCGCTGCAAGGTTTTGTAGGCGTGTTCTTTGTCTTCCAAAGGCAGGGTGCTGGTTTCCACCACGATCAGCTCCTTGCCTTTGGCACGTTTGCCACCCGCAGCGATACTGCCCACCGTCGCTGCCAATGCAGCGCTGGTAGAGAGCGACACGATCAGCACGTCCGATGCCTGCGCCACCTCGGCGGCCGACTTGAGCACTTGTCCGCCCGCAGCTTTGAGGCGCTTGCAAGCGGGGGCAGATACGTCGTACCCACTGACACGGTAGCCTTGCTTGATCAAGCTCTCGACCATGGCCCCACCCATAATGCCCAGGCCAATCATGCCGATGGCGGGATGGGGCGCTTTGAGGCCATCCTTGTCTTCGACTTCTTTTTGCGTCCTTTGCGTAATCTTTGCGTCCTCTGCGTCCGGCATTTTGGTTTTCGATTTCATAGATTTAGTCTGCCTTGATATTGGCCGACTTCACCACCGCGCCCCATTTGGCAATCTCATCCTTCATATACGCCGCAAAATGTTCCGGGCTGTCGGCCACCGGAATCGCCCCTTGGCGTAGCAGCTCTTCCACGGCATCCTTTTCTTTCAGGATATCCACTATCTCGCGGTTCAGCCGCGTGATGATGTCTTTGGGCGTATTGGCAGGCGCGACAATACCAATCCATGAATACGCCTCATAGCCTGGCACGCCGCTCTCGGCGATGGTGGGCACTTGCGCCAGCGCGGGGGAGCGCTCGGTGGTGGTGACGCCCAGGGCACGCAGCTTGCCGCTGTCCAGAAATGCACCCACGGCCGATGAGGTGCCGAAAGTCATGTCCACCTGGCCGCCCAGCAGGTCAGTGATGGCGGGGCCAGCACCTTTGTAGGGCACGTGGGTCATTTCCACCTTGGCGAGGTTTTTGAACAGCTCTCCGGCCAGATGGGCTGAGGTGCCGTTGCCTTGGGAGGCGAAGGTGAGTTTTTTGGGTTGCGCGCGTGCCATGGCGATCACGTCGCGCACGCTCTTGAGCGGGCTGTCGGCCCGCACCACCAGCACATTGGGCGAGCGGCCGATCAGGACGATGGGCGCGAAGGCGGTGTCGTGGGCGTAGGGCAGCCGGGGCAATAGGCTGGGGTTGACGGCGTTGGCAAAGGTGGCGATGAGCAGGGTGTAGCCGTC
>JAYVGI010000064.1:0-8882 GCA_043772355.1 Polaromonas sp.
GCGCGAGACGGCGCAGCGCGGCAGCCAGGTGGCCCTCACGCACCCGGATGGCCACGCCATCATGCAGGCCTTGATTGCACGTGGCGTGATTGGCGACTACCGCGCGCCGAATATTTTGCGCTTTGGCTTTACACCGCTGTACCTGGGCTTTGCCGATGTGTGGCATGCCATTGCGCAGATCAAAGACGTGATGCACACCCAGGCCTGGCAGGCAGCCGAGTTCAACCACCGCAAGGCGGTGACCTGAACGGGTGCCAGCGCACGCAACACGTCACCCAACTAAGCGCATGGCTAACGCAGCAGCCCCCACACCGCCTTGGCAACCCATGTCGCCCCAGGAGCGCGAGCGCGCCTACTCGCCCAGCTCTTGCATCGGGGGCCATTACCAGCCTTATGTTGCGGCCTACCAAACCCGCAGTGACGATGCGCGTGCCGATGGCACTGCCTTGGGTGCCACTTGGTCTACGCAGCGCTATGGCAAGCAAGCGGCGCAGCAAATAAGTCTGTGCTTGCCACCGGCCAGCAGCTGCGCCCCGCCCGCGTCCACGGGCCTGTTGGTATTCATCCACGGCGGCTACTGGCAAGAGCTGTCTGCCAACGACTCCTTGTTCCCCGCCACGGCCTGCATCCAGCGCGGCCTGGCGTTTGCCGCGCTCGACTACACGCTGGCACCGGCTGCCTCGGTGGCCGACATCGTGGCCGAATGCCGCTGGGCCTTGGTGTGGCTGTTTCAGCATGCGCAGGCGCTGGGGGTGGATGCGTCGCGCATCGTCGTCTCGGGCAGTTCTGCCGGGGCACATCTGGCGGCGATGGTGGCCATGGCGGGCGCGCTGCCCGATGGCCAAGGCGGTTCGTTTGCAGTCCGTGCGGCCGTATTGGTGTCGGGTATCTACGCGTTGGAGCCACTGGTGGGCACCACCATCAACACCGCCTTGGCCTTGGAGCCTGCGTCCGCCCAACAAATGAGCCCAGCGCTGCTGCCCTTGCGTGGTTTCCCGAAAACCTTGCTGTGCTGGGGTGCGGTGGAGACGGAAGAATTCAAACGCCAAAGCCGCGATTTTGCCCACGCCCTGGGCACCGCAGGCACGCCCTGCGAAAGCTTTGAAGTGCCACAGCGCAACCACTTTGATGTGATTCTGGATCTGACTGATGCGTCCACCCGCTTGGGTGCGGCGACGCTGTCCCTTTTTTAACCTGAATTGAGCCGCCATGCCACGCTACCAACCCCAACAACCCCAGCTCATTGACCCGGCAGGCGTGCAGGCCAGCCCCTACCCGCGTGCCCTCGCCAAAACTACCGATGCCACGCGGGCCTACACCGCGCAGACCACGGGCGGCCAACCGCAGGTAGATTTTCAGGGCACCAGCAACCCCTATGTGGACTACCAAAGCATTGACCTGCTGCTGTCACTACAGCACCCGCGCAGCCAGGGCTATGACGAGATGTGTTTCTTCATCATGGGCCAAGTCAAAGAGCTGCTGTTTCGCGGCCTGCATTTTGAGCTGTACAACGCGCAGCTGCAAATCCGTGCAGACAAGGTGGTCAACGCGCTGGAGATCTTGCCGCGTGCCAAGGCGATAGGCGAGTACATCACCCGCTCGTGGGATGTACTGTCCACCATCAGCCCCGAGGGCTTTAACCAGTTCCGCGATTCATTGGGCTCGGCCTCGGGGCAACTGAGCTTTATGTACCGGCATGTGGAGTTTGTTCTGGGTAACAAAGACCGCCGTCTGGCCAGTGCCTTTCGCAACATGCCGCATGTGTGGCCCGGCATCGAAGCGGCGCTCCATTCGCGCAGCTTGTACGACGATGTGATCGCCCTGCTAGCCCGCCGTGGCCTGGCTGTGGATGCTGCGGCGCTGGAGCGCGACTGGTCGCTGCCTTACCAGATTAACCCCTCGGTAGAGCAGGCCTGGCTGCAGGTGTATGCCACGCCCGGGCCCGACAACGAGTTGTACCGTTTGGGCGAGGCGCTGGTTCAGCTGGCCGACCAGCTCTCGCAATACCGTTGGCGGCATTTTGTGTCGGTGCAGCGCCTGCTGGGCCTCAAGCCGGGCACCGGTGGCTCTGACGGCGTAGGCTGGCTGCGCCATATCACCGAGCACCGGTTCTTCCCCGAACTCTGGTCTATCCGCACGCAGTTTTAGTTCTCCCTTCCTTGTGGCTCCACTTTTATAAAGGATTGACCATGCAACGCCGTCAAATTCTCTTAACTGCCGCTGCCGCCACGCTGGCCAGCTCCGGGGTGCACGCCCAGTCAGACAAGCCGCTGCGCATCTTGGTAGGCGTACCGCCCGGTGGCTCGCTGGACGCGATTGCGCGGGCCATGGCCGACAAGATGAAGGACGAGCTCAAACGCCCCGTGCTGGTAGAAAACAAACCCGGCGCGGGCACTCGCCTGGCCGCCGAGCTGCTGAAGAATGCCGCGCCCGATGGCGACACGGTGATGATTGCACCCATCGTCGTGCCCGTGCTGGCCCCGCTCACTTTCTCCAAACTCAACTACAACCCGACGACAGACTTTGCACCCATCTTGCATGTGGCCAGTTTCCATTTTGGTTTGGCCGTGCCAGCCGATGCACCCTACAAGACACTGGCCGAATTTATCGCCTGGCTCAAGACCAACCCCGCCAAGGCCAACTTTGGCATGCCGGCGGCGGGCAGCCTGCCGCATTTCTTTGGCTTGATGATGGGCCGCGAAGCGGGGGTAGACATCGTGCCCGTGCCCTTCCAGGGAGGCGCGCCTTTGCTCACCGCCATTGCAGGCAACCAGGTGGCCAGCGGCATTGACGTGCTGGGCGAGCAGCTGGAATTGGCCAAGGCAGGCAAGCTGCGCATCTTGGCATCGTCTGGCTCGGTGCGCAGCAAGCTGGCACCCGATGTGCCTACCTTCAAAGAGCTGGGCTTTGCCAACATCCAGGCGCAAGGCTGGTTCGCCATGTATGCGCCCGCCCGCGTGCCCGTCGCAGCGCTGGCGGCCATCAACAGTGCGGCCAACAAAGCTTTAGCGTCACCGGATTTGATCGAGCGGGTGGCCAAACTCGCGCTGGAGATGGGTGGTGGTACTGCGGCTGACTTGGTAAGCTTGCAAGAGGCTGAGGTGGCACGCTGGAGCCCGGTGATCAAGGCCTCGGGCTTTCGCGCCGACTGAAAGTCAGGTGCCCGGGTAGCCGGGCCACCGGTTAGCCGGGTAATGCAGGCCCGGCCTGTGGAAGCGCCCAAAGCCCCATCAAGAAGGCTTGCAGTTGCCCAATTTGGCGCTGCCCAGCGCCGTACGCACAGCCTCGAGCTGCGTGCGCAGGGCATCGTCCACGGCGGGCAGGCGCAGCACTTGGCCGCGCACGGCAGATTTTTCCTGCACCACTTTGGCGGTGCGCACGCCGCGTGTGTTCAGGTCGGCCAGCTCGCGGGTGGCTTGGGCTTGGGTAGAGTGCCCGCCCAGCGAAATGCCCGGCTCCAGGCTGGCGCTTTGCAAGGGCTCATAGTCCACGCCCAGTTGGCGCAGCTCGGTTTTCTTTTTGGCCAGCAGGTCGGGGGCGGTGTATTTGCCCATGTAGACGATCCAGCGGGCGGGCTCTTCGGTGCTGTCCAGTGCCCAGCTGCCCGTGGGCAAGGTCTGGACCGCCGTGCGCACTGCCTGGGCGGTTTTGTCGTTGAGCAGGGGGCTTTGCAGGCACTCGGGCGGCTTGGCGGGGGCCGGGAGTGGGGCGGCGGCCATTTCCATGCGGCGCACTTCGTTGGAGCCGAGCAGGCGCACCGCCTCGGGTTTGATTTGCGCTTGCATGCGGGCGGGCTCGGTTTGCACACCGGGGGCCAGGCCCAGCACGGCCAAATACCCGCGCGACCAGGCAAAGTAGGCCGCGTTGGCCAGCAAGAGAAGAATCGAGAGAGGTCGCAGCATGGGTGGAAAATGCGTTACAGGCCGTATGGTACAGGCGGCACGTTACGGCGCGCCCACAGCGGGCCGCACACTCACTTCTGAACTGGTGATGCACTGCACACCCTGCCCCGTGTGCACCATCAGTGCGCCGCGCGCGTCTACGCCTTGGGCGGTGCCGCGCAGGCCATCGCTTAAAAGCACCTCCTGCCCGGCCAAAGCATCACGCGCGGCAAAGCGCGCGGCAAACGGGGCAAAACCAGTTTGCTCAAACTGCAATACATCGCGCAGGAGGGGCACAACCACGCTTTCCAGGGCTTGCGCAGCGCTGGCGCAGGGCAACAGGGCTTGCAGGCTGGCCGCAGGGGTAGACAGCCCCTCTGAGGGCCGTGGCGCGATATTGATGCCGATGCCGACGACCGCGTAGCGCGGCCCCGTGTTGCCGGGGGCAGCGGCGGTCTCAATCAAAATGCCCGCCAGTTTGCAGCCGCGCACCCACAGGTCGTTGGGCCATTTGAGCCTGATGTCCTCGTGCAGACTGCTGGCCACGCTCAGGCCCACAGCCAATGACAGGCCATCCCAGGCCTGGGGTTGCAGCAGCAGGCCCAGCGAGAACGTCAGCGAGCTGCCCGGCTCAGAGGCCCAATGCCGGCCTAAGCGGCCCCGCCCGGCGGTTTGCTGCTGGGCTACCAGCAGGGTCGGCTCGGTCTGCCCGGCGCGGGCGCGGCGCATCAGCTCGGTGTTGGTCGAGTCGATCTCGGGCAACACCTCCACACTAAAGCCCGCCAGGCTGGGCAGGCCCATGGCCATCACGGCTTGCCAGAGGGTCTCTGCGCTGCCAAGAAACCCCGGAGGGTCGTTGGGATAGGGCGCAGTCATAGGCCAGGCTTGCACACGGGGTGGCAAGGCGCGCGGGCTAGCCAGCGCGCTTTTTAGACGCCAGCATGGTGCCACGGCATTTGGGCGCGCCGCACCAGCAGGCATACTCGGCCTTGAGTTTTTTGGTGTATTTCTCGTCGATCACCAGGCCGTAGTTGTAAAACAGCTCTTCGCCTTTGTCGATATTGCGCAGGGCTTTGATGAACACCCGGCCGTGCAGCTCGTCGGCTTCGCAGTTAGGCTTGCAGCTGTGGTTGATCCAGCGGCTGTCGTTGCCGCCTACCTTGGCGTCGATGCAGCGGCCATCTTCCAGCGAGAAGTAAAAGGTATGGTTGGGCTGCTTGGGGTCGTGCGGGTGGCGCTCCAAGGCTACTTTCCAGTCAATCCGCTCGCCAACGTACTCGATCAGGTGCTGGCCCTCGGCGATGGCGGCAATGGCAAACATGCCCTTGCCGTGCACACCGGATTTGCGGGTTTTGATAAATGCACCAGGCAATACCAAGGCATCGAGTTTGGCCGTGCGCTTGGCCAGTTTGGCGGCCTTGGCAAGGGCTTTGTCATCTACTGAGGGGCTGGCTTTAAGGGCTTTGCCGGGGGCTTTCAAGGCCTTGTTGTTTTTGCTGGTTTTTTCAGCTTTGGGAGAGGTTTTTGGCATGGCCCGAAAAATTTGGTATGGTGAATCATGGGCGCGCGTGCGTGTGCGCATGCGCCTGCGTGTGCGCGCACATGTGCGTGCGCGAGACCTGCATTGTAGTAGGTGCTATGTAATTAGAGCGAGAATGTAGATATGAAAACCTTAATCATTGCCGAAAAGCCCTCTGTGGCCCAAGACATCGTGCGTGCCTTGACCCCTAACGTGGGCAAGTTCGAGAAGCACGACGAATACTTTGAAAGCGAGACGCACATCGTCAGCTCCGCCGTGGGCCACCTGGTAGAAATTCAAGCCCCGGAAGAGTTTGACGTGAAGCGCGGCAAGTGGAGCTTTGCCAATCTGCCCGTCATCCCGCCGTACTTTGATTTGAAGCCGGTGGACAAAACCAAGACCCGTCTCAACGCGGTGGTCAAGCTGGCCAAGCGCAAAGACGTGGGCAACATCGTCAACGCCTGCGACGCGGGCCGTGAGGGCGAGCTGATCTTTCGCTTGATCGAGCAGTATGCGGGCGGCAACAAGGGCGGCAAGTATGTGCCGCTAGGCAAACCGATCACTCGCCTGTGGCTGCAAAGCATGACCCCGCAGGCCATCCGCGATGCCTTTGACACCTTGCGCAGCGACAAGCAAATGCTGCCTCTGGCCGACGCAGCCCGCAGCCGCAGCGAGGCCGACTGGCTGGTAGGCATCAACGGCACCCGCGCCATGACGGCGTTCAACTCCCGCGACGGGGGCTTCTTCTTAACCACAGTGGGTCGCGTGCAAACCCCCACCCTGGCGGTGATGGTGGAGCGCGAAGAGCAGATCCGCAAACACGTCTTTCGCGACTACTGGGAGATCCACGCCAGCTTCTTGAGCGAGGCCGGCGAGTACCCGGCCAAGTGGTTTGACCCGAAGTGGAAGAAGGGCGAGGACGCGGAGGCCAAGGCCGACCGCCTGTGGAACGAGCGCGATGCGCAGGCGATTGTGGATGCCGCCCGAGGCAAACAAGCCACGGTGACTGAAGAGAGCAAACCCACCACCCAAGCCTCGCCGTTGTTGTTTGACCTGACCAGCCTGCAACGCGAGGCTAACGGCAAGTTTGGCTTTAGCGCCAAGACCACGCTGCAAATTGCCCAGTCGCTGTACGAGCGCCACAAGGCCCTGACCTACCCGCGTACCGACTCGCGCGCCCTGCCCGAAGACTATGTGCCGGTGGTGAAAAAGACCTTCGAGATGCTGGCCGATAGCGGGCATAAGCACTTGGAGCCGCACGCTGCGCTGGCGATTAAAAGCGGCTACATCAAGCCCAGCAAGCGCATTTTTGACAACGCCAAAGTCTCAGACCACTTTGCCATTATTCCCACACTGCAAGCGCCCAGTGGGCTATCAGAAGCAGAGCATAAGCTGTACACCTTGGTGGTGCGCCGCTTCATGGCGGTGTTCTACCCGAGTGCTGAATACCAGGTAACGACCCGTATTACTACCGCTGCGCATCACAATTTCAAAACCGAAGGCAAAGTGTTGGTCAAGCCGGGTTGGCTGGCTATCTACGGCAAAGAAGCTGCCGACGAAGTGACCGACGCGAAAGAAGGCGAAAAAGGTCAACAACTAGTCGCCGTAAAACCCGGCGAGATGGTGAAGAACGAGAGCATCGAAACCAAAGCCCTCAAAACCCGCCCCCCCGCGCGTTACTCGGAGGCCACCTTGCTCGGCGCGATGGAAGGCGCAGGCAAGCTGGTGGAAGACGACGAACTGCGCGAAGCCATGCAGGAAAAGGGCTTGGGAACGCCCGCCACCCGCGCCGCCACGATTGAAGGTTTGATCAACGAAAAATACATCCTGCGCGAAGGCCGCGAGCTGATACCCACGGCCAAAGCCTTCCAGCTCATGACGCTCTTGCGCGGACTGGGCGTGGAAGAGCTGTCCACCCCCGCGCTGACGGGCGAGTGGGAGCACAAGCTGGCGCTGATGGAAAAAGGCAAAATGAGCCGCGAAACCTTCATGGCCGAGATCAACGCCATGACGGAAAAAATCGTCAAGAAAGCCAAAGAGTACGACCGCGACACCGTGCCCGGCGACTACGCCACACTCACCACGCCGTGCCCCAACTGCGGCGGTATTGTGAAAGAAAACTACCGCCGCTACACCTGCACCGGCAAGGCGGGCGCGCTGGAAGGCTGCGGCTTTAGCTTTGGCAAAACCCCCGCAGGGCGCACTTTTGAACCTGCTGAAGTAGAGCAGTTTTTGAGCAATAAAAAGATCGGCCCGTTGGAAGGCTTCCGCTCCAAAGCAGGCTGGCCGTTTGTGGCCGAGATTGCCCTGAAGTACAACGAGGAAGAGAAAAACTGGAAGCTCGAATTTGACTTTGGCGAAGATGCCAAAGCCGCTGAGTCCGGTGAGATTGTCGATTTATCGGCCAAAGAGTCTTTGGGCGCTTGCCTCAAGTGCGGCGCACCTGTCAAAGAGTTTGGCAAGAGCTATGTGTGCGAGAAGTCAGTACCCACTGACGCGCAGCCTACCCCCAGTTGCGACTTCAAGAGCGGTCAGGTCATTTTGCAGCAGCCGGTCGAGCGCGAACAAATGACCAAGCTGCTGGAGACTGGCAAGACCGATTTGCTGGACAAATTTGTCAGTATGCGCACCCGTCGCAGCTTCAAGGCCTTTTTGTCCTGGAACAAAGAAGAGGGCAAAGTCGGCTTCGAGTTTGAGCCACGCACCAGCAAATTCCCACCGCGCAAAACGGCGGCGGGCGCACCAAGCACCAAAACCACTGCGGCCAAAACCACTGCGGCCAAGAAGGCAGCGGCTAAGACGGCGGCAACAAAAACGGCCAAACCCGCCAGCAAAGTAGCGGCGAAGAAAGCCCCTGCCAAATCAGCAACGGCGCGCAAACCGCGCGCGGCACCGGCCACGGGTGCCACCCCCAGCGCCGCTTTGGCCGCTGTGATTGGCGCCGAACCGGTAGCGCGCTCGCAGGTGATCAAAAAGCTGTGGGACTACATCAAGGCCCACAACCTGCAAGATGCCAAAGACAAGCGCAGCATCAACGCCGATGCCAAGCTACTGCCCGTGTTTGGCAAAGCGCAGGTGACGATGTTTGAGATTGCCGGGATTGTGGGTAAGCACTTGGGCTGAAGCGGGCCGATCCTGGCTGGGTCGCCTGATGTTGCGGTGCAGGAGGAGGCACCTAATAATTCCATTTTTACATCATTAATGTCTAGGCGCGTAGCCTACGAGAGTGATGTAGCACGGCAAGGCGACGCAACAGCGACAGTAATGATTTAGAAATGGAATAACGGCTCCCAAGCCAGCCAAGCTACTTAATCCACAAGCGCATCGCATCCCACGTGCGCCCCAGCCAGCCCGCCTGCGCCACGGCCTCCAGCGCTACCAAAGGCACCTCGGCATAGGGCAGCCCGGCCACGCTGATTTTGAGCTTGCCAACCAACTGGCCCTGTGTGAGCGGGGCAATCAAGGGCTCGGGGCGTTCGACT
>JAYVGI010000065.1:0-4167 GCA_043772355.1 Polaromonas sp.
AAAAAAGCGCCATCGAAGGCGCTTTTTTTGCTGTGTGGTAGGGCGCTCAAGTCCCTATCACACCACCATCCACCTTGCGAATCACCACGGTAGACGAGCGCGGCCTGCCGCCTGGCTTGTAGTCGGGCCAGTTGGAGAATTTGGCGGGCTCGGCCGGGTCGCTGCGGTCTGAGGCGTTTTCTCCGGGGTGCTGCACGTTGATGAACATGGTGCGCATGTCGGGGCTCCAGGTGACCCCGGTGATTTCGCAGTTGACCGGGCCGGTTAAAAAGCGGCGCGTCTCGCCGGTGGCGGTGTCGCAGGCCAGCATTTGGTTGCTGCCCATGTTTTGCAGCTCGCCTTTGTACATTTGGCTGGCGTGCATATCGGTTTGTATCCACAGCGTGCCGCGCGCGTCAAAGGCCAGGCCGTCGGGGCAGGCGTAGATGTCGCCCTTGATGTTGCCTTTGGCGTCATGGCGCGCTTGTGCGGGGTCGCCTGCCAGCACCAGATGGTTCCAGACAAAGCGGGTGCCTGCAAAGTTGTCGTCGTCCTTCCAGCGGATGATGTTGCCCATCACGTTGTTGGCGCGGGGGTTCGACGCATCTACCCCGGGTTGGCCGCTTTCGCCGCGAGAGCTGTTGTTGGTGAGGGTGCAGTACACCCAACCGCTGTGCTCGTCAATGGCCAGCCACTCGGGGCGGTCCATTTTGGTGGCACCCAGGGCGTCGCTGGCCTGGCGGGCTTTGATGACGACTTCGCCTTGGTCGGCAAAGCCGTTGGCCGCAGTGAGGGGGCCTTGGCCGTGCACCAGGGGCAACCAGGTGCCTTTGCCATCCGCATCGAAGCGGGCTACGTACAAGATGCCATGGTCTAGCAGCTCGCGGTTGGCTTGGGCTTGGGTCAGACCCCCAACTTTATCCTCTGCAGGCTTGATCGCGTCGCGGCTGATGAATTTGTAGATGTATTCAAAGCGTGCGTCTTCTCCGCTGTAGACCACTGCGCGATTGTCTTTGGTCACTGCCACCCATGCGCCCTCGTGCGCGGCGCGGCCCAGGGCGGTGCGCTTGATGGGGGTGCTGGTGGGGTCCATCGGGTCAACTTCCACCACCCAGCCAAAGCGGTTGAATTCATTGGGGTGCTTGGTGGCATCAAAGCGTTCGTCATGCGCAGGCCAGCCGTAGAAGGCCGTTTTGGCGATGCCCCAGCGCTTTTGGTGCGCGCTGGGTGCGTCACCACCGGCAAAGTAAAAACGAAAGTTTTCTTCTCCACTCAGGTAAGTGCCCCAAGGCGTTTTGCCAGAGGCGCAGTTGTTGATGGTGCCCAGGATGGTGCGACCTGCGGGGTCGGCTGCGGTGCGCATCATGGCGTGGCCTGCTGCGGGGCCTTTGACTTCAAACGGGGTGCTGGCCGTGATGCGCCTGGCCAGCGTAGAAGGGCGCACCATCTCCCAAGTGTGGCCCTTTTGCGTGACTTCGATGACGCTGATGCCATGCGCGGCTTGGGATTTTTTCACCTTCTCGGCCGACCAGTCTTTCATACCGCCTACGTACAGCAGGCCGTCGTCCACATACTCGTGGTTCATCACCAGCAGGCCGCGCTGCGCGCCGGGGAGGGCGTAGAAGTGGATGCCGTCGTGGTGCATGCCCATTTGCACGGCTTGGTCGGCGGCGCTGTTGCTGGCGTCCCATTTAAAGGCAGGCATGTTGCCGGGCACGCCCACGGGCTCGCCCCACTGCGCCAGCGCGGTGGCTACGTAGCCCTCGGGCACCACCAGGCGGTCGGTTTTGTCGGTGGGGATGGCTTTGAAGCCGATGCGTGGGCCGGCTGGGATCGAGGAGGTCGGGTTGGAGGAGGTCAGGGAAGATGGTGAGCCTGAGGTGGCGCAGCCTGCTAACCAGGGTGCCAGCAGAGCGCTGGCCGCTGCTCCAGCACCTGCCTGCAACACGGTGCGGCGCGAGGGCTGGCTGACGCTGTGGATGCTGGGGTTGCAAGACGTATTACTGTCTTCCATGGTGCTGAAGTCTTTGGCCATTGGTTTATGCTTTCAAGCAAGATTTCATTTGCTCTTTACGCTCAGCACCCTTGAGGCCTTTTTCTTTGGCGCTGGCGTTGCAAGCCTGCATCTTGGCTTTTTTCTCGGCTTTCTTTGCAGCCGATGCGGCCTGCTCTTCGGGTGTGCCCTTGAGGCAGGTTTTCATATGCGCCTTGCGCGCGTCCCCTGCGAGGCCTTGGGTTTTGGCCTCGGTGCTGCAGGCCTTCATTTTCTCGCCTTGCGGGCTGGCATGGGCTGCGGCGCTGAAGGTGAGGACGGCAAACAGGCTGAGGCAAAGGGCGGCAAATTTCATGGTTTTACTTTCAAAAAATGAGGTGGGAAAAAGGTTTGAAATGCGACTGAGTGCCGCTTATGCACTGTACCGCAAATGCATGTCTTTTGGATGGTAGTTAGCCTGATTATGTACATGCCTCAGATGCCCTCACCCCAACCCTCTCCCGCCAGGCGGGAGAGGGAGCCGGACATGTTCTGCCTCCACTCCCTCTGCCTCGGGTAGCGGTGGGGTGAGGGCGATGGAGCTCTGAGGCCTATACCTAGTCAAGTCAGTTGGTAGCTTGTACTGCGGGTTGTAGTGCCAGCTTGTGTACCGATGGCAGCGTAGCCACCACACTGGGCAGATCCACCATCACTGGCTGCCCGGGCGTGGTGCAGCCCATATCGCAACATTTGCCGGGTTGGCGGTTTTGCGTAATCGCCCGCGCGGGGTCATGCGGCGCGGCGGCGGGCGAGCCATCTGCCGCGATGCCGCGCTCCAGCAGGCGCTCGACCAGCTCGACCTTGCTGCCCACGGGGTAGTTGCGGTAGATCTCCTGCTTCATCGCTGCCGGGCTGCCGCCGCCGTGCAGGCTGATGGTGCTGTACCAGCCGCCTTGGTAGCCTGCGGTGAGGTCTTCGATAAAGCGTGCGGTCTCTATGCGCTGCTCGTACGGTACATCGGGGTTGGCGCGCAGCACCTCGGAGAGGCGGGCAGCGGTCTCGGGGTTATGGTCTTCATCAGGCCCGGGCAGGGTGACGATAATGCCGCCGCTCACGTAGTGGGCGATGCGGTGCATGTCGTAAATCTTGGTGGCCAGCAGCAGCTTGCCGATGTTGGAGAACACCGGGTCGGGCATGAAGGTATTGCTGTGCTCGTCCGCCTTGCCATACACACTGGCCGCCACGCCGCAGGCAAAAAAGCTCTCGGTGATGGTGATGAGTTCAACCATCTGCTCTTTCAAATGCGTCTCTTTCGCAGGGTCAAAGCCATTGGCCTCGCACATCAGCGCGCCCGCGCCTATCAGCAAGTCGCCAAAGCCCGCGCGCGCCCCAATGCAGGTGTGGCGGTGGTGCGTGGCGTAGCTGTAGGTGAGGTGCCCAGTGTGCTCCCACTCGCCTGCGTAGAAGACGTTTTCCATCGGCACAAACACTTTGTCAAACAGGCACACCCCCGTGCTCTGGCCGTACTTGGCGCTGAACAGGGCCGCGCCATGCTCCAGCTTCTCGCCCGGGCGGCCAGCGGGGCGGGCCACGATGGTCAGGCCCGGCGCGTCAATCGGCACTGCGCAGCACACGGCAAAGTCAGCGTCTTCCTTGCCCATGTTGCGGCACGGCATGACCAGCAGCTCGTGCATATACGGCGCGCCAGTGACGATGGCCTTGGTGCCGCTGATGGTGATGCCGCGTTGGCCGTTAACCACCGCGTTGCGCTCGACGATGTGCAGGTAGCTGTCCACATTGCTTTGCTGGTGCGGCTTCTTGCTGCGGTCGCCTTTGGCATCTGTCATGGCGATGCCCAGCGTGAGGTCTTCATCTTGCACGCGGTGCAGGTAGTTCAAAAAGCGCTGCGTGTGCTCACCCTGGCCGCGCGCCTTGCCATGCGCATCGTCGATGCGTGCCGTTACCTGGCCAATCGCGTTCATCGCGTCATGGGTCAGGTAGCGCTGGGCGCAGCCGGTCTCTTGGCACACCAGGCGCACGGCTTCCAGCTTGTTCAGCAGGTCGCCGCTGGAGGTGTTGATATGCGTCAGGCGGTTCACCGTTTTGCCACTGGTGTGCTGCACGGCAGTCATCAAAGGTGCGTACTGCGGCTTGAGCGCGTAGTCATAGGTCAGCGCAATGGCGTTGATGCCCGGGCCAAAGGCCCGTTCGTCGGC
>JAYVGI010000066.1:0-4700 GCA_043772355.1 Polaromonas sp.
CCCCAACCTGGCCAAGCCTGAAGTGCGCGAAGCCATGAAGTATTTGGTGGACTACGCCGGCATTGGCGAGACCTTGATTCGAAACATCGGTATCGTGCACCAAAACTTCATGGCTGTGGGCTTGCTGGGTGCCAGCACCACCAACCCCTACAAGCTGGACGTGGACAAGGCCAAAGTCCTGCTGACCAAAGCCGGCCTGCCCAACGGGTTTAAAGTAACGATTGACATGCGCAACTTGCAGCCCGTGCAAGGCATTACTGAGTCGTTTCAGCAGACCGCCAAGCGCGCAGGCATCGACATAGAAATATTGCCCGGCGATGGCAAGCAAACCCTCACCAAATACCGCGCCCGCACGCACGATATGTACATTGGCCAGTGGGGCGCTGACTACTGGGACCCGCACACCAATGCCACCTTTGTGCAAAACCCCGACAACACTGATGAACCCAAAACCAAGCCCCTGGCCTGGCGCAACGCCTGGGCCACGCCCGAGCTGACCAAAAAAGCCGACGATGCCGTGCTGGAGCGCGATGCAGGCAAACGCAAAGCCATGTACGAGGAGATGCAGGCCGACTTCCGCAAAAACAGCCCCTTCATCATGCTGTTTCAACAGGTAGAGGTAGCCGCCATGCGCGCCGAGGTGAAGGGCTTGAAGATCGGTCCCACCTCAGATACGACCTACATGTTCCGCGTGAGCAAGTGATTTTGCGCGAGACTTGGGCTGGCGCTATGAACCGGCTGGCGCGTGTGAACTGGCGGGGCCTGGCCAAGGCGCTGGGCAGCTTCTTGGGCGTTATTTTGCTGACCTATCTGGGGCTGTTGGCGGTCACATTTTTTATCGGCCGCGTGATTCCCATTGACCCCGTGCTCGCCATCACTGGCGACCGCGCGCCAGAGCATGTGATAGCGCGGGTGCGCGAAGAACTCGGGCTGAACAAACCGTTGTGGCAGCAGTTCTACATTTACCTCACCAAGGTTTTGCAGGGCGACTTTGGCACCTCGGTGCTCACCTCCAACCCGGTGCTGCAAGACATCAAACGCACCTTTCCCGCCACCATAGAGCTGGCCACTGTGGGCATCATCATCGGCGCGGGCTTGGGCGTGCCGCTGGGGGTGTGGGCGGCGGTCAAGCGCGGCGGGCTGGTAGACCAAACGGTGCGTGTGATGGCGCTGATAGGCTACTCGGTGCCCATCTTTTGGCTGGGGCTGATGGCCCTGGTGCTGTTTTATGCCAAGCTGGGCTGGGTAGCAGGGCCTGGCAGGATGGACGTAGCCTTTGAATACAGCTTTACTTCCACCAGCGGCTTTTTGCTGCTGGATGCCGCGCGGGCAGGTGAGTGGGAGGCGTTTGGCAATGTGCTCTCGCATTTGGTGCTGCCCGCTGCGCTGCTGGGCTATTTCTCGCTAGCCTACATCAGCCGGATGACGCGCTCTTTCATGCTCAATGAGCTGAGCCAGGAATACATCGTAGCCGCGCGCGCCAAAGGCTTGTCAGAGACACGCATTATCTGGCGGCATGCGCTGCGCAACGCGGCGGTGCCCCTGGTGACGGTGATTGCGCTGTCCTACGCTGGTTTGCTCGAAGGCTCGGTACTGACCGAGACAGTATTTTCCTGGCCCGGCCTGGGCCTGTACATTACCCACTCACTGCAAAACGCCGACATGAATGCCGTGCTGGGCGGCACCATGGTGGTGGGTTCGGTGTTCATTGGGCTCAATTTACTGTCCGACTTGCTCTATCAGCTGCTCGACCCCAGGACGCGTGTGAAATGAGTACCAAGCCGTCTGTGCAAGCCGCTACGGCTGCTGCCAATGAATCTCTGCACGACTGGCTGATGTCAGACCGGCCCGCTTCACGCAAGCAGGCCTCACTGGGGCGAGCCTACGGCACTTGGCGCACTTTTGCGCGCAACCGTTTGGCCATGGCGGGCTTGGTCATCATCGCGCTGCTCGTGCTGGTGGCGCTGTTTGCCAACCAACTGGCACCGTACTCGCCCTATGTGGGTGACCTGAGCACCACGCGCCTCTTGCCGCCGTCTGCGGCGCACTGGTTTGGTACCGACGACCAAGGCCGCGATATCTTGTCGCGCATCCTCCACGGTTCGCGCATCACTTTGTTTGTCGTGGTGCTGGTGGCCGTACTTGCCGCGCCCATTGGCTTATTGGTAGGCACGGTGGCAGGCTACGCGGGCGGCTGGGTAGACGCCGCGCTGATGCGCATGACCGATATATTTTTGGCCTTCCCGCGCCTGATTTTGGCGCTGGCTTTTGTGGCGGCACTTGGCCCTGGCATTACCAACGCGGTGATAGCGATTGCCATCACCTCCTGGCCGCCGTATGCGCGCATTGCCAGGGCTGAGACGCTGACCATCCGTCAAACCGACTTTATCGCCGCTGTGCAGTTGCTGGGCGCGTCGCCCTGGCGCATTGTGCTGCGCCACATCATGCCGCTGTGCGTGTCGTCCGTCATCGTGCGCGTCACGCTGGACATGGCGGGCATTATTTTGACAGCAGCGGGCTTGGGCTTTTTGGGCCTGGGCGCGCAGCCACCCATGCCCGAGTGGGGCGCGCTGATAGCCAATGGCCGGGCCTATATATTGGACCAGTGGTGGGTGGCGGCCGCGCCCGGCGCGGCTATTTTTATCGTCAGCCTGGCGTTCAATTTGCTGGGCGATGGCCTGCGCGATGCGCTGGACCCGAAGAGCGCCAAATGAGTGACGTGATGCAAATCAGCACCCGTACCGCGTCGTTACAAGGCTATGGCGCCCCTGTCGCCACCAGCGTAGCCAACCACCCTGCAAGCGAAGATGCTCCACTATTGGTAGTAGATAATCTTCGCGTAGCCTACCCTGCGCGCGGCGGCGGCATGACTGAGGTGGTGCGCGGCGTGTCGTTCACACTGGGGCGTGAGCGGCTGGGCATTGTGGGCGAGTCAGGCTCGGGCAAGTCGCAAACCGGTCGGGCTATTCTGGGGCTGACAGCACCCGAGGGGCGCGTGAGCGCCAACCGCTTGACCTTTGGCGGCGTCGACTTGCTCCACTGCTGTGCCAAAGAGCGGCGCGCACTGCGCGGCGGGCGCATCGCCATGGTGCTGCAAGACCCCAAGTTTTCGCTCAACCCGGTGATGACGATTGGCCAGCAGATCGAAGAAACCTTGCTGGCGCACACACGGGTGTCCCGCAGCGAAGCCAGGAAGAGGGCGCTTGCGGCGCTGGAGTCCGTCAGCATCGACGACCCCGAGCGCGTGCACCGCCTGTACCCGCACCAGGTGTCTGGCGGCATGGGCCAGCGCGCCATGATCGCGATGATGCTGATTGCCGAGCCAGATTTACTGATCGCCGACGAGCCCACCTCGGCGCTGGACGTGACGGTGCAACTGCAAGTGCTATCGATCTTGGACAAACTGGTCACGGGCCGTGGCATGGGGCTGATTTTTGTCTCGCACGATCTGCGCTTGGTGTCCTCGTTTTGCGACCGTATTTTGGTCATGTACGCGGGCAAAGTGGTGGAAGAGCTGCCAGCCGGTGGCCTGGCCCATGCCCAGCACCCCTACACCCGTGGCCTGATGGCCTGCCTGCCGCAGTTGGGTAAAACAGTGCACCCGCTGGCTACGCTGGACAGGCAGCCGGAGTGGGCGCTGTGAAGCACATGCACAGCGTCCCTGAGCCTGCAACAGCCCTGCCCGCTGTACGCCCTGAGCCTACCGAGCCGCAGCTTGCTGCGCCGCAGCCAGCCCACGCCAGCATCGGTATCCAAGTCAAGCAGCTACGCGTGGTCTACGACAAATTTGTCGCTGTGGCCGACACCTCTTTTACCGTGCACGCTGGTGAGAGCTTTGGCATTGTGGGCGAGTCCGGCTCCGGTAAATCCACCGTGCTGCGCGCCATCTGCGGCTTGGCACGCGTGCAGGCGGGTACCGTGCTGCTTCAGGCGGGGCAGGGCCATGGCAAGGCCATGGCCGCACAGGACCTTGCCCATGGCGTGGGCGAAAGCGTCCATGCGCCGCCCGAGTTACCTTCGCCAGCAACGCCTTTACCGCTCCCCGGCAGCAAAGCATTTCGCCGCACAGTACAAATGGTGTTCCAAGACCCCTATGGCTCATTGCATCCGCGCCAAACGGTTGATCGTATTTTGGCCGAGCCTTTGGCAATTTACGGCGTACAAGATGCGCAAACGCGCATAGAAAAAGCCCTGGACGAAGTGGGCCTGGGCAGCGGTTTTCGCTTTCGCTACCCCCACCAGCTCTCAGGCGGCCAGCGCCAGCGGGTTGCCATCGCCCGCGCGCTGATTTTGGAGCCGCAAATCTTGCTGTTGGACGAGCCCACCTCCGCGCTGGACGCCTCCGTACAAGCCGAGGTACTGAACCTGCTGCAAGCGCTACGCCGCCGCCGTGGCCTGACCTTCATCATGGTCAGCCACGATCTGGCCGTAGTTACCCACCTGTGCGAGCACCTGATGGTGATGCAGCGCGGCAAAACTGTAGAAATGCTCTCGTCAGCCAATCTGGCCGCCAACCAGGCCAGCGACCCCTACACCCTGAGTTTGATGCAAGCCTGCGAGGGGTTCCAGCGCGTGGCCCCATAAGTTTAAGGTGTATGCCACCCTTAGCCGTCTAGAATAAAGCGGGAGCAGCTACGTAATACATAGCAATTATTTCCCGTTGGAAACTCACTGTCGAGTACGGTAGAGGCTCCCCCAAC
>JAYVGI010000067.1:0-6785 GCA_043772355.1 Polaromonas sp.
GTGTTGGATCGCAAGTAGGTGAAGGTTTTTTAGCTTTGTTTTCAACAGACGCTTGTATTGCAAGTCAAAAACTGCTGCATATTCAGTAGCTGCTCACACTCGATTCCATTTGTCTGCAGCCAAATATCGCCTGAATATGTGTATGCCTCAGGTAACCATCACCCTCACCCCAGCCCTCTCCCTGAGGGAGAGGGAGTCAAGTCAGGGCATGTCTGGCTCCCTCTCCCTCCGGGAGAGGGCTGGGGTGAGGGCCATATCATTCACAAAGCGCGCGAATAGACCGCGGAATAGGCACGGCGCGAATGCCGTTCTTGCCGTCTTCGCGTTTGCTGGCGAAGATGCGCACCTCGTTGCATTCCAGGATCACATCCTCTTCACCATCGGGCCGGATGCGCACAACCCTGTAGGTTTGCACAAAGCTCTTGTCGCGCCACTCGGTGATCTGGGTGCGGATGAGCAGCAGGTCGCCGTAGCTGGCGGTTTTGAGAAATTTGGTATGGGTGTCTACCAGGGGCGTGCCGATCACGCCGATGGTTTTGGCCGTGTCTTCCCAGCGCGGTACGCCGCACTCGGCAAAGAAGTGGCGCGAGGCGGCATCTATCCAACGGAAGAAGTTGGGGAACCAGACAATGGCGGCGGGGTCGCAGTCGCCAAACTCTACGCGGACGGTGTGGGTGATGGTGCGCGCGGGTTTTGCTTCTTGGGTCATAGGCTGCTTGCTTTTGTTCGTGGAGGGACGGTGGGCGCGTTAGTCGCCTTTGATGCCGCGCTCGGCAATGAGCTTGCCAAAGCGCACGCTGTCTGTCGCCGCGCGCGCGCCGAAGGCTGCGGGGCTCATGGGGGCAGGGATAGCGCCCAGGGCGGTGGCGCGGTCTTGGAAGCCTTTGGTGCCCAGGATTTTGTTGATCTCGGCATTCAGCTTGGCCACCAGCTCAGGTGGCGTGGCAGAGGGCGCGTAAAAGCCAAACCAGCTATCGGCATCAAAACCCGTCAGGCCTGCCTCGGCCATGGTGGGTACCTCGGGGAAGAGTGGCGAGCGGGTGGGGCTGCCTACGGCCAGCAGTTTGAGTTTGCCTGCGCGCACGTGGTTCAGGCCGATGCCGGGGTCAAACATAAAGTCGATCTGACCGCCCAGCAGGTCTTGCATGGCGGGCGCTGCGCCGCGGTAGGGTATGTGGGTAGCGAAGATGTTGGCCTGGGCCTTCATCATCTCGGCGGCCAGGTGCGGCGAGCTGCCGCTGCCCGGCGTGCCAAAGCTGAGTTTGCCGGGGTTGGTTTTGACATAGGCCAAAAACTCCTGCACGTTGTTGACGGGCACCTTGGGGTTGGACTCCAAAAACACCAGCACGCGTGCGGCTGCGGCCACAGGTGTGAGGTCTTTTACCGGGTCGTAGGCCATCTTGCTGTACAGGTGCGGGTTGATCGACACTGTGCCGCCCGAACTCATCAACAGGGTGTAGCCGTCCGCAGGCGATTTGGCCACCGCCTCGGCGCCGATGTTGCCGTTGGCGCCGGCGCGGTTTTCTAGCAGCACGGGCTGGCCGATGGCCTCAGACAGCGGCACGGACACGGCGCGCGCCAGCTGATCAGCCGCGCCGCCGGGTGGGAAGCTGACGATGATTTTGATGGGTTTGCTGGGGAAAGTTTGCGCCCAGGCAGGTGCAAGTGTGCAGAGCGCTACTAATGTAATAGCTGGCACCGCAATAAATGCGCTGGCTAACATGTTTTTTAATTGAAAATGATGGAACATGAATATCTCCTAAAGAGGTGTTGGTACGGTGTGAATCAAAAGGCCGATGGAACGCAGGCGGTAGCTGTCTGACTCCCTCTCCCTTATAGCGGGAGAGCGCTGGGGTGAGGGGCGCTGAGGCAAGTGATGAATCATGCAAAAGCTTAACTGAGTTTTGAGGGTTTACGCACAAAGCGGATAGGTTGCGCTTTGACTGGGCGTGTGGGTGCGCCGTGCTGCACCAGCGCCGAGTCCAGGGCCTTGCCTGCGTCGTCGGCCAATGCGGCAGTGCGGGCGGCTTTGACGGCGTTGGCGGCTTGTGCTGCATCTTTCCCTTGCGCCAAGTGTTGCAGCACATGCAGCAGATTCTCTTTGCCGCGCTCGTTGGTGCTGCCGTAGCCTTTGATCAGGCGGCCGCACAACGCTATCTCATGGCCCAGTTGCCAATGGCGCTGGGTGCCATGCACCACGCCCTGTAGCCACTGCTCGATCATGCTTTGCTCAGTCGCATAGCGGCTGCCGCGCACGCGCAGCCACTTCAGGCTGGCCAAGGCGCGTAGCGACAGCATGCCGATGATGGAATGCGTGCCCACCTTGAGCGGCAGCGCCCAGGGCGTTTTGCCTTTGAGTACGCGGCGGCGATCCCAGGCGGTGAGCTTGTGTGCGAGGGAGGCGGGCAGCAGCGCCGCAAACTCGGGCACACCGGGCTTGAAGTGGTCATACACCTTGAGCAGGTCGTCGCCCCCGGCTTTCACCTCGCCCACTACGCGTTGCCAGCGACTGGCACGGCTTTTCAGGTCGGCCACACGCACGATGTCGTCAAACGCCATCCACAGCGCCAGCCAGCGCGCCATCTCTCGGGTGGTGGCAAAGTTGTTTGCTTTTTCTGCGTCAGCGGCTTGCTCGGCTTGCAGCACTTTGTGCAGTCTGTCTACGTAGAGCTGCGCGTAGGCCGCGCCTTGGTACTCCAGCATACGCGCATGGCCCAGCGCCAGCATGTCATGCACTGGAGATGGAAATTTAAGTGCTAAATCAGGCTGTAGCCCTTTAGAATATTGCGGGAGCAGCTCATCTTTTGGTAGTGCTTGCGTCACCATGGCTAGCTGCGCCTTCGATACATTTGTGGTCTCGCCAATGGCACTCTTTGCAGTAGTTGTGGCTGGCATTGTGCCTACAGATGTTGCATTGTGAGTTGTTACGCGGGTATCGGCTGCACCGCCTGTTGCAGGCACGGCACTCACCAATTCAAAGGCCTTGGCAAAACCGCGCAAGCTAGCAGCCGCTGTACCGCTGCCCTCGCTCACCACCGCTTCATAGTCCGAGCGCTTGAACGGAAACAGCCCACTGCCCGCCACCGCGCCCAGCATCACCGCACTCACAATCGTGCCCGCCTCGCGCGCGACTTGGCCCATGTCAAACACGTTATGCGCCAGGCTATGCGCCTGCACCACGTCCAGCAGCCGCTCACTGTCAATGCGGCCATCCCCCATCTGCATGCGCTCCATGGTGGTGAAGGTACGTGTGGACGAGGTCATCACCCGCGTGCGCTCGGCAGTGGCCATGCCATTGCCAATCTGCCGCGTCGTCTCCAGCAGCTCCGACGACACCAGCGCATCCAGCGCGCCGGGCACCGGGTTCAAGCTGAACACAGGCCGCTTGCCGCCGAGCTGCGCGATGGGCGTGGGGAACACTTCAATGTAGTAAGTAGTAGCCCCCGTGCGCTGCGCCACCCCCGGAATAGACGTGCTCTGCGCCGCATAGCCCGCGTGGTGCGCCGTGGCAATGATCCACTCGGTCAGCACCCCGCCGCCTTCGCCGCCCAGGGCGCAGATCAATAGGGAAATGGGTTGTGTCATGTAAAGTTATATAGCATTGAAGCAGATTAGAAGTGAGTTATCGCGTAGGTCGAATACGCCAAGCTTGTATCTCTTGGATTGTGAGATTCAGGCAGTTCACCTTGGAGGAATTGCGTGCTGCAACCCATCTCTGGCAATACTCCTTGGTTCCGTAGTCTGGTGGCGCGTCAATATTGAAAATTCCAAATGCAGCCATGGTTTCTGCTGGCATAGCCCACTGGTGAACCGGGAGATCAATCTCTTGGCCAATTCTGGCAATGCTTCCATCAATGCCAATTTTTTTGTAAAACACGTCTTGTTTTTCGATCATATGTTGAAAGTGTTTTAATTAACTTTTATCAACACTGCTCATTTTATTCATCCCAATAGCTTTCGCTTTAGAATCCAGTGTTTTCAATTTTTCCAAAAAATCTCGCTGACGGGCATCACCATGCCACACGATCAACGAGCCAGACTCAATTGTTTTATTTTTCCCAGCCGGAAAGATGTAATTCGCACATGACGATTGGCACTCTTTATCAACCGTAACATCTAATCCGTACTCGTAGACCAAGGCTCCAAAATCCATTGCTGAAAGAACCTCGCCACCTGGGCTTGTGATTCGAAGTGTTTTGTACTTTCCAGAAACTATGTAAGGCGCGACAGCTTTGGTCACTTCCGGGTCCAATAACCCAAAAAAATAAATCACCTTACCATCCACCCGTATATCTGGCGGTGCAACGCTAGCGTTACTTGGTGCACTAGGTTGATTGCATGCGGACAAAAAAATTAAGCATTGCATCAACAGTACGCGTAATGAGCACATTAGTGCGGCATTTGCGGAAAATTGATTTGGATTCATTTTCTGGACCGATTTAAGCAGGCTGTAGCAACCGCACAAAAGCCCCGCGCACCCCATGCACCAGCCGCTCGTGCCAAGCCGGGTTTTGAACCACCTCCGCCCTATAGAAGCTGGGGCACAGCGTCGCCGCATGCGCGTTCTCGCCACACAGGCCGCAGCCCACGCAACCGTCTATCACTGTAGCTACGGGGTCAACCTTCAAAGGATCGGGGTTGTCTTTCAACGTCAACGTAGGGCAGCCCGACAAACGAATACAAGCATGGTCGCCGTTGCACACGTCTTCGTCCACGCCGTATTTCACCCGCACCACGCGCTTGCCCTTTTTAAGCAAACTGGCGATCCAGGGTTTGATGCGGCGTTGGCGCTCTAGCTGGCATTCGCCTTCGGCGATGATGACTTTGAGGCCGTTGAACTCGCTGGTGAAAGCCTGCTTGAGCGTGTCGCGCATGTGGGCCACCTCATACGTGTGCACGGTGCGCATCCACTGCACGCCCAGGCCGGTCAGGGTGGACTCTATGGTTTGGTCGGTGTGCGCCAGGCTTTGCTGCTTGTCAGCGGCGCTGGTTTTGGCATCGTCTTTGGGGGTGGAAATCAGGTCTTGTGTGCCGGTGGCCGCCGAGTAGCCGTTTTTAAAGATCAGCAGCACGGCGTCGTCTTTGTTGAACAGCGCGCTTTGCACGCCGGTGAGCAAGCCGTTATGCCAAAAGCCGCCGTCGCCCATGATGGCCAGGGTGCGCCGCTGCATCATGGGCGACACGCCCGCGCGGCTGGCCAGGCTCATGCCATAGCCCAGGATGGAATGGCCCATGGAAAACGGCTCAAAGGTGGCCAACGCGTGGCAGCCAATGTCGCCTGCAATGTGCACATCGCCGATGTCTTGCTGCGCCAGCTTGAGGGCCGAGAACACCGGGCGCTCGGGGCAACCGATGCAGAAGCTGGGGGGGCGGGCGGGCAGGGGGGTGGTGAGCTGCTGGGCAATATCGGCGCGGCGGGTTTTGTTGGTGGTGAGCCAGTGGCGGGCTCTGCTTAGGCTGCAGTGGAAGGTGGTGCTTGTGCTGAGGCCCTCACCCCAGCCCTCTCCCGCGAGCGGGAGAGGGAGTGAAGACACTGGATTGCTCCCTCTCCCGCTTGCGGGAGAGGGCTGGGGTGAGGGCTCTGCGAAAGTGGCAGCAGATGAGTCCAGTGAAGCAGCCAAATACCGCTCCACAAACTGCAACAACCCGCCCGCCACCACCTCCACACTGTATTCCCCCGCCATCGGCAAAAAGTCTTTGCCATGCAGCGGCGTTGGAATGTCGCGCCGGCGTAGCGCGGTGGCAATCTCCTGCTCGATGTATTCCGGCTGGCCTTCTTCCACCACCAGCACGCCGCGTTTGCCTACGCAAAAATCCGTCACCTGCTCAGGCACCAGCGGGTAGGTGACGTTGAGCACGAGGACGGGAATATCCGTCTCACCAAACGCATTGGCCAGGCCCAGCTGCTGCAGGCTGCGCATCAGCGCGTTGTAGATGCCGCCTTGCACGATGATGCCCAGATCGGCATGCTTGCCGGGCATCAGCTCGTTCAAGCCTTTCTCGACGATGTAGCGCCTCGCTGCCGGAATGCGCTTCTCAGACTTGCGCTTTTCTTGGGGAAAGGTGGCGGGCGGGTGGGCTAGTTTGGCGTATTCAAACGTGCCGGGCTCTTGCATCAGCGCGCGGGTAGAGATGCGTGGGCTTTGGTTGTCTTTGCAGTCAAAGCTGCCGCGCACATGGCAGGCGCGGATGCGCAGCTCCATCAGCACGGGCATGTTGCTGGCCTCGGACAGGCAAAAGCCATCCTCCACCATACGCACCATTACGGGTAAGTCGGGGCGGGGGTCTAGCAGGCACATGGAGCTTTTCAGCGCAAAGGCGTGCGTGCGCTCTTGAATCACAGAGGCTCCCTCGCCGTAGTCCTCGCCCACCACAATCAGCACGCCGCCCTTTACGCCCGGCGACGACAAATTAGACAAAGCATCCGCCGCGACATTGGTGCCGACAATCGACTTCCAGGTGACTGCGCCACGCAGCGGGTAGTGGATCGACGCGCCCAGCATGGCCGCCGCCGAGGCTTCGTTAGCGCACGCTTCAACATGCACGCCCAGCTCGTCCATATAGCCCTTGGCCTGCACCATCACGTCCAGCAGATGCGACACGGGCGCGCCCTGGTAGCCGCCTACATAGGCCACACCCGACTGGAGCAAAGCCTTGGTGATCGCCAAAATGCCCTCGCCATGGAAGGTCTGGCCCGTGCCTAGGCGCAGTTGCTCGATTTCTTTGCTAAAAGATACTTCCACAGTGCTGTCCTTGGGTTATTGCAGCAAAGTCTACTCTAAGCA
>JAYVGI010000068.1:0-19345 GCA_043772355.1 Polaromonas sp.
TATAATTTGAGGCTTGATATTCCTCGATAGCTCAGTTGGTAGAGCGCCGGACTGTTAATCCGTAGGTCCCTGGTTCGAGCCCAGGTCGAGGAGCCAAAATTTAAAAGGGCACTGTGCAAACAGTGCCCTTTTTTTGTTTTTTACACGGTAGATTCTTGGCAAAGGCAGCTTTCGTGTGCTGCCAAGGCATGGGTACTACTGGCCCATCCATTGCCTACCCAGGCTGAAGGATACCGATTGTTTGACAAATTGCCCTGATATTCACTACAATTGATCGTTTGATAAATATGCAACCCTGTCCGATTGACCGCCACACATGAAACCAAGCCCCAGCCACAGTGACATAGACCCCCTGGATCTGCGCCGCGCGTTTGGCCGTTTCGGCACGGGGGTTACGGTCATCACCACGTGCGCTGCCGATGGCACGCGCGTCGGCGTAACGGCCAACTCATTCAACACGGTCTCGCTCAAACCGCCCATCGTGCTGTGGAGCTTGGCAGCTACCTCGCCCAGCTTGGCCACATTTCGCGCCACGGGGCACTTTGCCGTCAATGTGCTGACGCTGGAGCAGATCGATCTATCACGCACGTTTTCTCGTTCAGGGGCAGATAAATTTGCGGGCGTAAAATTTACCGACGGACTGCATGGTGCGCCTATTCTTGCAGGCTGTGCAGCAACAATCGAGTGCACTGTGGTGAATGAACATATCGTGGGCGACCACGTACTCTTTCTGGGGCAGGTGGTGCGCTATGCACATGAAAATGCCGCGCCACTGCTGTTTTTTAACGGCAAATACATTCAGGGCGTGGATTTGGATGCCACGCAGTCAACACACTCGAGCGCGCCTGCGGCGATAGCGCGGGTAGCCTAATTTTTTGTATCGTTCACAGAAAGAAACGCATGAAACTCGGAATGTTCATGATGCCGCTGCATCCCCCTGGTCGCAACATCGGCGAGACTTTGGCCGAAGACCGCGAAGCGATAATTTTGGCTGACAGGCTGGGCTATTGCGAGGCCTTTGTGGGCGAGCATGTGACCGATGCGGCCGAGACGGTTACGTCGTCCATGATGTTTTTGGCAAGCCTCGCGCACGAGACCAAGCAGATCATGTTGGGCACGGGCACCATCAACCTGCCCAATAGCCACCCGGCCAACGTGGCCGCGCAAGCGGCCATGCTGGACCACATGCTCAAGGGCCGTTTCATCATGGGCATCAGCCCCGGCGGCCTGATGTCGGACGCCGAGGCGTTTGGCAGCTTTGGGCAAAACCGCAATGAGATGTTTGTGGAGTGCATCAACACCGTGCTCAAAATTTGGGAGTCCGAGCCGCCCTACAACATCGAAGGCAAATACTGGAACCTGTCGGTAGCTAAAACCATGATCCCCGAGATCGGCCAAGGCTTCATCATGAAGCCGCTGCAAAAACCGCATCCCTTGATTGTGGGCACCGCTGTCGCACCCCACTCACAAGGCGTGACCGAGATGGCCAAGCGCGGCTGGCAGCCGATATCGGCCAACTTTTTGATGCCCGAATGGGTGAAAAGCCATTGGCCCAAATACGTGGAAGGCCGCGAGGCGGTGGGTGCGGTGGCCTCTCCATCGGAATGGCGCGTGGCAAAAAGCATTTTTGTGGCGGACGATGAAGCCACGGCCAAACGCTATGCCCACGACCCCTCGGGGCCGTACTATTTTTACTTCAAACAACTGGTGCGCAAGCTGGTGGGTGCGGGCGGGAGAGGCAACCTGTTCAAAACCGACCCCGACATGCCTAACGAGATGATCACGCCTGAGTATGTGACCCAGCGTTTGGTGCTGGCTGGCACGGTGGATTCTGTGGTGGCGCAACTGCTCGCGTTTCGTGAGCAGGTGGGCGACTTTGGAACCCTGCTGTATGCCTGCCACGACTGGATTGACCCGGTGTTGGCCAAGCGTTCTATGCAGCTCATGGCTGAGCAGGTGATGCCGCGTGTGAATGCGGCGATTGGCAAGTAGGCTGTTGCACTCTGGAGTGAAGAGAAGAAAACTTCCGGACGCAGAGGACGCAAAGGTTACGCAAAGAACGCAAAAGAAAACCAAAAAAGAATTTTGAATTTTTTACTTTAATTTACCCACCATTCAACGAGAATTTTTATGGCAACCGCAACACAAAAAAAATCAATCCCCAGCACCTCCAAAGTCGCCGTCGGCGTGATCGGCCTGGGCATCATGGGCTCGGCTATTTCGGCTAATTTGGTCAAGGCGGGCTTTGCAGTCTATGGCTATGACCCAATCCCTAAGGCTTGCGCACAACTCAAAAAAGACGGTGGCACGCCTTGCAAGTCAGCTGCCGAAGTAGCCAAGCACTGCAAGTTTGTGGTGCTGTCGCTGCCTAGCGATGCGGCTTTGGGTGCGGTGTGTGGCGAGCTGATAGCTGCTGGAGTCAAAGGCCTGATTGCCGCCGAATGCAGCACCCTGCCCGAGGCCACCAAGCTCAATGCCCACGCCCTGCTGGCCAAGCACAAGATCACCCTGCTGGACTGCCCCTTGTCAGGCACCGGCGCGCAAGCCATTACCCGTGACTTGGCGGTCTACGCCAGCGGGGATGCCAAGGCCATCAAAGCCTTTGCGCCGGTGTTTGACGGCTTTGCCCGCGCCTGCTACGAGGTAGGCGAGTTTGGCAACGGCATGCGTATGAAGCTGGTGGCCAACCTGTTGGTGGCCATCCATAACGTCTCCACCGCCGAGGCCATTTTGATGGGTGTGCGCGCGGGGCTGGATGCCGCCACCATTGTGAAAGTGGTAGCCGACGGCGCAGGCGGCTCACGCATGTTCCAGGTGCGTGGTCCCATGATGGTCAAGCGCAACTGGAGCGAGGCCACCATGAAGGTGTCCACCTGGCAAAAAGACATGCGCCTGATCAACGACTTGCTACAGGCCACAGACACCGCATCTCCGCTGTTTGCCACCACCATGCCCATCTACAACGCCGCCATGGCGCTGGGACACGGCTCGGACGATACCGCTGCCGTGTACTCGGTGCTGGAGCACATGATGGGCTCTGTGGGCAAGGTAACGGCCAAAGCTGCCGTGCGCAAAAAGAAGTAGTGGTTTTACTATTGGGTCAAGAGCAACCGAGGATAGGTTGTTTTAGCGCCCGCCAAAAAGTTATCCACCGCCAAACCAACATTGCCCATAAAGTCCACGGGCATTTTGATTTGGTACACGTGGTGGCGCACGGCAAAGTAGAAAATGCCGCCGTGCAGGCTCCAGTAGAACTCCATCTCCTCGTTGGACACTTTGGTATCTTGGTCGTCCAAACCGCAATACAGGCGCAGCTCACGGCAAATCACGGGCATCAGCTCACGGCGAATGAGCTTGATGTAGCGTTGGTTGAGCGACGGTGTGGACAGCCCGGCGTACATGTAGATGCGAATCCAGTCGGGGCGATAGGTGGCGGCGGAGTATTGGCGGTAAAACTCCAACAAGCGCTCGCGCAGGGGCACACTGCGGTCTTGCAGCAGTGCCAGCCACTGTGGATCCCAGCGGCCCTCAAACACGGTTTGGTACACCTTGTCCACCAGCGCCTGTTTGTTGGCAAAGTACCGATACAGCAGAGGCTGGGTGATGCCCAAGCGCTTGGACAGCTCTCGCGTTTGGCCGGAGAACCCCACCTCGGAAAAGTAGGCAATCGCGCCTTGGACGATGTGCTGCTCGCGCTCGGCAGGCGACAGCCGGGTTTTGGGAGCGGCTTTGGCTTTAGAGCTTGCTTTGCTGGCCGTTTTGGCAACTGCGTTGCCTGTCGGCTTCTCAGCTAGCGCACTGGCAACTTTAGATGTCACCTTGGCAGCGGTTCTAGCAAGCGCCTTACTTGCTGGGACTTTGGATAGATTTGTTGTGCTCACTTGGAAGGTGCCGGTGCTGGCACCTGCGAGCGGTACCAATCGTTAATCTGCGCGCCAGTGCGAATGACCACACCTTGCTTGGATTGTACGTAAGCCAGCAGCTTCTCAAACATGGCAATACGGTGCGGCGCGCCGGTGATGTAGGGGTGCACGCTAATGGCCATCACGCGCGGGATGCTGGCACTCTCTTGCCACAGGCGATCGATCTGCGCCACGCCGCGCTCGTACATCTCGGCGCCGCTGTGGCTTTGCAGCAGCATCATGGGGATGTCGTTGATCTCTACGCTGTAGGGCACGGACAGCACGGGGCGCGGTATGGCGGGTATCCATACGGGCTGGTCGTCAAACACCCAGTCGGCGACGTATTCAATGCCTGCTTCGGCCAGCAGGTCGATGGTCTCGTTGGTCTCGGTGAGGCCTGGGCTTTCCCAACCGGTAGGGGCTTTGCCGGTGAATGTTTTGATAGCTTGCACGGTCTGCTGGATAGCCTCGCGCTGATTGGCCAGCGCGTGCATGGGGCCTTGCACCAAGCCGTGGCCCATGAACTCCCAGTTCAAATCCAACGCGGCTTGCGCCACACGCGGATACGTGGTGCACACGCTGCCGTTGATGGCCAGGGTGGGGACGATGCCTAGGTTTTTCAAAGCATCATGCAGCCGCCAAAAACCCACGCGCATGCCGTACTCATGCCAGGCCCAGTTGGGCAAGTCAGGCTGTAGCGGTTGGCCCATGGGCGGGCTGAGTACGGTGCGCGGCATGGCGCGTTCCATGCTCCAGTGCTCTACGTTGACAATGACCCACACCAGCATGCGGCCGCCATCGGGCAACTTCAGCAGCGGGCGGTCTACGATGGCGCTGAAGGGCACACGCCGACTGAGTAATCCTTGCTCGCTCATTTTGAGTTCTCTCCCTGCTCGTGTGGTGGTGTTGGTTTATTCGCCTTTGATGTTGTTATCAGCCACCAGCTTGGCGTACTTGGCATTTTCTGCGGCCAGGAAGGCCTTGAACTCATCCGGTGTGCTGGCGTGGGCCTCTACGCCAAGACCCGCAAATTTCTCTTTCAAATCAGGGTCGGCCATCACCTTCACCAAAGATGCGTGCATCACATCGACCACAGCCTTGGGTGTACCGGTGGGCAGAAACACGCCCCACCAGTTCTCGGCCACCAGGCCACTCAAACCCGCCTCGGCAAAAGTAGGAATATCGGGCGACATGGGCGAGCGCTTGGCGCTGGTAATGGCCAAGGGGCGCAGCTTGCCTGCCTTGATGTGCTGCGACACCGGCAGCGCGTCCGACACCATCATGTTCAGGTGGCCAGCCAGCAGGTCGTTCACGGCCTGGCCGCCGCCTTTGTAAGGCACGCCCGTCATCTTCACCCCCGCTTGGCGCATGATCATCTCGCCACCCAGATGGGCCATGCTGCCGGGGCCACTGGTGCCAAAATTCAGCGTGTTGGGCTTCTCGCGTGCAGCAGCCAGCAATTCGGCCAAGCTCTTGTAAGGCGAGCTGGACGGCACTACCAAAATGTTAGGACCCGTGGCGGTGAGCGAGACGGCGATAAAGTCTTTCTCCATGCTGTAGGGCACCTTGCTGATCAAGGGGTTGACCGAAGCGGGGCCTAAGTTACCCACCACAAAGGTGTAACCGTCAGCGGGCTGGCGTGCAGTAAATTCCATGCCGATCGAACCTGCAGCACCGGGCTTACTTTCAATAATGACAGGCTGGCCCCAGAGCACGCTGAGTTTTTGCCCCATGATGCGGCCCATCAAATCGGAACTGCCGCCTGCGGGGTAGGTCACCACCAAGCGCACAGGCTTGTTAGGAAAGGTTTGCGCCACGGCAGCAAACGAGGTGAGGCACAAGCTTGCCAAAAGCAACTTGCCTAAACTTAAGCGGCGTGTCAAAACTGGTTTCATAAAAAGGCTCCTTGGATAAGCTGGGTTCAGCAACGGGGACAATACGAATGACGGTAGGTGCAAGATTAGTTTATATTATCAATTGATAAATAACAGTTACGGTAAACCCCTATGCCCCCCTCCACCCTTAACGCCCCCAGCCCCGCCGCGCGCTCAGAACAAACCCTTGCCCACAACATGAAGCTGCTGGCCCACCACGAGCTAGGAGGCTTTGGCGGCCTGGGCGAAGGCATGGCCATGCAGCAAACCGCAGACGGGCGGCGCATCTTGTGGCTGGCGCACGAGGGTGCACCGAAGAATTTTTCAGGCGTAGATGTGACTGATCCGACAAATCCGAAACTGATTGTGCAAACCGAGCTGCCCCACGCCAAGGTGCGCTCCAACTCGCTCGACGTCGTAGGCAACACCATGGCCGTGGCCTACCAGACGCAAACCGTGGGCCTTAAGCCCGCAGGCGTGGATCTGTTTGACATCAGCACCCCCGAGAGCCCCAAACTCATTAGCCATTTCGACTGCTCTGGCCCCTATTCACGCGGTGTGCATGCGGTGTGGTTTGTCGATGGCAAGTACCTGCACATGTCCGCGGGTGCGAGCGACTTTCAGCCCCGCAACCCGCTGGACGACCAGTTCTACCGCATTCTGGATGTCTCCAACCCCGCCAAGCCCGTGGAAGCCGGCCGCTGGTGGTACCCCGGCACGCGTGAGGGTGACGCAGCGCCCGCCCCTGCCCGCCTACCCGCCCCCTTTGACATGGGCTTTCGCACCCACAACACCAATGTGTTCCCCGAGCGGCCCGACCGCGCCTTTGTAGGCTATATCGACGGCGGCGCGCTGGTGCTGGACATTGGCGACCTGAGCAACATCAAAGTGGTATCCAAGTGGAACCACTCGCCCCCGTTTAACGGCTTTACCCACACCGTGCTGCCCCTGTTCAACCGGGGCCTGTGGATCGTGAGCGACGAATGCGTGCTGGACAACGGCGCCGACTGGCCCAAGCTGGTGTGGGTGGTAGATGCCCGCGTGGAAGCCAACCCCGTCCCCATCGGCACCTTCCCAGCGCCGCCGGTAGAAACGTTTATCAAACGCGGTGGCCGCTTCGGCGCGCACAACCTGCACGAAAACCTGCCCGTGCCCACATCGTTCCGCTCCGACACCATCATCATCGGCACCTTCTTCAACGCGGGCGTGCGGGTGTACGACACTTCTAACCCCTACCTGGTGCAAGAGATCGCCTACTACGTCCCCGGCGCGCCCAAGCTGTCTCCTGCGGGGGCTATCCAGTTGAATGATGTGTATGTGGATGACCGGAGAATTGTGTATACGGTAGACCGGTTTACGGGTGGGTTGTATATTCTGGAAATGAATATTTGAGTTTGCTTGTCGGTGTAAGTGGACTTGGGTGGGCTGAGGACGAAATCGGACTTCAGGAACGCAGAGGGCGCAAAGGTTACGCAGAGGACGCAAAAGGGGTCAGAAAGAGAATTCAAAAAAAGAATTCAAAATTTTCGTCACGTTAGAGTGAACGTTCTGGATTCAATTTATTGATATTTTCTTTATTCGGTTTTCTTCTTTTCTTCTTTTCTCCTTTTCTCCTTGGCCTTCCTTTTTTTCTTCTTTCTTTCTTACTTTGGTATTTTTTTCTTTGTCTTCTTTTGCGTCCTTTGCGTAACCTTTGCGCCCTCTGCGTTCCTGAAGTCCGATTTCGCCCGTCGAGTATGACCACCTCACCTCATCTCACATAGCCAAGGAATAAAGTGAACTTCGAGCGCGACCCACTAGCCGGGAAAATACCGGTCACCCTCATCACCGGCTTCCTGGGCAGCGGCAAGACCACGCTGATTTCCAAGCTGGTCAAGCACCCCGACATGCGCCGCGTCGCCGTGGTGATCAATGAGATTGGCGAGATTGGCATTGACCACGACCTGGTCACCATGTCGTCCGAGAACATCACCCTGCTGGCCAATGGCTGCATTTGCTGTTCTGTGCGCACCGACATGCAGGAGACTTTGCGCGAGCTGTTTGCCCAGCGCCGCGCTGGGCTGATGGTAGATTTTGACCGCGTAGTCATCGAGACCACCGGCCTGGCCGACCCCGCACCCGTGGTGCAAACCTTGGTCAGCGACACCCTGCTGGCGGCGCAATACCGCTTGGACGGCGTGGTCACCTTGATCGACGCGCTGCACGGCCTGCACCAGCTAGAACACCAACCCGAAGCCGTTAAACAAATCGCGCTGGCAGACCGCATCTTCATCACCAAGAGCGACATGTTGAGTGCGGCGGTTTTTCCCAACGCAGTTGATGCAAAGAACGCGAGCCAGATAGAGGCGATCAAAGCAGCCGTGACGGCCATCAACCCGAACGCAGGCGTGTCATTGATCATCAATGGCGAGGTAGAACCCAGCGCCCTCACCCACCTGGGCCTGGCCAGCGCCCGCGCCAGCAGCGCCACCCTCAGTTTTCTAGGCGAAGCGCTGCAGGTCGCAAACGCTAAGCAATCTGATGGTGCCATGTCTGGCGGCACCTCACCAGGTGACGGTCGCTACCTGGGCACTCGCCCTGCTCTACACGACCCCAGCATCACCACCGCTTCCCTACGCTTTGAAGCCCCCTTCACCTGGGCCAGCTTCTCCAGCGCGCTAGACCTCCTAGCCACCCTGCGCGGCCCCGACCTGCTGCGCGTCAAGGGGATAGTCAACGTAGAAGGCAAACCGGTCGTCGTGCAAGGCGTGCAGCACATCTTTCACCCGCCTGTGCATTTAGACCGCTGGCCCAGCGCCGACACCCATACCCGCATGGTCTTCATCACCCGAAAAATCTCAGGCGACACCATTCGCAATCTATTCCAGGCAGTGGGGGCCGCAGCATCCAAGCAATAGGTGCTACATATTCAGTAGCTTATACCGCATTATTTCAGAGGGCTACAGATCGATAGCCAGCTAAGAAAACGGCTCCCAAGGCGGCCCAACGCTCCCGACCGGGTGGGGAACGCATATTTTGGCATTCCCCATGTATCCCACTGTCCTGCTTAGATGGAGTGCTACTATTTAGTGAGTAGTCAGCTTTTCCGGACTGGCCAACACCTCTGCGCGGCAGAGGAAGTAGTGACTGAAATATTTTGCGCCAATCCTTCTACGCCTTACCGCCCTCGCCCAACCACCACACCAGCAGTTGCGTGCAGTCCGCTGCGTCCAAGCCTTTGCTGGCCGCTTGGTCGAATGACTTGAGGGTCTGCGCTGTCAGCGGCAAATGCACCTTGTGCGCCGCAGCCTGGTCTAGCATCGAGCGCACGTCTTTGCGCATGGTAGACACGTTGACCGACACCGGCACCGTACCATCACCTGAGAGCGCTTGTGCAATCATGGGGCCACGCACCTTGAGCATGTTAGGGCCGCCCGATGTTTCTGAGAAGATGTCGATCACGCGCTTGGGATCCAGGCCCAGCGGCTGGATGAGGGACAGCGCCTCGCCCAGCGTTTGCCAGTAGACCATGAGCGGCAGGTTAATCGCCAGCTTCATGGTAGCACCTGCGCCCAAGGGGCCAACATGTTCTACACGGCGGCACAATTGATCCAAGATCGGTTTGGCGCGCGCCAGGTCGGCCTCTGCGCCGCCTACAAACCCGAGTAATTTGCCCTCACTGGCCGGGCCTACGCTGCCGCCTACGGGGCACTCTACGTAGGTGGCCTGGGCCGCGGCGACGCGCGCGCCTACCGCTTGCTGTTGGGCCGGCTTGACGGTGCTCATGTCGATGAAGAGTTGCTTGTCTACCTTGCCAGACAGCAGGCCGTTCGCAGCGAAGTACACGTCATCCAGCGCCTGCTCGTCGGTCAACATGGTGATGACGGCCTCGGTGTTTGCGGCCAGCTCGCTGGGGCTTGCGGCCCAGCCTATGCCCATATCACGCAGGGGCTGCGCGCGCGCCGGGCTGCGGTTCCACACCGTCACTTGGTGGCCAAGGCCGAGCAAGCGTTTAGCGATGGCGCTGCCCATTTTTCCGGTTCCTGCGATGCCGATATGCATAGTATGTCTCCTAGGTGTTTACCTGCTGTTAGTACGGTGTATATCATAAGTTATCATCGGATAAATAGCGAAACTTCCCCATTCAAACACCCCAGGAGCATCGATGTTCTATACCTGTACCCCCTCTTGCACCAACCCCGCGCACAACCACGCCCCCCTGCGCACGGCAGCGGCCACCAAAACCAGCGCCAAGGCCATCACCACGGCCAAGGCCAAACCCGCTGCAGCAGCGCGTACGGTAGCCACCAGCAAGAGCGGCAAAACCAAAGTGGTGGACATGCACTGCCACTACCTCAACCCGGTGGTCAATGCCAAAACCGCGCACCTGAACGCCGCGCAGTACGACCCCACGGTGATCTATGCCAACGCCTTGACCAACGAGACCAATAAAAAGCAAATGGCCACCCGCGCGCCCAAGCTCACCGGCGTGACCGAGCGCCTGGTGGACATGGACCGCATGGGCGTGGACATCCAGGCCGTGTGCCCAGCGCCCTACCACTTCTTTTACTTTACCGAGCCGGGCTACGGAGCAGAGCTGGCGCGCGAGGTCAACGAAGGCATCGCGCAAGTGGCAGCTGACACACCGGAGCGCTTTGTCGGCATGGGCACGGTGCCGCTGCAAGACTCACAGCTCGCCATCAAAGAGCTGAACTATTGCGTGAAAAAGCTGGGCATGCGCGGCATTGAGATTTGCACCAACGTGAACGGAAAAAACCTCACCGACCCAAGCCTGAAACTAGACAAGTTCTTCGCCCGCTGCGAAGAGCTGGGCGTGGTGATCTTCATGCACCCGCTGGGCTACACCCAGGGCGACCGCCTGACCAACCATTACTTCAACAACGTCATCGGTAACCCGCTGGACTCCACCGTCGCCGTGTCGCACTTGATTTTTGATGGCGTGCTGCAGCGCTACCCCAAGCTCAAGTTTGTCGTGGCCCACGGCGGCGGCTTTATTGCCCACTACTGGGCGCGCATGGACCACGCCTGGCGTGCCCGGCCCGACTGCCGTACCGTCATCAAAAATCCACCGTCCTCGTACCTGGAAAAGTTTTACTTCGACACCATCACCTTCGACCCGGTGATGCTCAAGCGCCTGATCGACAAATTTGGCGCAGACCACGTCGTGCTGGGCACCGACTACCCCTACGACATGGGTGAAGAAGACCCGCTGGGCCTGATCAAACAAGTCAAGCGCCTGCCCAAGGCTGCGCGTGATTTGATCCAGGGCGGTAACGCGGCGCGGCTGCTTGACATCAAGTTTTAAAGGCCTGTGCTGAAGATGTCTGCACGCCTGCTGTCTCCACGCCTGCCCTGCCTGCTAGTGACGCTTGCCTTGGGCACTGCACTCTGGAGCAACGCCGCCACAGCCCAAGAATGGCCGAGCAAAACCATCCGCTTCGTCGTGCCCTTCGCCGCAGGTGGTGCCAATGACCTGATGGCCCGAGCGGCTGCTGAGGGTGCGTCCAAGCAGTTGGGGCAGACTATTTTGATTGACAACAAACCGGGTGCGGGCGGCAGCCTGGGCACCGCTCTGGTGGCCAAAAGCCCGGCGGACGGCTACACCTTTTTGATCAGCGCGGCGGGGGTGATCTCCAACAGCATGATCAAAAAATCCAACCCGTACAAGGACAGCGATCTGGCTCCCGTGGTGATGATTGGCCTGGCACCTTCCATCATTGTGGTGTCTGCGCAGTCCAGCATTCGTAACTTGAAAGAGTTTGTCGACGCGTCCAAGACCGGCCAAGGCGAACACTTTGCCACCGCAGGCACGGGCAGCACGCCGCATTTTGTGGCCGAGCTGCTCAACACCCGCTACGGTGCCAAGCTGATTCCCGTGCCCTACAAAAGCGGCTCCGAAGGAGCCACCACCGTCATGGGCGGCCAGGTGGCTGGTACATCGGAGGCTAGCATTGTCGCGCTGCCGCATATCAAGCCGGGCGGCAAGTTCCGCGCCCTGGCCACCACCTGGACGCAGCGCCTGTCCGTGTTCCCCGAGCTGCCCACTGCGGGGGAGCAAGGCTTTAAAGACCTGCAAATCGCCCACTGGGCGGGCATCCATGCGCCCGCAGGCGTGCCCACCGAGAACATGGACAAACTGGCCGCCGCCGTAGACGCGGCCATGAAGTCCCCCGCCGTGGCCGACCGTCTCAAAACGATGGGCATCGAGCCCATCGGCGGTACGCGCGCTGCCTTTACCGAGTTTGTCGACGCTGAGCGCGCCCGCTTAGGCGCTATCGTCAAAGCCTCTGGCATGAAAGAAGACTAAGGTGGTCCAGCACCTGGGCACCCTGCTACGGCACAAAGTGCAGGCCAAGCGCGGCCTGCTGGTGGCAGGAGCCGCCAATGCGCTGGCCGCAAGGCTGATCCAGCAACTGGGGTTTGAAGCCGTGTACCTCAGCGGTGCAGGCATCACCAATACGTTTTACGGTATTCCCGATTTAGGCTTTATCGGCCTGAGTGACCTGGCCAACCACACCGCCGCCACCCGCGACGCGGTGGACTTGCCCATCATCGTCGATGCCGACACCGGCTTTGGCAATGCACTGAATGTGCGCCACACCGTGCGCACCCTGGAACGTGCCGGGGCCAATGCCATCCAGCTAGAAGACCAGGTTAGCCCCAAAAAATGCGGCCACTTTGCGGGCAAAGAAGTCATCGGCAAAGACGAGATGGTGGGCAAAATCAAAGCTGCGGTCGATGCGCGCCAACACAGCGACTTTCTCCTCATCGCCCGCACCGACGCGCGGGCGGTGCATGGGTTTGACGATGCGATAGAGCGCGCTCTAGCCTATGCAGAACACGGGGCAGATATCACCTTTGTAGAAGCGCCCACCAGTATCGACGAGCTACGCCGCATCCCCTTGGCGCTGGCCTGCCCGCAAATCGTCAATGTAGTGATCGGCGGTAAAACCCCTGCCCTGCCCGCAGCAGAGTTTGCCGCGATGGGCTTTGGCCTCGTGCTATATGCCAACGCAGCTTTGCAAGGCGCAGTGCGCGGCATGACCCTGGCTCTACAGCACCTCAAAGAGCACGGCCAACTGAGCGAAGACCCGGCCTTGGTCGCCAGCTTTGCTGATCGCCAGGCCTTGGTGCAAAAGCCATTGTTTGATGAGCTGGAGGGCCGGTATTAGGCCCTACTCCACCTTCACACCCAAATCCCGAATCAACTTGCCCCAAAAAGCATAGTCAGTTGCCACATCGGCAGTCAAAGTCGATCCGGGCATGCCCGTGGGGGTGAGGCCCAGCGTACGCAGGCGGTCTTGCACTTCTTGCGATTTCACAATTTTGATGATTTCGCCACTCAACCTGGCCACCACATCGTCGGGCGTGCCTGCGGGGGTGAAGATGCCGTGCCATGAATTGCCGATCACCCCGTTCGGGTCTAGCGTGCCACTAAATTCTGTGAAGGTAGGCAGCTCTGGCAGCGCAGGAATGCGTTCGCTACCCGATATGGCCAGCGCTTTGACCTTGCCCGCTTTGATCAAGGGAATGGCGGTGGTAGAGGCCTCTACCGACAAACTCACCACACCGCTCATCACGTCGGGCGCGGGGTTGCTCTTGTAGGGGATGTGGTTGAGCTTGATACCCAGCCGCGCAGCCCAAGCCTCTAGCGCCACATGCGGCTGCGAGCCTACACCCAGGGACGCAAAGTCGATCTTGCCGGGGTTGCGTTTGGCATATTCCACAAACTCTTTCATGGTGTTGTAGGGCGCGCCAGGCGTGGCGGTCAAAATGTGCGGCACCAGCAAAATCTGCGCCACCCCTTTGAAGTCTTTTTGTGGGTTGTATTTGGCCGTGGTGTACACATGCGGCGCAATGGCCATCACCGATTTGACGGCAAAAAACAGGTTGTAGCCATCGGCCGGCGTCGTTGCAGCAGCCTCGGCGCCAATCATGCCGCCCGCACCGGGGCGGTTGTCCACCACCACGGGCTGGCCCAAGGCTTGGGACAGCTTGTCACCAATCAAGCGCGCCACCACATCGGGCGAGATGCCGGCAGGAAAGGGCACGATCATTTTGATCGGGCGATTGGGGTAGCTGGACTGCGCGAATGCGCTGGGCAGTGTGAGCGAGGTGGCCAGGCCGGTGGCGGCGGTGAGCAAGCTTCTGCGTTTCATGGGGTTATCTCCTGTGGGTTGAATAGATGTGAAGGGCGTGGATGGCACCGGTAACGGCGCAGGTGACGATGACTTTGCTCAAGCTGGGCAGCTTATTGATAGACTGATAAATTATGCGCAGTCCATAATACGCCGCATGCACTACTTTCTTATTCGCGCAAACCCTAGGCCCACAGCGCCGCGAGAGTTTTTGACTAGACTTGGCGTGTAAGAAAGTACCGCCCAGAGCGACCTAAAGGCACGATGGCGTACCCACAGCATTTTTCCTTTTCCGCTCGGTTTTTAAAAACCGCATCCAGGGCGCTGTTCATCGGCATAGCCTCGCTATGTGGCGTGAGCACGAGTTTGTCCATGGGCTTGATGGTTGCGCCCTCGACACAGGTGCAATGCGGCGCTACCCTGCCCGCCCAGCCCGCTGCACCCACAGCCAGCGCCAAGCGGCTGGAAGGCAGCCAGGTGGTGCGTGGGCAAAAAGACATTGCTTGGGCTTGGCTGGGCTCGCCCACCCCCCGCTATCCGCACAAGGCCTTGGGCTCGGCCATCCATGCCGCTACCTTGCATGTGCTGGCGGATTCCGCACAGGGCCAGCAAGAGCTGGTGTACCGACTGCCTTTTAACCGGGTGTTTGAAGACCTCACCGTGCGTTTGGTAGACCTGGATGGCGACGGGCGGGACGAAATGATTGTGACAGAGAGCGACGCCCTGCGCGGCTCGTCTATCGTGGTGCTGGGGCTGCGCGAGCTGCCTGCCAAACCCGGGGCAAAAAATGCGGTCAAGACCGCAGCCAAACCCCAAAACGCCATGGCCATTAGCGAAATTGCCCGCAGCGCCCCCACGGGGGCCACATTCTACTGGCTCAACCCCGTTGGCGTGGCCGATTTTGATGGCGACGGGCGACTGGACATTGCCAGCGTCACCACCCCGCATGTGGGCGGAGTTTTGACCCTATACCACTACCGCCCGCCCCTGCTGGAGGCCTTTGCCAAGGTGATGGACGTATCCAACCACCGCATGGGTGACCCGGAGCAGGATTTGGCCGTGATTGTGCACCTGCCCGGCGTGCGGCCCACCGTGATCGTGCCCGACATGAGCCTGCAAGCCCTGCACGCGCTGCGCTGGGAGGCTTCCGATGTCAAGGGAGCAACCGGCCGCTGGAAAGAGCTGGCCGACGTGATGGCCCTGCCCGCCCGCGTGCAGCGCATGCTGCCCATCCCAGGCGGGGCTTGCGTGCTGCTGGCGGATACCACCTGGCTGCGGGTCACGCTGTCGCAGTAATTGCGTTGCCCAGTGTGGCTGGCGCTGGTTTAGAGGATGATTTAGCGGATGCTCTGGAAACACCATTACTCACTAAATAGTAGCACTCCGTCTATGCAGGCCAGTGGGGTACACAGGATAACGCTAATATTTTGATATTTTTGTGCGACCCGGAGCGTTCAGCCGATTTTTCAACCGCAACTGCCGTTACGGCGGTATCCGAAAAAAATAAATGCTATACATTTCGTAGCTTCTTCCGAATTATTCTAGGGGTCTACAGCCTGATTACCATCTAAAAACGAGCAGAAAAAAGCTGTTTTGGATCGTCTCGAAGCCCCTGGAGACCCGAAAATCGACTGGAAACCGAAAATTGGCCCACTTTCAGCCATTTTTTGATGCATATCCGTCTATAGCCAGCGAAAATAAAGCGGTAGCAGCTATTAAATATGCAGCAGCTGAAGTTTCAACAATGACCCTTCAAAGGTCTACAGCGAAGGCATCAGTGCGCGGTAAACGGCCTCACTGGCCGAGGTATTTGCTTGAACCGGATCTTGCGGTCCAGCTCGATCGCGTCTTTCTTCACTTGCCGCTTGGCGTCTTGGACTTCGCCCGCTGCCAGCCACACAGCATACTCCTGCGGCGTTTCCAGGGTGATGCGGCCCAGCACCGAGCCGCGAAAATCATAGATCAGCGCCTCGGAGGCTTTTTGCATGTCGAACTTTTTGCCACCCGCCTGCGCGCCTCTTTTTTTGCCCACTTCAATCAGCAAAGCCTCATCTGTCATGTCTGCCACACCGGTGAGCTTGTAGCGGGCCTCCACCTGCGCCGGGTAGTTGGCCTGCAAGTAGGCGGCCAGCTCTATGGCCACTTCTTGCTCGTCAAACGCGTTGCGGCCTATGGCCCCGCTGGCAGCCAGGTTGTAGCCGCTTTGCGGTACGATAATGCGCGGCCACAGCACGCCCGGGGTGTCGTACAGGTAAAAATCATCGGCCAGGGTAATGCGCTGCTCCAGCTTGGTAATGCCCGCTTCATCCCCGGTTTTGGCATGCTTTTTACCTGTCAGGGTGTTGATCAAGGTGGACTTGCCCACGTTAGGGATGCCGCAAATGAGCACACGCATGGGCTTGACCACCCCGCCGCGCTTGGGGGCTAGCTCGTGGCAGGCGGCGATCAGCGCCTTGGCGGGGGCCTTCATGCTGGCGTCCAGGCCCAGCGCGCGGGTGCCGGGCATGGCGTTGTAGTGCGCCAGCCACTGGGTGGTGCGCTCGGGGTCGGCCAGGTCTTGTTTGTTCAGCACTTTGAGTGCCGGCTTGCCTGCGGTCAGCTCGGCAATCATCGGGCTGGCGCTGGAGCCGGGCAGGCGTGCGTCTAGCAGCTCAATCACCACGTCAATCGCTTTGACGCGCTCGGCGATGGCTTTTTGGGTGGCATTCATATGCCCTGGGAACCACTGGATAGCCATGTTTTTCTCTTTACTTTGTAGGCCCCTACCTAGGGGCCGAACCCCGTATTGTCCCCTGTGCGGCAAGCGCTTGCCATGGCTGCTTATAAACTAGGCGGATAATTGTTTATTTTAAAGGCTCCACCATGATAACGCTGTGCGGTTTCCCCATCTCCAACTACTACAACAAAGTCAAGCTGGCTTTGCTGGAAAAAAACGTGCCCTTCACCGAAGAAATGGTGATGACCAAGAGCACCGACCCTGCCGTGCTGGCTGCATCGCCGCTGGCCAAAGTGCCGTTTATCCGCACCGAACAAGGCGGCATGTGCGAGAGCCAGGCCATCATGGAATACATCGAGGCGGCCTACCCTACGCCAGCGCTGCTGCCCGCTGACCCGTTTGCCGCCGCCAAGGTGCGCGAGCTGATTATTTTTATGGAGCTGCACCTGGAGCTGGTGGTGCGCGAGCTGTATGCGCAGTCATTTTTTGGCGGCACAGTAAGCGACAGTACCAAAGCCCGCGTGCGCACCCAACTGGACAAAAACATTCCCGCATTCAAACAACTGGCCAAGTTTGCGCCTTTTGTAGCAGGCAGCACATTCACCCAAGCCGACTGCTCTGCTTATGCCTGCCTGCCAGCACTGGGCATGGCCACCAAAGCCGTGTACGGCGAAGACCTGCTGACAGCGGCTGGCATCGACTACAAGTCGTACTTGAAGCTGATGGGTGAGCGCCCTAGCGTGCAAAAAGTGGCTGCTGACCGCAAGGCGGCTAGTACACCCGCCTAATTTTTGCGGGCCACCCTGCTTTACACCACATCGTCCGGGCCAGCGGCTGGCTTGCGCCCATGCAGCATGGCGGCAACCAGGTTTTCGCGGTGCCGCCATGAGGTAAAAACAGCGCCGCCTACATGCAGCAGCAGGAGCACAGGCAAGGCCTCGCCTAGCAGCTTGTGCAGGTCAGCCACCCACGCCACACCCCAAAAGCGGTCGGTGGTGGACAGCCAGCCCGTCACGCCTGCGCCCATAGCGTCAGCCAGCATCACCAGCACCATCCAGCCGCCCAGCGGGTTGTGGCCCAGGTAGCGCAGCTCTTTGTGCTGCCACACGCTGCCGGCGTAGGCCAGCGTTGCCCGCACGCCGCGCACAAACTGGCTAAAGCGCCAATAGCCGCCCGCCATAAAGCCCAGCAGCACGCGCAGGCTGGCGGCAGCCAGCCCCACGTAGCCGGACCATTCGTGCACTTTGCCGACGTTTTCGTGGGTGACAAAGCTGGTGATCATGGAGATAGCCAGCGTCCAGTGCAGCAGACGCGTGCCAATGCTCCACACGATTTGGGTGGCAACGCGGTTGGATCGGGCTGGCAAATTCATTGGCCAGCGGATTGAGCGTTCAGCGTATGGGGCACGCCAGCAAAGATCGGGAGAGCCACGGCGTTGTAAAGATCAACGGGCTTTGGTAGGCACGGGCAACAGCGTGACCGGGTGAAAGTAATACTCACCGCGCTCGCCTTTTTCGTTCAAAGCGTAAACCTCGTAGCAGCCACCATCTTCTTTGATGCGGCGCACTGTGTAGCCTTTGTCTTTGAGCTGCTGCTCCAGTTTTTCTACCGGTTGCCAACCCGACTTGGGGCCAGAATCACAGGTGGCCAGGCCAGTGGCATAGACGTTAGCACCGGCCAGACAAAAGGCGGCCATGGCCAGCCATAAATGAGATTGACGCATACAGTTCTCCATCAAAACATACGGTGAAGATACACCACGCGCAGATTGTCTCTGCTGCGTGTAAACCCCGTGTGAAGGACTGTGGTTTGCCTGACCGCCAAAAGCCAGCGCATTGCGCGCTGCTTTGCGGGGCGGTAAGAGCCCCAAGCACACCAGCGCTGACATTGCGCGTGGCCTGAGGAGGCGCTGTTTTTCAGCGGCGCGGCATTTAACGGCGCGGTGCGGGGCCTGGGCGGCCCGCAATGTGACGGAACATGATGCGGCCCTTGGTCAGGTCGTAGGGCGAGAGTTCGAGCGACACGGCATCACCCGCAATGATGCGGATGTGGTTTTTGCGCATTTTGCCGCCCGTGTAGGCGATCAGCTCGTGACCGTTTTCCAACGTGACGCGAAAGCGCGAATCGGGCAACACTTCGGTCACTTTGCCCTGCATTTCAATTAAGTCTTCTTTTGCCATTGAGTCTGGTGTGGTGTGGGCGGGTAGCGCCCGGGGTTAGTTGCTGCCCGGTGTGGGCAACCCTGTATTGTACGGCTTAGTCAACACACCCTCACGCCAAGCGACTCAACACCATCGGAGAGTGAGGTTTTCGACAACATTATGCGCTAAACTGGCTATCCGCAGGCTCAAAAAAATACACCATTTTTGCCCAAATAGCACATCCATCATGTCCTACGACTACAGCTCCGAATCAAAAACTTTTGAACTTCCCAACCCTTACAGATTTCAAAATTTAATTTTATTTATTTGCGCCACCTGTTTTTTGGTTGCTGGCCTATACAGCTTGGTAGACGTCCGAACTGCCATCAATGTTGGTCAAGGGCAACGCGCCATCGCCCCGCTTTTACTTGGGTTAGTGTTGCTAGGCCTTGGGCTGTATCTCGCTAGCAAAGCACTTATGCGGCTGCGTTTTTATTTTGGGCGGGCCAAGCCGGTTTCCTTGGCACCCGAACTCAGTGCCGGTGTGGCAGGTAGCTCCAAAGCAGCAGAAGAA
>JAYVGI010000069.1:0-2944 GCA_043772355.1 Polaromonas sp.
GCGGCCAGAACAGTACCGCGCCATGAGGCACGATTGCGTGCATTGTGCTTTAGCTGGGAAGAGGCAACGCAACGTTTCATTACATTTTTAGTCCCCATACAAGCCCATAATCGTTCGATAAGGCCGTCCATGCTGTCATCATTTTTTCACAAAACTGTCACATAACAAGGTCACACTTCATGGCACCAGTCAAGAAAAACACATTGAGATACTATGGTAGTTATGGACAAAACCCAGGTCAGCAACGACCATTTTTTAGACCGCGACCAGAGTATTCTGGAATTTAACCGTAGGGTGCTGAGCTGGGCTTTGCGTGACGATGTGCCAGCGCTGGAGCGTTTGCGTTATGTGTGCATCGTGTCGTCCAATTTGGACGAGTTTTTTGAAGTTCGGGCCGAGCAACATCTCGCGGCCATGCTGAGCGACGACCATAAAGGTGGCTACAGCGTTGCCTCATTTACCAATTTGGCCCATGCAGCGCATGCCTTGGTAGACGAGCAGTACAAAATATTCAATGACGCGGTCACCCCGGCGCTGGAGGCCAGTGGTGTGCATGTGGTGTCGCACGGGCACCGCAGCGTGAATCAAAAAAAATGGGTGAAAGAGTACTTTGAACGCGAGGTGCAGCCTCTGCTCATGCCTGTTGGTTTAGACCCAGCCCACCCGTTTCCGCTGGTGGCCAACAAGTCACTTAATTTTATTGTGCGCTTGGTGGGTAAAGACGCTTTTGGCCGGGCTAACGAAATTTCCATTGTGAAAGTACCCAGGGTATTGCCGCGTTTGATACGCCTGCCGCAAAAGCGCGGTGATAAAGAAGAGTCGCTGGTGTCCTTGTCCAGTGTGATTCGCGGCCACCTGGGCGACTTGTTTCCTGGCAGGCAGGTCTCGGAGTTTTCGCAGTTTCGAGTGACACGACATTCAGATCTGGCGGTGGATGAAGAAGAAGTACGTAACCTGCGCACTGCATTGCGTCTGGGGTTGCAGCAGCGACACTATGGACAAGCCGTTCGTTTAGAAGTGTCCTCTGGATGCTCTGCGTTTCTGTCTGAATTTCTTAAAGAGCAATTTAACTTGCCCATACAGGCAGTTTACCGCGTGCCTGGCCCGGTTAATTTAGTGCGTTTTAACCAATTGATTGATTTGGTAGATCAACCTCATCTCCTTTTTTCACCGTACCGCGCTGTAGAGCCGCACGAATTGCTGCACAACCTACCTATTTTTGACCAAATGCGCGAGCGTGATATTTTGATTCACCAGCCGTTTGAAAGCTTCGATGGTGTGATGGCTTTCCTGCGGGAAGCGGTGCGTGACCCGCAGGTGCTGACGATACGCCAAACCATTTACCGCACCGGCGCACAGTCAGAGATGATGGATTTGCTGGGCGAAGCTGTGCGCTCAGGTAAGGAAGTGACGGTGGTGGTGGAGCTGAAAGCGCGTTTTGACGAAGAGGCCAATATCAACTGGGCGGAGGCGCTGGAAGCGCTGGGTGCACAAGTGGTGTACGGAGTGGTGGGCCTTAAGACGCATGCCAAGATGCTGCTGGTTACGCGCCGCGAAGGCAAGGCTTTGCGCCGTTATGGCCATTTGTCTACCGGCAACTACAACCCGCGCACGGCCAAACTGTACACCGACATCAGCTACCTCACGGTCAATGCCGAGATCACCTCAGACATGCAGGCCTTGTTTGTCCATATGGCGGGGCAGTCCAAGCTACCTAAACTCAAGCGCCTCTGGGTTGCACCCTTTAACTTGCATAAAAATCTGATCGACAAGATCGACGCTGTGGCCAATGCAGGCGCACACAAAGACCGGCGCATCATTGCAAAAATGAATGCGTTGACAGACGAATCGCTGATGCGTGCTTTGCTTCGGGCGGCCCGCGCAGGTGTGAAAATTGATTTGATCGTGCGTGGAGCCTGCACCTTGCCGCTCGCAGACCCACTGGTGCGCGCCAACGTAGTGGTGCGCTCAGTGATCGGGCGCTTCTTGGAGCATTCGCGCATCTTTTATTTCCGCGTGGCCAGTGACGAAGAGGTTTACCTCTCCAGTGCTGACTGGATGAACCGCAATATGCTGCGCCGAATTGAGTTGGTATGGCCGGTGCTGGATGCGCGTCTGCGCCAGCGTGTCGTCGATGAATGCCTGGTGCCCTATTTGCAAGACACAGCAGATTCCTGGTTTATGCAGCCCGCTGGTACTTACCTGCAATCACATGGTGCTGGCGCATTGAGTGCGCAGGCAGAGTTGGCAAAACGGCACACACTGTTTGCCAATACCAAGATGGTGCAAATTGCGCAATAGGAGGCGAGATGGATTTGGTGTTGTGGCGACACGCTGAAGCATACGACTTGGCTGGTCACGAGGATGCGGTGGCAGATTTGACGCGCCAACTTACACCGCGCGGTGCGAAGCAGGCAGCACGCATGGCCGCCTGGCTAGACCGCCAGCTACCTGAAAGTACCAAAATATTTTCCAGTCCTGCGGTGCGTGCGGACCAAACAGCGCAGGCCTTGTCGCGCAAATTCAAAACCCGATCTGAGTTGTCCCCCAGTGCCCTGCACGTAGACCTGCTGAACGTAGCACAGTGGCCTGATGGTGACGGTACCGTGTTGCTGGTAGGCCATCAGCCCAGTCTTGGTGCACTGATAGCGCACTTGCTCCACTTTGAAGCGGCGCAGTGCGCGGTGAAAAAGGGGGCTGTGTGGTGGCTGCGCACCCGAGAGCGCAATGGGCAGAGTGAGACTGTGGTGGTGACTGTGCAAACACCAGAGTACTTGTGAACTCTGGCATTTAACTGTCGCTTGCACTTAGGGAGGTGGAAAAATCCAATATACCGTTGATGGCTGGGCGGCTAGCAGCGCGTCCCTATCGCCCCAAGGCAGGTCTTGCCAGTGGCACCGGTGGGCATTGCGGAAAGAAATGGGCGTACAAAATGTGTGTACTT
>JAYVGI010000070.1:0-8951 GCA_043772355.1 Polaromonas sp.
GCCTAAAGCGGTGCGCATGGAGCGCACCACATGCAAGCTGGTGGGGTTGCCTTCCGACACAAAGCCCGCGCGCTGCGACTTCCACTCAGGTGCGTCGGGCAATAGCTGGGTGCGCACCAGTTGCGGCAGCTCCAGATCGTCAAAAAAATACTGCATGAACTCTTCACGCGAGATGTGAAAGACAAAATCGTCTTCCCCCTCGCCGTCTTGGCTGGCACCGCCGCCCGCACCGCCTGCGCCACCGCCAGAGGGGCGCTCGATACGGTCACCCCGCACATACTCGCGGTTGCCGGGGTGCACCGCCTCGCGCTTGCCGCCTGGCCCGTGGCCAAACACCGGCTCGCTGATGTCGCGCCGGGGCAGGGTGATGTCTTGCCCCTGCTCGATCTCATGGATGCTGCGCCCGGCCACCGCCTTCTTCACTGCGTCTTTAATTTGCTCACGGTAGCGCCGCAAAAAACGCTCTCGGTTACCAATCGATTTGTTTTTGCCAGACAAACGCCTGTCAACGACTTGTTGGAGCATGGGGTGGTATCGCTGGTAGAGGTAACCTAACTATGGGGCTAAAGATGTGACGCGCTAAGAGCTCTTGCGCACACGCAGGTACCAGTCGCACAGCAGGCGCACCTGGCGGGAGGTATAGCCCTTGCCCACCATGCGGTTGACAAAGTCTTGGTGCTTTTGCTGCTCGTCGGCACTGGCCTTGGCGTTGAACGAGATCACCGGCAGCAGGTCTTCGGTGTTGGAGAACATTTTTTTCTCGATCACGCTGCGCAGTTTTTCGTAGCTGGTCCACAGCGGGTTTTTGCCCGCATTGTGGGCGCGGGCGCGCAACACAAAGTTGACGATCTCGTTGCGAAAGTCCTTGGGGTTGCTGATGCCCGCTGGTTTTTCGATCTTTTCCAGCTCGGCGTTCAGCGAGGCGCGGTCAAACTGCTCGCCAGTGTCGGTATCGCGGTACTCCTGGTCTTGAATCCAGAAATCGGCATACGTCACGTAGCGGTCAAAGATGTTTTGGCCATATTCTGAATACGACTCCAAATAGGCGGTTTGAATCTCTTTACCAATAAACTCAGCATAGCGCAGTGCCAGAGTTTCCTTGATAAAGGCCAGGTATTTTTGCTCAATCTCAGGTGCAAACTGCTCACGCTCAATCTGCTGCTCCAGCACATACATCAGGTGCACCGGGTTGGCCGCTATTTCGGTAGAGTCAAAGTTAAACACCCTGGACACTATTTTGAATGCGAAGCGGGTGGAGATACCGTTCATACCTTCGTCCACCCCGGCAAAGTCACGGTACTCTTGGTAGCTCTTGGCTTTGGGGTCGGTGTCTTTCAGGTTGTCGCCGTCATACACCATCAGCTTGCTGAAGATGCTGGAATTTTCTGGCTCCTTCAGGCGGGTCAATACCGCAAACTGCGCCATCATTTTGAGGGTGCCCGGCGCGCAAATCGCCTTGGACAATGACGAGTTCTGGATCAGCTTTTCATAGATCTTGATCTCTTCCGTCGCCCGCAGGCAATAGGGCACTTTGACGATATAAATCCGGTCTAAAAAGGCTTCATTGTTTTTGTTGTTCTTGAAGGCCTTCCACTCACTCTCATTAGAGTGCGCCATCACGATGCCGTCAAACGGGATAGCCCCAAAACCCTCGGTGCCTTTGAAGTTGCCCTCCTGCGTGGCCGTGAGCAGCGGGTGCAGCACCTTGATGGGGGCCTTGAACATTTCCACAAACTCCAGCAAGCCCTGGTTGGCCAGGCACAGCCCGCCCGAGTAGCTGTAGGCGTCGGTGTCGTCCTGGGCAAAGGTTTCCAGCTTGCGAATATCTATCTTGCCCACCAGAGCCGAAATGTCCTGGTTGTTTTCGTCGCCCGGCTCGGTCTTGGTGATGCCGCACTGCTTAAGGATGGACGGAAAGCGCTTGACCACTTTGAACTTGCGGATATCGCCACCGTATTCTTCCAGCCGCTTGACGGCCCACGGCGACATGATGCGCTGCAGATAGCGCGGTGCAATGCCGTACTGTGCTTGCAGCACGGGCGCGTCCTCCACGTTGTTAAACAGCCCGAGGGGTGACTCATTGACGGGCGAGTCTTTCAGGGCGTAAAACGGTACCTGCTCCATCAGTTGCTTGAGTCGCTCGGCAATGGATGATTTGCCGCCACCTACAGGCCCCAGTAAATACAAAATTTGCTTTTTCTCTTCCAGTCCTTGCGCTGCATGGCGGAAGTAGGCAACCACCTGTTCAATCGGGTCTTCCAGCCCGTAAAAATCGCGAAACGCGGGATAGATTTTGATCACCTTGTTGCCAAAGATGCGCGACATGCGCTGGTCGCTATGGGTGTCAAACATCTGTGGCTCGCCAATGGCCGAGAGCATGCGCTCGGCAGCTGTGGCGTAGACCAACGGGTTTTGCTTGCACGCGTTCAGGTACTCTTCAATCGAGAGTTCCTCTTCGCGCGATTGCTCGTAACGGCTCAGAAAATTGCGAACGATATCCATAAAACCTCCTTTGCAATGAATGCTTTAAAAGTTCCACCACGTCTAGGATGCCACAAGCGCTTTAAGTTGACTAGCTGACCGGGTTTAAATTACTTGGCTTTGCGTAAATTTCGGCACAGGAATTAGACCACCCTGCGCTACAGAAGTTTCATTGTGTATGGGCGCTTGCCTTGGCGATGTTTCTGTGTTTTGCTATTTGCCGTTGCGCTGGTAGTTGGTGCGCCAGTCAATGCAGAGTGTTTTCATATGGAAATTTATATTTCCATATGGTGATAATGTGGTGATGCTGCAATGCCGCAATTTTTCTCAATATAGAAAATTCAACTTTATATTGTGAAAATCGTCTGTAACCTATTGATTTCATTGAAATTAGAATTACTCTTCTATAAGACATAAGATGTGAATATAGTCTTATAGAAGACTTATAGTTACCCCCATCGGCTTTCGATACTGTGTCTTTCAATTTATCCACCTTTAAGGAGTGACTCATGAGTGCTAACTGGACAACCCTCTCCCGCGCTGAGCAAATCGCACAACTGGAAAAAGACTGGGCGACCAACCCCCGTTGGAAGGGCATCAAGCGCGGCTACAGCGCTGCTGACGTGGTGAAGCTGCGCGGCTCTGTCGCCATCGACCACACCTTGGCCCAACGCGGTGCCGAAAAGCTGTGGAGCCTGATCAACACTGAGCCGTTTGTGAACACCTTGGGCGCGCTCACCGGCAACCAGGCCATGCAGCAAGTCAAAGCAGGCCTCAAGGCTATCTACCTGTCTGGCTGGCAAGTCGCAGGCGATGCCAACAGCAATGGCGAAATGTACCCTGACCAGTCGCTGTACAGCGTGGACTCGGTGCCAAAAGTGGTCAAGAAAATCAACGCCACTTTTACCCGCGCTGACCAGATCCAGTGGGCCGAAGGCAAAAACGTGGGCGACGAAGGCTATGTCGATTACTTCGCACCTATCGTGGCCGATGCCGAAGCCGGTTTCGGCGGCGTACTCAACGCGTTTGAACTGATGAAGTCGATGATCGAAGCGGGCGCTGCTGGCGTGCACTTTGAAGACCAATTGGCTGCTGCCAAAAAATGCGGCCACATGGGCGGCAAAGTACTGGTGCCCACCCGCGAAGCCGTGAGCAAGCTGGTAGCAGCCCGCCTGGCCGCTGACGTGATGGGTACCTCCACCATCCTGCTGGCCCGCACCGACGCCGAAGCCGCCGACCTGGTGACCAGCGACGTGGACGATATCGACAAACCTTTCATGACCGGCGAGCGCACGGTTGAAGGTTTCTACCGCAGCAAAAACGGCCTGGAACAAGCTGTGAGCCGTGGCTTGGCCTACGCTCCGTATGTTGATTTGCTGTGGTGCGAAACCGGCACGCCAGACTTGAAGTTTGCCAAAGACTTTGCCGACGCCATCCACGCCAAGTTCCCAGGCAAGCTGCTGTCCTACAACTGCTCACCCTCGTTCAACTGGAAGAAAAACCTGGACGACGCCACCATTGCCAAGTTCCAGCGCGAGCTGGGCGCCATGGGCTACAAGTTCCAGTTCATCACGCTGGCCGGCTTCCACAGCCTGAACCACAGCATGTTCGAGCTGGCCTACGGCTACGCCCGCAACAACATGACCGCGTTTGTCGAGCTGCAAGAAAAAGAGTTCGCCGCCGCCAGCAAAGGCTTTACCGCAGTGAAGCACCAGCGCGAAGTGGGCACCGGTTACTTTGATGCCGTGACCACCACCATTGAAGCCAACGCTTCTACCGCAGCGCTCAAAGGCTCTACGGAAGATGACCAGTTCTTCGACCAGAAGCACGCTTAAATTGAGCGTAGGGCTGGCTGCACTTTAAAGTGTGGTTGGCCAGTGATTGCTAGAAGCCCGCAGAGTGATTTGCGGGCTTTTTTATGTGTGATCAGGTTGCATGTCTCCCACAGCGGCTGGAGCAGGCAGACGGTGCTACCTCAGCTACGTCGCTGTCCTCGAAAGGGACTGGGCAAGTCTTGTACGGGGATCCGGCCGACGGTGCATTTTGCTCCGCGGCTGTCCCCCGCCGCGGCCTAGCAGCCTGTCGGACTTAGGAATCGTCGGCTGCAAATCGACCGCAGCGGTCTATTTTTCGCCGTTTTCTTACCCAATAGCCAGCGGGGTACTTGGGTATTGGTTAAAAACAGGCATCCTGTACGTTGGGTAGCCGCTGTTTGCCCAAAACCAGCCAGACGGGCTTCTTGCAGCGCATTCTGGGTTCGGATGGCACTCTCTATTCCATAGCTCTTGCCGCTTTATTCTAGAGGGCTACAGGCAGATATCCATCTAAACTATCGGCGCTCCAAGCAGCAAACTCACGGTTTTCGGCCGATTCAAAAGCCGCCAGAGGCTTCGCAACGCTCCAAACCGTACCGCGCAACAAAATATGGGCGTTACCCTGTGTACCCCACTGGCCTGCATAGACGGAGTGCTACTGTTTAGTGAGTAAGTGGTTTTCCAAGCGGTCCATGCGCAGGCGCGCGCTGCGAGGTCTGTGCGGGTGAGGCCAGGCTGTGCGGGTGAGGCTGGGCTGTGCGGGTGAGGCTGGGCTGTGCGGGTGAGGCTGGGCGTGGCGAGGGTCTTGTGCGCCGCAGGCAGCGCGAGGGGTCGGAGCAAAATTTCGTCAGGGCGTTGCGCGCTGCGAACAGAGGGTTTTCCTGAATTTTGATCTGACCCCATTTGCTCTCTGACCCCATTTGCTCTCCCTGCTTCTTAGACGCAGTACCGCGCTGGCCCTATGGGCTCGGACGCAGCACCAAGCCAGCCCGATCAGGCCGACGGTGCACCTTCAGCGTAGCGGCATCCAGGAGGAGTGGCTGGCGGTTTTTGCGTCAACCCAGGCGCTCCTTGCGCTTGAACACGGGCACTTGTGAACGACGGCCTGAAACCGCTCTTTTCTGGCGGTGAAGCGCGTTTCCTGCTGGCTATAGCGCCATAAGATCTAAAAAAAGCGCTAAAACAGGCGAGTTTTCAGTTTTCAGCCGATGCGCAGGTTCCCAGGGCTTCCCGAGTGCTCCAAAACGGCGATTTGGAGCTGTTTTTGGTATCTATCAGCCATTAGCCATCAAGAAATATAGCTTGGCAGCTACGCAATACATAGCGGCCAGGTTCTCGTGGGGCTCTGCTGGTCGTGGTTCTGGCGGCGAATTCTATTTCCAGATCAATAAGATGCGTTGTTGCGTCGCCTTGCCGTGCTACAGCACTGCCTGCGGCTCCGCGACTAGCCTCTTATCGATCTGGAAATAGCATAAACCGCCTTGGAGCGCTGCACAAGCTGTGATGTGACCATGGCAGACTAGACATCTTCAAGCCAGCGAAGAAACGTGACCAAGCCAGGACAGACAACTTGGCCTGTTTGCGCGATACCGCAGGGCAGGGCGGCGCGCAGTAGCAGCGCTTTGCGCAGTGGCTTGGCAAGTTTCTTATGGCAACGCCAACTGTCCATCCAATAAGTTGAGGGCACCGGCACCGGTATCGGCCGCACTGGCACTCAGGCTGCGCCAACTTGGCACTGCAGGTGCAATGGACTGCGACAGCGTAGCTTGCAGGCCCTCACGCAGCGTGTCCAACATCACCGCCCGCTTGCGGTACTGGGCGCGTTTATGGGCGGGTCGTTCGGACAGCGGGGTGATTTTTTCAGCGATGGGGATGGCGAAATTTCCGTGGGCCAGGGGGGTTCCACCTGCCGCAGTCCACAGATCATCGTAGTCAATTTGAATGGTTTTTCTGCCGGTGTACCGGTCGGACTTGTACACATGGTTTTGCTGGTCCACGGCCTCTATGGCCCCCACGCCCAGCCTCTGTGCCAGCTCGCGCAAGGTCCAAATCAGCAACAACCTGGGTTGCAGCCCAAACAACTCTTGGGTAGCTGCCTTCAAGGCTTCCCGGGTCGGGCCCGAGCCGCCCTGGATGCCACCCAGCTTCATTTTTACCTGCTGGTGTTCGACCGCGAAACTGAACGTGAGTGACAGCAGGATGCACTCTGCCTGCACAAACTGCAGAGTTAAACAGCCTTCTTTGTCAAATTGTCCGACGCGGCGCAAAACCAGCTGGTAGGGCGTGTTGGATTTACCGCTGGCAGTGCCCAGCACATGGCCCTGGCCTTGCATGATACCGCCCGCAATATCCGGGGTGAACGCGGCGTAAAAAAACCTGTAGTGGCTGTTGAGCAAAGCAGCCCGCTGCATGGCGCTCAGGCGGTGGTCAAAAAATGGGCGATGGATCACATCCAGAAAACAGGCATCTGCCTGCGCGACGGCGCGCAGCGGCGAGTGCCGGATGAGCGAGAACCAATGCCAACTGCTTTGCAGGTGAACCACCGAGCGGGCCAGGAAGCGGACTTTCCTGTGCCACTGCATCTTTGGCTGCAAAAATCGCATGGCATAGGCCCACCGATAGTCACGCCATAGCGATGGTGCATGCCCCAGGCTTGGGGCATCATGGTTCGTCGTGGGCTCAGTCCAAGCCAGCAAGCTCATGGCATTCACACGCAGTACTCCGCAATCAGTAAACTCCCCAACACGGTCTTATTTAATTTTTGTGTCTCAACATGACTTACGTGAAGTGATGTAAAGATGAAGGATATTGTCCCAGTTGGCGCGAAGGTGACTGTAGGTAGTTTCCGATGTTTAAGTTTATTAACTTAACATAATATACATCGTATAAAGTTAATTGTAAGCGCTAACAAAAATTGGAAAAATCACCATATAACGAAAAATCCAATGAAATCAGCTCTTTAGCCGCGACTGAGTTAGCACCGAGTCTAAGTGTTGCCAGTTACGCCTTGTGGCCGTTGGCTGGTGCGACCAGCGGCTTACCAGGTGCCTTTGGGCTGCTTGGCCCGCACAAACGCGCCAATGATGTCGGCGCTTTCCTGGCGTAGCGCTTTTTGGGCGAAGTCGATGGCGCTCAGGCCGATTTCGTTTTTCAGCAGCGGGTCGGCACCTTCTTCGAGTAGCAGCTTGACCGCGCCGGGCGTGCCGTACATGGCGGCCATCATCAGCGGTGTGCTGCCGTTGGGTGACTCGGCATCGATGTAGGCATGCTTTTCCAGCAGCAGATGGATCAGCGCGATGTGGCCCGAGGTGGCGGCGTAGTGCAGCGGCGTCCAGCCGGTTTTGTTGACATCGGCATCTTTGGCCAGCATGGCGCTGACCATCTCAACCTGACCTTTGAGCACGGCCATCATCAGCGGTGTTTCGCCCGCTTCATTGCTGGCGTTCAGGTCAGTTTTGGGCCAGTCGATCAATACCTTGGCAGCTTTGAGAGACGGCTCGCGCAGGGCTAAATACAGGCCGTGCTGCTGGTTGGGATCGCGTACATTGGCGTCGAAACCGCGATCCAGCAGGTTTTGGACGGTGCGCGCATCGTTTTGCTGGATGGCTTTGAAGAAATCTTCATAGGAGCCCGCATAAGCGAAAGAAAATTGAATTAAAACAAATAGATAGGCTACATATTTAATGTAATTTCTAAGCATAAAAATGGCTCCAGGCCGTGCTATGCGACTAGCGCACGTTTGAAAAGATGGTCAAAATTGGCGCTGGTGGCCGCTGCTATCGACTCTACATCCAAGCCTTTGAGGCTGGCCAACTGCTGTGCCACAAAGGGAACGTAAGAAGGGTTATTGGTTTTGCCCCGGTACGGCATGGGGGCCAAATACGGGCTGTCGGTCTCGATCAGGCAGCGCTCCAGCGGCACAAAAGCGGCTACTTCGCGCAGCTCGGCGGCAGCTTTGAAGGTCAAAATGCCGGAGAAAGAGATGTAGAAACCCAGATCCAGTGCGGCGCGGGCCACGGCCATGTTTTCCGTAAAGCAATGGAATACGCCGGTGACTGCAGAGCTTTTTGCGACTGTAGCGCCCTCTTTTGCACCGGATTGCAAATCCGGCCCACCACCTGGCCCGCCACCCGACCGAGCGCCCTGCCCGCTGCTGTGTACGCCTGGCGCTGCATGGGCCATCTCCTCGCGCAAAATAGCCAAGGTGTCGTCAGACGCGTTGCGGGTGTGGATGACCAGCGGCAAGCCGGTGACCTGCGCGGCGCGGATGTGGGTGCGAAAGCGCTCGCGCTGCCATTCCATGTCAAGCACGGTGCGGCCACCTTTGCGCTCTTCCATCTGGTAGTAGTCCAGCCCGGTCTCGCCGATGGCCACCACTTTGGGCTGCTGGGAGCGCTGCACCAGGTCGTCCAGGGTGGGCTCGTACACGCCTTCGTTATCCGGGTGCACGCCCACGGTGGACCAGAAGTTGTCGTAGCTGGTGGCCAGAGAATGCACATCGGCAAACTCCTCGATGGTGGTGCAAATGCACAGCGCACGGGTCACTTGGGCGGCGGCCATGGCCTGGCGGATCTGCGGGAGCTGGCTGCGCAGCTCGGGGAAGTTCAGGTGGCAATGGGAGTCGGTAAACATGGGCTGGATCGCGGAATTTTGTGA
>JAYVGI010000071.1:0-13107 GCA_043772355.1 Polaromonas sp.
CGGGCTCGACCTGCTGTGGAAATGGAATGTGCGCTATCCCAAATCGGTTCCGCTGACCCCGTTTCACGACTACATCCGCTACAACCAGATTGAGACCATCCACTACTACAGCGCCTACCCCATGGCGGCGGCCAACGATGTCAAGAGCGCCAAAAAACTGCGCCTGGCATTGCTCGATTTTGACGCGCACCTGAGCGAGCAGACCAGTGACGAGGCCTTTCAAAAGCAGTTTCATTGGCTGCTGCGCGATGTGCAGCACGACATGGGCAGCATGCGCCACACGCCGATTGTCAGCATGGCGGCGCGCAGCGTGGAGCAGCGCCTGGCGCAAGAGCGTTTGCACCTGGCCAAAGCCCCTCAAAGCTATAGGGAGCCGGTATGAACCGCAATGTATCTGGTAAAGCCTATGCGCTCACCATGCTGTGCCCCATCAAGCCCGGGCTCGAAGACAACGCCGCATTCTGCGACGTGATGCGCGACAAACTGGAGGCCTGGAACGAGCTGCACCAAAGCCCCATGGCCTGCGTACCCAACACCTATTTATGCCGCTACTACATCCTGGACGATGTGTACACCGAGTCCTTGCCAGGCGGTGGTATTTGGGACACGCTGTCAGACCTATTGCCGGTATTGCCCGATAAATGGCGCATGGGGGCGCTACCCTACGAAGACCATTTACAGTCCCGCTACCTGGTTTTTTCCAGTAATTTCCACGGCGACCTGGATGCCTATCTGCAAGGCATGTGGCGCCATGCAGAGACTGACCTGCGCAGCCTCTGGCAATACTGCTACGGCTTTGACAAGGTGGTGGATGCCGACAGCTTTGTGGCCTACGCCAAGCTGTGCCAGCTCGATGCCAGCTTGTTCTTTGTCGGCTCGAACGACGACCCCTTGGACGAGCAGCTCAAGGCCCTGTACATCAAGCAAGAGTTTGCGCGTTTTGCGCAAAGCACCCAGGACCTGCCTGCCAGCGCGCTGCGACAAGCCTACCGAGACTTCATGCTGCGCGTCAAACCCCGCGATGTCACCAGCCCCACATGGCCGCCCGGTGCAAAAAATGAGTTCGCTCTGCAACTGATCCCCCAGCGGATCGCCACACCACAAGAAGGTGGGCAGCCATGACCCATGCGCTTGATTTATCGGATATCCAGGGCAATGTGGTGCGGCCCTATGGGCGCTTTGGCTTTCCGATGGCCCGCTACCTGTTGCTCAATGTGCGCAATGGCACGATGGCCCGCCAGTGGCTGGCGCAGGTCATACCGCGCATCACCACCTCAGCCACCTGGAGCGATGCGCCCGGCGGCCTGCCCAAGCCGCTGGCCACTTTGAACATGGCTATCAACCATGCCGGTTTGGCCGCGCTGGAGGTACCGCAGGCCAGCTTGAACAGCTTTCCCCCAGAGTTCACCATGGGCATGCGCAAGCGCAGGGACATCATCGGCGACGACGGCCCCAGCAGCCCAGACTATTGGGACCCGGTATGGCGGGCCAGCGAGGCCGACCAAGCCGTGCACATCTTGCTGACCCTGAACGCCCAAACCCCCACGGCCATGGCCGCGCAGTACGATGCCATTGTGCAAACCCTGGCGGCCAGCCAAGGCGCGGTCGCGCTGCTGGACGGCCACGTGGGTCCGGGCGGGCAACTGATGCCCTACCAAGAAGGCCATTTGCTGTGGGAGGATGGCCAACCCAGCGCCAAAGAGCATTTTGGCTACACTGACGGCATCGGTGATCCGTACTTTGAAGGCATTGCCGACCCGCGCTCCCGCGTAGAAGGCCGTGGCAAGCAAATGCCTAATGGCACCTGGCAACCGTTGGCCACGGGTGAGTTTTTGCTGGGGCACATTGACGAGGCCCACGAGTACCCGCCCGCACCGCAGCCAGTGCTGTTCTCGCGCAATGGCACCTATATGGTGTACCGCAAGCTGCACCAAAACGTCGCCTCCTTCGACGCCTTATTGCGGCGTGAAGGGGAGCGCTACCCCGGTGGGGCCGATCTGCTGGCAGCCAAATTTGTCGGACGCTGGCGTGACAACGGCGCGCCGCTGGTGAGTGCGCCCGATGCGACCGCCAAAGCGGCCTGGGATGCAGAGTTTGCCAAAGCCAGCCCCGAGCAGCGCGATGCCATGCTGAGCGATTTTGACTACGACAAAGACATGAGCGGCGCACGCTGCCCCATGAGCGCGCACATCCGCAGGATCAACCCACGCGCCTCGCTGGAGATCAAAGCCGGCGTGTGCCCCGGGGAGTTTGCGCGCGACAAAGGCGCGTTTGATACCCCAGGTGCCTTGGCCAACCGGCGGCGTATTTTGCGGCGCGGCCTGCCTTATGGTAACAGCAGTGAGCGCAGCAGCGATACCGGCAACCACGGCATCACCATCATGATGCTCAACGCCGACATTGCCCGGCAGTTTGAGTTTGTGCAGCAGCAGTGGATCAACTACGGCAATGACTTTCGCGAGGGCAATGACAAAGAGATTTTGCTGGGCAACCACAGCCAGGAAGATCCCACCTGTGTGGTCCACGCGGTAGACCCGGCAGGCGACGCGCCGCCGCGTTTTGTGCGCAACATTCCCCGTCTGGTAGAGACGCGCGGAGGCGACTATTTCTTTGTGCCCAGCATGACGGCGCTGCGGCTGGTGGCCCGTGGCTTGATTGATCCCACCTGATTCAGCGCGGTTGATTTGATTCCGTTGTCCCTGAGCTTGTCGAAGGGTTAGCAAAGGCTCGGGCAAGCTCGGGCGCTAAGCCCCGAGCGTCTGGAGGTCTTTTTCAATCGCGTCCACAAAAATCAGCGCGTCCTGCTGGTGGGCCAGCGTCAGTGCATTGCGCAGCATCTGTAGCGTGGGCCGTGTATCGCCAGGCTGGTGTGCATGCTGCAAGAGCGCCCGCAGGCGCAGGTACTCGGGCTCCATCCAGCGCTCGCCAGCGCTCACGCGCTCCTCAATGCGCAGCAGCGCCTGCAGGCCGTCTTGAATCTGGCCATGCGCCACACAGGCGCGGGCGTAGAACACCACCCAAGGGGTGAGGTAAGCGGTGTGCTGGGTGAGTAGTATTTCAATGCAAGCTTTGGCTTTTTCCAGGTAAGCCACCGCATGCAGACTGGACACGGGCAGCATCAGGTGGCTCAGAGCGGTGATCAAATCGGCATACGGAAGCCAAATAGGCAACTGGTGTTTGCTGGCATAGTCATGCGCCTGGGCCGCATAGCGCGCCATATCTTCGGCGCGCTGCCACAGCCCGCTGACGTTGCCACCGCAAAACACCAGCGTTTGGCATATCGCGGCATGGTTATGGCTACGCTGTCCGTAGAGCAAGGCTTGGTCGCGCCAATGGTCTGCGCTCTGCTCTAGCTTGCGTAGGGAGCAGGTGGTGGCCAACCCCAGCAATACCGAGCTGACGTGGCTGTTGGAGCTGAAGCGAAACCCAACGGCATTGCCGTGCGACTGCGGATCGTAGAGCTTTAAGAAGGCTTCAAACTCTTCTTGCGCGCTGGCCAACTGGCCCTGGATCATGCAGGTAAAGCCTACTGCGCGGTGCGCCAGCAAGCGGTCAATCTCGTTGTCATTGCGCACGGCCTCGCGCACCTGGGTGGCCAGTGCACGCAGATCGCTCAAATGCCAGCCGCCCAGGGCGACGGCCCATTTGAGGTAGCGGGCCGATACCTGGTAGTCACTGTGCGGCAGCAGCGTGCATAAAGCGCAGGCGCGCTCTACGATGCCCACCAGCTTGCGCGAGCCCACGCCGCGTGTGGCAATCAGCGGCCCGGCAAGCGCCATGCACAGGGCCAGTTCGCGCTCGTCACGCGCATTGCACTCGGGCAGGTCGGCCAGCATCTCCAGCGCGCGGCTGTAGTGGGCTACGGCCTCCTGCGGTGCCAACTGGTTGGCAGCCAGCTCGCCCGCGCGTTCCCAAAAGTGCACCGCCCGGTCCAGGTTGCCCGCCTCTTGGTGGTGCAAGGCCAGCAGGTGCGGCGCGCTGGTGATGGACAGCGCAAACTCCTGCTCCATCACCTGGGCCACCTTGGCGTGCAGGCGCACGCGGTCGGCGCGCAGCATGCGCTGGTACACCGCGTCTTTCACCAGCATGTGGTCAAAGCTGAGCATCACGCCGTTGGGGGTATTGCGCTGCACAAAGAGCTGGGCATCCAGCAGCTCTTCAATGGCGGCCTGGGTGTCTTCCATCAGGTCTTTGGCGCAGGCCACCAAGAGCGCCATGTCAAACTCCCGGCCCAGTACGGAGGCTTGCTGCACCGTCATGCGGCCATACTGCAACTGGTCCAGCCGGGCCAGCAAAATATCGCTCAGGGTCGATGGAATGCTTTTGGCCGCAGCCGGGTTGTCAAAGTCATCGCGCAGCAGCAGGGCATGGGCCAGCTCGGTGGCAAAAATCGGCACCCCGTCAGAGCGATCAACAATCTGGCGCATCAAGGCCTCAGGCATCGTGCGGGGCTCGGCCAGCGCGGTGACGATGGCGCGGATGTCAGCCTCGGGCAAGCGGTCCAGGTGCAGCACGCTCACATGGGCCCCATCGCTGAACATTTTGTCCTTCATGGGGCGCGAGGTGGCGATCAGCATGGCGCTTTGCCGGGGCAGCTCGCTGACAAAGCGGCCGAGCAGCTCGTTGGTGCTGGGGTCGGCCCAGTGCAGGTCTTCCACCACCAGCAAGGTGCGCTCGCGCACCACACTGTGCAGGCCTCGCAGCACCGCGCCCTGAATGCGGCTGCGCACGGCATCGGCGCTCAGCCCTGCCATATGGGGCGTGCTTAGGCTGCGCAGCCCCAGCAGCTCGGCCAAGGCAAAAAAATCGTCGTTGCTGCCCAAACTGTATTGCACGGCAACGGCTTCGAGCTTGCGCTGCTTCTCGGTGTCGCTGTCGTCGTGGCGGATTTTCGCGGTCGCTTCAATATGCTGAATAAACGGATGCAAGGGGGTTTGGCTGTAATCGGGCGAGCACTGCAAGACGGGAATGTTATGGCTGCTCAAGCCCAGGTCGGCATACAGGCGGGTGATCACGTGCGATTTGCCGGTGCCCGCATCACCGCGCAGCAAAATGGCCTGGCCGCGCCCGCTGCGCGAGCGCTCAAACTTGTCACGCAAAAAGGTCAGCTCCACATCGCGGCCTATCAGCGGCCCAATGCGCCTGCGCCCGCGTGTGGCCTGAAAACGGCTTTGGTTTTGCTGCTCGGACACCAGCTCCCACGCGGTCACAGAGGCGCTAGCACCTTTGACCTGCACGGCCCCCAGGCTGCGAAAGGCAAACAAATCGCCCGCCGCATTGCGCGTAGCGTCGGACACCACCACGCCGCCCGGTGTGGCCAGACCTTGCATGCGGGCGGCTAAATTTGGGGTCTCGCCCACGGCACCGATCTCATGCGTGTCGCCCGCGCCTACCAGTTGACCAATGACCACCGTGCCAGTGGCCAAGCCCATACGCACCAGCAATTGCACCCCTGCGATGGGTGCCACCCGCTGGATGGCGCGCAGCGCGTCCAGCGCGCAGCGCAGGGCCCGCTCGCAGTCAGACTCGCTGATGCTGGGGTAGCCAAAATACACCAGCACCCCATCGCCCAGATACTGTGCAATATAGCCTTTGTGTTTGTGCACCACGGTGCGAATGCACTCGCGGTAGGCTTGCATCAAGGCTTGCAAGTCTTCGGCATCCAGGCGGCCCGACAGCTCGGTGGAGCCCACCAGGTCGCAAAACATCACGGTGAGCAGGCGGTGCTGGTGGTTGCTGACGCTGGGCATACCGTTGGCAGGTGGCGCTACTGTAGGCGGCCCCATGGCGGGCGCAGCCACTGCTACGGGTGCTGGAGCGGCAATGCCATGGCTGGCCTGCTCGTGCGCCAGGCTGCCTGCTGGCGGTTGCGCCAGCGCCGCAATGGCCTGCAACAGCACACGCCGGTGCCCTACCGATGTCACGCCAATGTCGCGCAGATCGTCCGAGGTGATCTCGGGCAGCAGGTCAAAGCTGATGTCGTTGCTTTGAAATGCGCCCTCATACTGTTGCAGACCCAGTGTACCTAGCCAGGCTGACAGGCCAGATGATGCACTTGGGGAGGGCATAGAGTGGCGTTAGCTCAGCAGCAGCGGGCGCGTTAACGCAAGACCTGCATGGTCATCGTCTCGCGCAGCTCTTCGCTCATGCTCTGGTTCAGGCGCACATAGCGTTTGAGTTTTTCGGTCAAATCGCGCAGGCGCACCGACACGCCAATGAATATGATGGACATCAGCTTGGTAGCCACCTCTGGGTGGTCTTTGGCCATGTTTTGCAGCATGCGCTTGGTCAGCACCGCGCAGCGCGTGTCGCCCGAGGCCGTGCAGCTCAAAGAGCGCGCGCCACCGTCCATCAGGCTAAGCTCCCCCAGCGTGGTGCCAGCGCCCAGCACAGTGACGACAATGTGGTTGCTCAAACTAGTAGACAGTGCCTCTACCACGGCCTCACCGTGCAGAATCCACAGCATGTAGCTGGTGCTGGACTTGTCACCTTCCCGGATGATCATGTCGCCATCCACGTACTGGCGCGCATGCATGTAGCTGGTCGCAATTTTGGCTTCTTGCGGGCTCATGGGGGTGATGCATTCAGCGTCACACAGAAGCCCGGTCAGCAAAGAGGCATCTAGCTGCGTTAACTGCTGTTGATCCGCGATGTCTGGCGGCACGCTGTCAGACGCGTCGCGGGCACCTAAAAGTTTCTTAAACATGCTGTGACTCATTCGGTTATCATCGTGAATAATATCACGGCTAGACGCGTTTTTGCGACGATGAAAAGGGATGCAAACCCTTTGTTTCCCCAGTGAAAAGCGATGCTGGCGCAAGACTATTTCCAACTTCCCCTCCCATCTTGCGGGAGCAGCTACTACATTTATAGCGCCGAAGTTTTGAGCAAACGCTTCAAATACCGCCCCGTATGGCTCGCCTCGTTCTCCGCCACATCTTCTGGCGTACCCACCGCCACCACCCGCCCGCCGTCGCCGCCGCCCTCGGGGCCCATGTCGATCAGCCAGTCTGCGGTCTTGATCACGTCCAGGTTGTGCTCGATGATGACGATGGTGTTGCCTGCATCGCGCAGCTGGTGCAGCACCTTGAGCAGCAATTCGATGTCGGCAAAATGCAGCCCGGTGGTCGGCTCGTCCAGGATGTACAGCGTGCGCCCGGTGTCGCGTTTGGAAAGCTCCAGCGCCAGCTTGACGCGCTGCGCCTCACCGCCCGAGAGCGTGGTGGCCGACTGACCCAGCTTGATGTAGGAGAGGCCCACATCCAGCAGGGTTTGCAGCTTGCGGGCAATGGTGGGCACGGCTTTGAAAAACTCGTGCGCTACCTCGACCGTCAGGTCCAGGATCTGCCAGATGTTTTTGCCTTTGTACAGCACCTCCAGCGTCTCGCGGTTGTAGCGCGCGCCCTTGCACACGTCGCAGGGCACGTACACGTCGGGCAAAAAGTGCATCTCTACTTTCACCACACCGTCGCCCTGGCAGGCCTCGCAGCGGCCCCCGGCTACGTTAAAGCTAAAGCGCCCCGGGCCGTAGCCGCGTTCGCGGGCCATGGGCACGTCGGCCAGCAGCTCGCGGATGGGGGTGAACAGGCCCGTGTAGGTGGCAGGGTTGCTGCGCGGTGTGCGGCCAATGGGCGACTGGTCGACGTTGATCACCTTGTCAAAATGCTCAATGCCCTGAATCTCTTCATGCGCGGCTGGCTCGTCGTGCGCGCGGTAGAGCGACTGGGCCACGGCGGCATACAGCGTGTCGTTCACCAGTGTGGACTTGCCCGAGCCAGACACGCCCGTCACGCAGGTCAGCAAACCCACGGGGAACTCGGCACTCACGTTGTGCAGGTTATTCCCAGTCGCGTTGATGATGCGGATGGCCTGCATATCGCCCTGCGTGGCCAGGTGGTGCGCGTTGCGCTCGGCCCAGGCCAGGGCCTGGCGGCTGGGCGCGGGTGCGTGTTTGGATGCAGCGGCTTTCCTGGCCGCAGGCGCTACGGGTTTGATAGTGGGAGACCATTTATGCCGCTTGGCTGGCACGGCGATGCTGCGCGTACCGTTCATGTACTGCCCCGTCAGCGATGCCGGGTTGGCCTGCACCTCGTCCGGTGTGCCCTGCGCCAAGATGCGCCCGCCGTGCACGCCCGCGCCGGGCCCCAGGTCAATCACATGGTCGGCCGCGCGGATCATGTCTTCGTCATGCTCTACCACCAGCACACTATTCCCGATGTTTCGCAGGTGCTTGAGGGTGTCGATCAAGCGGTCGTTGTCGCGCTGGTGCAGGCCAATGCTGGGCTCGTCCAGTACGTACATCACACCCGTCAGGCCGCTGCCAATCTGCGAGGCCAGGCGAATGCGCTGCGACTCGCCGCCGCTCAGCGTCTCGGCGCTGCGGTTCAGGCTCAGGTAGTTCAAGCCCACGTCGTTGAGAAACTTTAAACGCGAGGCAATCTCCTTGATCACCTTGCCCGCAATCTCGCCCTTGGCGCCCTTGAGCTCCAGCGTGTTGAAGTAAGCATGGCACTCGCGCAGCGTGCTGCCGCTGATCTCAAACAATCGCCTGGCCTGTGGCCCCTCGCCCAGCTTCACACTGCGCGCCTCGCGTCGCAGCCGGGTGCCGCCGCAGTCGGTACACGGCTGGGTGCTGCGGTAGCGGGCCAGGTCTTCGCGCACGATGACCGAGTCCGTCTCGGTGTAGCGCCGCGCCATATTGGGCAAGATACCTTCAAACGGGTGCTTCTTGGTGATCTTTTTACCGGCCGACGCACCCGAATCCATCGTGTAGTTGAACTTGATGTCTTCCTCACCGCTGCCGTGCAGCAGGGCGTGTTGCACCTTGGCATCCAGCGACTCAAACGGCTTGTCAATATCCGCCCCATAGTGCTTGGCGACGCTCTCCAGCATGCTGAAGTAATAGCCATTGCGCCGGTCCCAGCCCTTCACCGCGCCGCTGGCCAGGCTGAGCGTAGGGAAGGCCACCACCCGCGCCGGGTCAAAAAACTCCATATTGCCCAAGCCATCGCAGCCAGGGCAGGCCCCCACGGGGGAGTTGAACGAGAACAGCCGTGGCTCCAGCTCGCTGATGGTGTAGCTGCACTGCGGGCAGGCGAACTTGGCGTTGAAGAAATGCTCTTTGGGCGGCGCACCCGCGTTGGCTGTGGTGCCCGCACCTTGCTCGGCGCGGGGCTCCATCTCCAGCGCAATCGCCCGCCCCTCGGCCAGCCGCAGCGCCGCCTCAAAGCTCTCGGCCAGGCGCTGCTTCAGGTTGTCAAATTCGCTGCGCGCCGCGCCGGGCAGGGCCAGCGCCGCCTTGAGCCAGCCATCGGCCACCAGCGCAGTTGCTACCTGATCAGCCTGCCCTCCTGCACCCTGATCTCCTGAAACCTGACCTCCTAAAGCCTGTTGCGGCGCGCGCCGCACCTTCAGCCGGTCAATCACCACATCAATGTCATGCTTCTCGGTTTTCTTCAGCTTGGGCAACGCGTCAAATTCAAACAGCGCCGCCTCCGCCCCACTGCCCACCCGAAAGCGCACATAGCCGCGCGCCTGCATGTCCTCAAACACGTCTAAAAATTCGCCCTTTTTCTCGCGCGCAATCGGCGCGAGAATCATCAGCTTGGTGCCCTCCGGCAGCGCCAGCACCGCGTCCACCATCTGCGCCACCGTTTGCGCTTGCAAGGGCACGTCGTGGTCGGGGCAGTGCGGCGTACCCGCGCGGGCAAACAAGAGGCGCAGGTAGTCGTGGATCTCGGTCACCGTGCCCACGGTCGAGCGCGGGTTGTGGCTGGTGGCCTTTTGCTCAATGCTGATGGCGGGCGACAGGCCCTCAATCATGTCGACATCGGGCTTGTCCATCAGCTGCAAAAACTGCCGCGCGTAGGTAGACAAACTCTCCACATAGCGCCGTTGCCCCTCGGCATACAGCGTGTCAAAGGCCAGCGACGACTTGCCCGAGCCGGATAACCCGGTAATCACCACCAGCTGGTTGCGCGGAATGTCCAGGTCAATGTTCTTCAGGTTGTGCGTGCGCGCACCCCGAATGCTGATGAAAGGGTTCAGCAGCGACCCAAGATATTTACCGTCAGAAGGAGAGTTCACAAACAACCGCCAGATTTAGAACAACCTAGCATCATAGCCCGTTGGGGAGGGGTTGGGAAGATGGCTGTTTTGCTTGTCTGTCAGAAGCGTCGCGGGTGACGGTCACGCGCCCTGCTACGGCGCAACGCCCACGCCACCCGAGCACCGGCCCCTTCGGGGGAGCATCTGCGGCACTCGCAATTTGGGGAAACGGCTAAACTCGCCTGCGGCTCAGACAACGCCGCCTCTGATCCCAAATTTCTCCGTTCCTCGATCCCGGCACTCTTATTGGGTGGCGTAGGCATTGCCCCGCAGCAGCGCGCTTTGGGCCTACTTCGGAGAGACAGAATCACTACTATTTTCGTAGCGTGTGTCCGCAATAAGAACGAGTGGCCAGCGATATTTAGGGCAGACGATAGTGGATCACAAGTGAAGTCGGGAAGTTTTAGAGCCTTGGAGACGCCGTCCGGACAAATTTTCTTTCAACAATTACTGAAGTACCAAATGCGTGGTTGAGCCATTGGCATACTGGATATCAATGGATACCAACGTAGGCGTACCTGTTGTGCTGATCCTATATCTGTCTTGCTCAGTAGCTATTAACACGTTGGACGCATTGTAAAGCTTGGATATTGAATTCAGGATAGCGGTCGAGGCAGTGTCCGCTTCAACAACGTAGCTGCTTACCGACTGTCCTGCAAGTACAGTTTTCGTGCTATTCGTATAGCGAGTCATGGTGCCAATTGTCCCAGTATCTCCAACTTTCGCGGAGGTCGGTATATTAGGTGCAGTCAGAAACACCCCGTACTCACCACCGACGGTGTTGGTACCTAAAGGGGTGTAGTTGCTGTCGTAGTAAATCGTTTGGGTGGAGGCAATTGACGCTGGTGTGCAGTTGGTAAGGCTAATGGTCAAGGTGCGCGCTGCAGAAAGTCTGCCCGAAATGCCCTCAAACGTTGCGCCTCCAACAGCCGCAGCACTAGTCAAATTGGCAGTGCCATTACAGCTTCCCGAAACGGTTAATTGCCTGGTAGAGCCATTCGCAACAGTAGAACTGAATGCAGTTTTCAACGGGAAAGAAAGCGCTGCCGCCACGGGTACTGTTGGAGCTGGGGTTCCGCCTCCGCCACCACCACCACACGCGCCTATAAGTACCGTACATCCGATGGTGATGATGGAGAAAATGTGTTTCATGAATTCGCCCTAATGAAGTTAAAAAGTTGATTTGCCTTAGCGCAGATGAGGAGTCGTCGCTTTGTAATGTATGAATCAGTGTGTGTATGAATTAGTGTATCTTAGCCGTAATTGGAGGTGTGTCAACAGCCATACCTAGTTCCACCAAAAAGTTGTCTTCTAACCCGCAGAAGGCGTTTGGTTTGCGTGTTAAACAACTGCGCGCCGAGATCGGCATGTCCCAAGAAGATTTGGCAGACGCGACGGGCTTGTTTCGTACTTATATGAGCCGGATAGAAACTGGTCAAGCCAATCCAACTTTGACGGTCATCCATGCTTTATCGCTTGCACTTGGTAAGACTGCATGCGAGTTGCTAACTCCACCAAAAGACAGTTCGTCACCTAGAACAAGGTCAAAAATTGCCGTTTCAAGAGGGCGAGTTACAAAATAGGGTTCACTCGTTGTGCTGGGCCAGCAATGGGATTTGTCCCATTAAAAAGGCGTCGGAAGCCAATAGTTCAACTCTTAGACATAAGGTGCGTCAAAGGGCGCACCAGTCTCCTCAATCACACTGCGCAGTGATTGAGGCAACTGCGACCAGCGCACCAAGTCTACCCGGATAGGCAGGGCGCTTTCTTCTAGTGCGTAGCGGGCAGTGGCCAGCTCGCAGTCGGTAAAGCGCAGGTCGTCCAGCACGGCCAAGTCCAGGTCGGAGCCTGTTTTGGCCGGTCTGGTAGCTTGTAAATAAGTACCTTTTGAGGTACAATAAACCATGCCGCCGATGCGCAAACTAACCGCCATTTTCTACCGTGCTGCGTCTGGCGATGAGCCGGTTCGTGACTGGTTAAAGGCGATGAGCAAGGCGGATCGGCAGGCTATTGGTGAAGACATTGCCTATGTGCAGTACAAGTGGCCTATCGGTAAACCCCGGGTTGACCATTTGCGTGGCCCAGTGTGGGAAGTGCGCAGCACCCTTGGCAACAGCATTGCCCGCGTGCTGTTTGCGGCAGATATAGAGCTGGCGCTGAAACGTTTAAAGGATTGGAACCATGGCTAAATCAAACCCCCATCTCGGCAGCAACTTTGACGACCTGTTCAAAGAGGATGGCATTTATGAAGAAGTGCAAGCCCGCGCACTTAAACGCGTTTTGGCTGAGCAGCTGGACGATGCCATGCAGGCAGGCAAACTCAGCAAAGTAGCCATGGCCCAGCGCATGGCCACCAGCCGCTCGCAGCTAGACCGCGTGCTAGACCCGGCGAATTTGTCGGTGCAACTCGACACCTTGATCAAAGCCGCCAACGCCGTGGGTAAAACGGTAGAGATCAAACTCAAACGGCAAACCAAACCTCGCTTGCAGGCAGCTTAGGCATCTGCGATGCAATTTGGACGCTAGCCCAATAAAACATAGCGTAAGCAGCTATGAAATTACGAGCAATATGATTCCCGCAGATGATTAATCTTGAAGCCTTTAACAAAACCAATCGGGCGTTTGGGCTGCTCGGGAGGGGGAGTGAGTTCGCGCAGTTGCACAAATGCCCGCATACTTATCAGGCTTGACTCAAGGCACTCTGTTTATGTCCACAACGGTCCCCAGGTGTTTTAACCTCAGTGAAGCCGCTGTTTGCGTACATAGCGACTGGTCGCTCATATCCAAACTGGGAAATTGAATGCATATAGAAACTGGCAGTCTGAAAGGGTCACCCTTTACGTCATCAGTCATCTGAATGTTGCCGTCTGCGAGACGAACTGAATATCTCGTCCGATATTGAGTTGAACTAAACCGCTAGCGCGGTGGCAGGTCTAACGGGCCGCCACGGCGTTTTTCTTTGAGCAGGGGCTTGCGCGAAGAGACGATCAGGAGAAACCT
>JAYVGI010000072.1:0-11683 GCA_043772355.1 Polaromonas sp.
CGCAATGCCAGCAACATCAGTCCGAGGCCGATCAGGACCCGGCCGAAGCGGCCTGCCGGACTGGACTGGCGCGAAATGAACAGCACGACGCCGACGAAGATGAACAGCGGCGACAGCCAGGAGAGGTCGAACGAGAACACCACGGCCATCAGGCTGGTGCCGATGTCGGCGCCCAGCATCATCGCCAGCGCGAGCGGAAGCGCCACCAGGCCCTGGCCGACGAACGCGGAAACGATCAGAGCGGTGGCAGTGCTGGACTGCACCAGCGCCGTGACACCGATGCCGGAGAGGGCGGCGGTGTAACGGTTGCTCAGGCTGTGGGCCAGTACCCGGCGGAGGTCGGCTCCGAACACCCGCAGGATGCCGGTTCGAACCAGTTGGGTGCCCCAGACAAGCAGCGCGATGGCTGCCAGAAGATTCAACAGATGCTTCATTGCTCAAACTTCACTATACGCCTGACGCAATGCAGAACGATTGGGGCCAGCCCTCACTTCGCGCGCCGAACCCGCAGCAATTCGTCCAGGATCAGGCAGGCGGCGCCGACGGTGATGGCGCTGTCGGCCACGTTGAACGCGGGGAAGTACCAGCCGCGCCAGTGGAACTGCAGGAAATCCACCACATAACCGTGCAGCAGCCGGTCGACCACGTTGCCGATGGCGCCGCCCAGGATGCAGGCCAGCGAAAAGCTGAACAGCTTCTGGCCGGCGTGCGAGCGCAGCAGCCAGACGATGAACACGGTCGCCCCGACGCCGATCGCAGTGAACAGCCAGCGCTGCCAGCCCGAGGCCGCCGCCAGGAACGAGAAGGCAGCGCCGGTGTTGTGGGCCCGCACGAGATTGAAGAAGCCCGTGATCGTGGTGGAGTCACCCAACCGGTAGGCGCCCAGGATCAGGACCTTGGTGAACTGGTCGGCAATCAGGATGATCAGGGCCAGCCCCAGCCACGGCAGCATGCTGCCCGATGCAGACGACGGGCGGGCCATCAGGCGAATGCCCGCGCTTCGCCGGCGCCGAACAGGTTGCTCACGCAGCGGCCGCACAACGCCGGATGCGTTTCGTCGGCGCCGACGTCGGCGCGCCAGTGCCAGCAGCGCTCGCACTTGGTGTCGTCCGATGGCGTGACCTTCACCGCCAGCACGTCGCCCGCCACCACCCGCATCGCGGACGTGATGAACACGAACTTCAGGTCGTCACCCAGGCTGGCCAGCGCGGACCACAACTCGCCGTGGCTCGCCATCGGCACCGTCAGTTCGACGTTGGCCTGCAGCGAGGAGCCGACCTTGCCTTCGGCACGCAGCGTCTCGATCTCCTTGTTGACCAGTTCGCGCGCGACCCGGATGCGGGTCCATTTTTCCATCAGCTGCGCATCGGGCGCGCCGATCTCGGCGTAGGTTTCGAAGAAGATCGAATCCGGGCCGCCGAAAATCTTCCACGCCTCTTCGGCGGTGAAGCTCATGAACGGCGCCATCCAGCGCAGCATGGCGTGGGTGATGTTCCAGAGCGCGGTCTGCGCGCTGCGGCGGGCCAGCGACTTGGGCGCCGCGGTGTACAGGCGGTCCTTCAGCACGTCGAGGTAGAAGGCGCCAAGGTCTTCGGAGCAGTAGACCTGCAGCTTGGCGACCACCGGGTGGAACTCGTACACCTCGTAATGCGCCAGCACTTCGGCCTGGAACTGGGCTGCCCGCGACAAAGCGTAGCGGTCGATCTCCAGCATCTCGCCCACAGCGACCGCGTCTTTTGCGGGATCGAAGTCGCTCACGTTGGCCAGCAGAAAGCGCAGGGTGTTGCGGATGCGGCGGTAGGAATCGACCACCCGCGCCAGGATCTTGTCGTCGCCGGCGATGTCGCCCGAATAGTCCGACGCGGCGACCCAGAGCCGGATGATTTCGGCACCGAGTTTCTGGGTCGTCACCTGCGGGTCGACGCCGTTGCCCTGCGACTTGCTCATCTTGTGGCCCCGCGCGTCGACGGTGAAGCCATGCGTCAGCAGGCCGCGTTAAGGCGCGCGGCCGTACATCGCGCAGGCCGTCAAAAGCGACGAATGGAACCAGCCACGGTGCTGGTCGTGGCCTTCCAGGTACAGGTCGGCCTCGGGGCCGGGCGCGCCGGTGCGGGGGTCGATCTCGGTATGCGCGTTGGGCGTGGAGCCGTCTGCCGCTTTATGGCTGCCCTTGAGCACGGTGGTGTGGGTGGTGCCCGAGTCAAACCACACCTCCAGAATATCAGTGCTCTTGGTGTACTGCTCCGGTGCTTGCGCGCCTACTTTGGCAAACAGCTCGGCCGTGCTGGCCTTGCTCCAGGCTTCGATGCCACCGGCTTGCACCATGCTGGCGGCCAGGTCGATCAGCTCCATCGTCTTGGGGTGCAGCTCGCCGCTGTCCATGTGGGTAAACAGCGGCATGGGCACGCCCCACGAACGTTGGCGGCTGATGCACCAGTCGGGTCGGCCTGCGATCATGTCGCGCAGTCTGCCGCGCCCGTTTTCTGGGAAGAAGTTGGTTTGCTCAATCGCGTCCAACGCGAGTTGGCGCAAGGTCTTTGGCGCTTTGTCTTTGGTGAACACGCCCTCGCCTTGGTCCATGCGAATAAACCACTGCGCCGCAGCGCGGTAGATGACGGGCGTTTTATGCCGCCAGCAGTGCGGGTAGCTGTGGACGATATTCGTCGTGGCAAACAGGCGATCCGACTGGCCCAGCACCTCGATCACGCGCTCACAGGCTTTCCAGATATTCAGGCCGCCAAACAGCGGCAGCTCTTCGGCATAACGGCCATGGCCCTGCACCGGGTTCAAAATGTCGTCGTACTTCATGCCGTGTTTGACGCAGCTATTAAAGTCTTCTACGCCGTAGGCGGGCGACGAGTGCACCAGGCCCGTGCCGTCGTCTGCCGTGGCGTAGTCGGCCAGGTAGATGGGGGACAGGCGGCGGTAGCCCTCATGTACGTCGTACAAGGGGTGCTTGAAGTTGATGCCGCCGAGGTTTTTGCCCAGTGTGGTGGCTACTACTGTGCCTGCTAGTTTGTAGCGCTCCAAGCACTTGTCTACCAAGGTTTCTGCCAGCACCAAGAGGCCACGTACCGTGTCCACCAGCGCATACGTGAGCTCGGGGTTCAAGTTGAGTGCCTGGTTGGCGGGGACAGTCCAGGCGGTCGTAGTCCAGATGACGGCGAAGATGGGTTGGCCATCACCCCTCACCCCAGCCCTCTCCCCGGGGGGGAGAGGGAGCGAGTCAGAGCTGGTTGAAGCGGTATTACTCCCTCTCCCACTGGTGGGAGAGGGTTGGGGTGAGGGCAGGCCAAACGCGGCCAACAATTTTGTAGGCTCAGCGCATTCAAAACCCACATCCAGCGTTTGCGATTTTTTATCCGCGTATTCGATCTCAAACTCGGCCAAGGACGAGCCGCAGTCAAAGCACCAGTACACGGGTTTCAGGCCCCGGTAGACAAAGCCGCGCTCCATCACGCGTTTGAAAGCGCGGATCTCGTTGGCCTCGGTATCGAAGTCCATCGTGCGGTAGGGCTTGTCCCACTGGCCCAGCACACCCAGGCGTTTGAAGTCCGCCATTTGCCCGGCAATTTGCTCGGTGGCGAAGGCGCGGCACATGGATTGAATGTCGGCGCGGGACTGCAGGGGCTGTACAGAAGTTGAGCCGCTCCCTAGCCCCTGCGCGGCCCCCTCGGGGGGCAGGATGCCATCGGCAGAGGTGGGGGTCAATTTCTTGCCGTGCAGCTTCTCGATGGCATTTTCAATCGGTAGGCCGTGGCAGTCCCAGCCGGGGATGTACTGCGCGTCAAAGCCTTCGAGCTGGCGTGCCTTGACGATCATGTCTTTCAAGATTTTGTTGACCGCATGGCCGATGTGGATGCTGCCGTTGGCATACGGTGGGCCGTCGTGCAGGATGAATTTGGGTTGGCCCAGGCGCGCGTCGCGCAGGATTTTGTAGATGCCTTTGTCGTCCCACTCTTTCACCCAACCCGGCTCGCGCTTGGACAGATCGCCGCGCATGGGGAAGGGGGTGTCGGGCAGGTTCAGGGTTTTGCGGTAATCGGTGGTGGATTCAGACATGGTGTAACTAGGGATTTAGGTAACGCAAAAAACGCAAAAGGGGAAATCAGAAAATCGCAAAAATGACTTTCCTGATTTTTTGCGTTTTTTGCGCAGCTTTAGCGCTTTTTGCGTTACCAGATTGGGCGGGTTGCGATCAGAATGGCGAGACAGGGGCGGGGCATTTGCCCCTTCAAATTCGCGCTACGTGCGGTGCAGCAGGCAGGGCTGCAAAAAACGCGCGCGCATCCAGGCAGTCTTGGGCGATACCTTGTGTCAAGGCATCCAGACCGTCGTAGGCCAGCTCGTCGTGTAGTTTATGCAGGAGTTCCACACGGACGATTTTACCGTAGCCTGCGTCCAGGCCCAAGCTGCTGGGCCAATCGAGGCAATGGGTCTCCAGCAACACCCGGCCACCGTTGACATCATCGGGGTCAATGGAAGGGCGAATGCCCAGGTTGGCCACGCCCTGCAAGGGTGCGCTGTGCAGGCCGTGCACCAGCACCGCAAAAATGCCGCTGGCAGCAGGCTTCCAAGCATGCGCACGGGACGAAAAGCGCAAATTGAGCGTGCGAAACCCCTGCGGATAGGCCAAAGAAATACCCAGTTCCCGCCCCAGCTTGCGGCCATGCACCACATGGCCGCTGATGCTGTAGGGGCGGCCCAGCAGCTTGGCAGCATCCTCCATATGGCCACGGGCCAGCGCGTCCCGCACGGCCGAGCTGGAGACGCGCAGGCCGTGCACCTCGTAGCTTTGCATGCGCGCCACGTCAAAACCTTGGGCATCGCCCGCAGCGTCCAGCAGGGCGTAGTCGCCCACGCGCTGCGCGCCAAAGCGAAAGTCATCCCCTACCAGCACGTACTGCACGCCCAGGCCACTTACCAACACGTCGCTGATAAAGGCTTGCGCAGGCAGGCTGGCCAAGCGGGCGTTGAAGGGCAGCACTACCACCTGGTCTACACCGCAGCGCTCCAGCTCAGTCAGCTTGTCGCGCAGGGTGGCGATGCGGGCGGGGGCCAGGTCGGGTTTGCCAGCGCGGGCGGCAAAATAGTCGCGCGGATGGGGCTCAAACGTCATCACGCAGCTGGGCACGCCCCGGTGCGCGGCCTCGTTTTTGAGCAATGCAATCATGGCCTGGTGGCCTCGGTGCACGCCGTCAAAATTGCCAATCGTCAGGGCACAGCCCACAACCGGCGAACCTTCTGGCGAACCTTCTGGCGAACCTTTTGCCCGGCCATAGCCTCTAAACACTTTCATTGTTGCCATTTTTTAGGTATCAAATTCATAGCTGCTCCCGCAACATTCTACTGGGCTAGGCAGGGTTTTTGTCTTACAAATGCCATCAAATTAGGGTATATTGTGCTTTAAGACAGTGAGGTTCAGTTTTCCGGTGTGTAAGTAGTTTGCGAAAGTACTCGGAGGTGTGTTTTGAAGGTCTTGAAACTCTCAGCCCAAGGGCTGCCACAGTCGTGGATCAGCTTGGAACAAGCGGTCACCCACTACGCCTCTGACGAGGTGCGCTGGGAGTCCGGCGGTGAGGTGGCGGTGTTCCACGGGGGGCACAACGCGGTCACGGGTTTGCAGTCCATCATCACTGTCAACAGCATCATTGGCACCAAGGGCGTGCCCAGCATCAACCCCTTCAATTTGCGCCCCGGCCTGACCAACGGCAAGCTGTTTGCCCGCGACCGCAATGTGTGCGCCTACTGCGGCGCACACTTTCACGAAGAAGAGCTCACCCGCGAGCACATCATGCCGTATGCCCAAAACGGCCAGGATGTGTGGATGAACGTAGTCACCGCCTGCCGCGCTTGCAACCACCGCAAAAGCAGCCGAACGCCCGAGCAAGCGCATATGCCGCTTCTGTACGCGCCCTACGTGCCCAGCCTGTGGGAAGACTTTATTTTGCGTAACCGCCGTATCTTGGCCGACCAAATGGAGTTTTTAATGGCGCATTTACCTAAAACGTCGCGCTTATACGCATAGATGAAGGCTGGGGTTTGGTTAAGATAGCCGGGTGAAATTACCACCAGTTACCGATGCCATTGCCGTGCCCGAGCGCAGCAAGAGCGCCAGCACGGGGCGCGATATCTTCCGCACCGAATCACTAGAGGCCTTGCAGCCGCGTTTGCAGGGCGAGGTGATTGTGGTGCCGCGCATGGGCATGGGGTGGTGGTGCCTGCTGGCCCTCATCACCTTGGCGGGCCTGGCCTGGTTTGTCACCCAAGGCAGCTACACCCGGCGCAGTACGGTCACTGGGCATTTGGTGCCCGCAGCCGGCATGATTCGGGTGCAAACCCCGCAGACCGGTGTCATCATGGAGCGGCGCGTGGCCGAGGGGCAGGCTGTGCGCAAGGGCGACGTGCTGTACGTGCTCAACAGTGACCGCATCGGCGCGGGCGCAAGGGAGATTCAGCAAGACATCAGCCGCGAGATTGAGCAGCGGCGCCAGTCCATGCAGCTGGAGATTACACGCAACCAAAAAGGCCAAAGCGATGAGCTGGCCCACTTGGCGCGCCGCACCAGCGCCCTGGAAAAAGATGTGCTGACCATTGAACGCCAGATCGAGCAGCAACGCCGCCGCGTGGCCCTGGCCGAAGACATCAAAAAGCGCTACCAAAGCCTGGCCGACCAGGACTTCATTGCCAAAGAGCAGTTGATCCAGAAAGACCTGGACCTGTCCGAGCAGCAGTCGCGCCTGCAGGTGCTGGAGCGCGATGTGCAGTCCACCCAGCGCGAGCTGGCCGCCGCCGCCCGCGAGGTGGACTCTACCAAGAGCCGCTATGCCAACCTCAACTCCGGCCTACAGCGCACCATCTCGTCTGCGCAGCAAGAACTCACCGAGGTGGAGGCGCGCAGGCGGGTGGTGGTCACGGCCCCGGAGGACGGGCGCGCCACCCTGGTGGCGGGTGAGGTGGGCCAGGTAGCCGAAGCCACCAAACCCCTGCTGAACATCGTGCCCGCGCAAACGACGCTGCAAGCGCGGCTGTTTGCGCCCAGCCGCACCATCGGTTTTATCCGCAGCGGTGACAAGGTGCTGGTGCGCTACCAGGCCTACCCCTATCAAAAATTTGGCTTGCATGAAGGCAAAGTGCTCGATGTCTCTACCGCAGCGGTCTCGGGCAATGAGCTGGCGGGCTTTGCCCTGCCCGACACTGCGACGGGTGAGCCGGTGTACGGCATCACGGTCGAGCTGCAGTCGCAAAGCGTCATGGCCTACGGCCAGCCCCAGGCCTTGCAGGCTGGCCAGCGCCTGGACGCAGACATACTGCAAGAAACCCGCAAACTCTATGAGTGGATGCTCGAGCCGCTCTACAGCATTACAGGAAAGATGGCCCGCTGATGGCTTGGACAGACGCAATCCGCATGCAATGGGGCGCCAAGCTGCCCGTGGTATTGCAAACCGAAGCGGCAGAGTGCGGCCTGGCCTGCCTGGCCATGGTGCTGGGCTGGCATGGCACGGTGACCGACTTGGCGGTGATGCGCAGGCGCCACGCCATCTCGCTCAAAGGCATGACACTGGCCGGGTTGGCCCAAATCGCCCAGCGAGAAAACTTGGGTGCGCGCGCTGTGCGCCTGGAGCTGGCCCAACTGCGCCAGCTCAAGTTGCCTGCTATTTTGCACTGGGAGCTGAACCATTTTGTGGTGCTCAAGTCGGTCGGCGCGGGGCACATCACCATCCACGACCCGGCTTTTGGCGAGCGCCGCATCAGCATGGCCGAGGTGGACAAAAAATTTACCGGCGTGGCCATGGAGCTGTGGCCCGAACCCGGTTTTGAGCCGCGCCAAGAGGCCACCCGTATCTCGTTGATGCAGCTGATTGGCCGGGTCAAAGGCTTTTTGCCCTCGCTCAGCCAGGTGCTGGTGCTCACCCTGGTGCTGGAGGTGCTGTCGCTGGCAAGCCCGCTGTTTATGCAGTGGATTGTGGACCAGGTGGTGGTCTCGCGCGATGCCGATCTGCTCACCACACTGGCCATTGGTTTTGCCATGCTGCTGGTGCTGCAGCAAATTTTTGGCGTGGCCCGGGCCTGGGCCATGATGTCGATCAACACCGCCATCAATGTGCAGTGGCAGTCCAGCATCTTCACCCATCTGCTGCGCCTGCCAGTGGAGTATTTTCAAAAACGCCATTTGGGCGATATCGTCTCGCGCACCAACTCGATTGGCGAGATCCAGAAGGTACTGACAGCGGCTTTTGTCGAGACCTTGTTTGACGGCCTGATGATGCTGCTGACCCTGGTGATCATGTTTACCTACAGCCCCAACCTGACAGCCATTGCGGTGCTGGCGGTGGCGCTTTATTTAGTGATCCGCATCTTGTGGTACCGGCCCTTGTACATGGCCTCGCAAGAGAACATTGTGCGCGGTGCCATGGTCTCCTCGCACTATCTGGAGACCATTCGCGGCGTGCGCGCCATCAAGCTGTTTTCGCGCCAGGCGCAGCGCCAGGCGGCCTGGCAAACCTTGCTGGTGGCGCAGACCAACGCCAGCTTGGGGATCCAAAAACTCAACCTGTTTTACCGCGTCGTGCGCTCCACCCTGAGTGGTGGTTTTTATATTTTGCTGCTGTGGATGGGCACCCGCCAAATCTTGGACGGTAGCCTGAGCGTAGGCATGTTCGTGGCGTTTTTAGCCTACCGCAGCCAGTTTGACAGCCGCCTGTCTGACCTGATTGGCAAGTACTTTGACTTCAAAATGCTCACCCTGCACGCCGAGCGCCTGGCCGACGTGGTGCTCACCCCCACCGAGCCAGCGCACGCCATGCTGTGGGGGCAAGATGCAGCGGCGCAGCCGCACCGCGCTATCCACATTGACAACCTGAAGTTTCGCTATTCTGAGCAAGACCCCTGGGTGCTCCAGGGCCTGAACCTGCACATTGAGCCCGGCCAGGCGGTCGCCATCGTGGGTGGCTCAGGTTGCGGCAAATCCACTTTGGCAGCCCTACTCCTTGGGGTCTACACCGCGCAAGAAGGCAGCATCCAGCATGGTGGCGTGGCGCTGGAGCGTATGGGCCTGGGCCCGTGGCGCAGCCTGGTGGGCACCGTAATGCAAGACGACACGCTGTTTGCTGGCTCGGTAGCCGACAACATTTGCTTTTTTGACCCGCAGCCCGATCATGCCTGGATAGCGCAGTGCGCCCGGGTGGCCTGCATCCATGACGATATTGAGACCATGGCCATGGGCTACCAGACCTTGGTGGGCGACATGGGCACGGTGCTCTCGGGCGGGCAAAAGCAGCGCGTGCTGCTGGCTCGCGCGCTGTACAAGCGCCCGCAGATTTTGATACTGGACGAAGCCACCAGCCACTTGGACGTGCGCCTGGAAGCCTTGGTCAACCGGGCCATTGCTAAGCTGGAGATGACCCGCATCATCATCGCCCACCGGCCCGAGACCATCGGCGCGGCCCAGCGCGTGGTAGAGCTGGGCAAAGGCATGGTGGTGTACGACGGCGAACCCACCGAGTATCTACACCAACTCGGGGTTGGGCGACTGGAACCTGTCTCATGAGCCGCCCGCGCTGGCATGTCAGGCGCAGCATACCCATTGGGGTAGTGTGTGCCTTAGCCAGCGCCTATGTGTCAGCGCAAACGCAGCCAGCCTTTGCGCAGCCAGCCCCAAGCGCCGTATGCGCCAGTTTGCAAGCAGCCGACCTGATGCAACTGAGTCTGCCGATGGCCCTGGACCATGCCTTGTGCGCTAACCCAGGCATGCGCCAAGCCATGCTGGCCATCGCCGAGCGCCAAGCCGGGGTTGATCTGGCACAAACTGCTTACCGCCCCAGAGTCAATGCCGGGGGCAGCCTCAACGCCAACCGCAGCGCAAGCACCCGGGACACCTCAGGCTCGGCGGCGCAAACAGCCGCAGCCTCGTTGGGCCTGAGCTGGGTGCTGTTTGACTTTGGCCTACGCGATGCCACCCTGGCGCAAAACCGGGCCCAGCTCAGCGCCGCCATGGCCAGCTTGGGCAACAGCCAGCTCAATGCTGTAGCCGAGACCCTGCGCCTGTATGTCGATGCCCTGGGCATATGGTTGCGCCGCGACAGCTTGCGCCAGGCCGAAAGCGTGGCCGAACAAAGCTTGCGCGCCGCCAGCGCCAAATACGATTTGCAGGTAGGCAGCCTGGCCGAAAAGTTGCAGGCCCAAACTGCGCTGGCGCAAACCACGCTGGAGCGGGTGCGCGCCAATGGCCAGTGGGAGACTGCGCGTGTCGCGCTGGCCGTGCACATGGGTTTTGCCGTCACTCAGAAAATGGGCATGCCTGAGCTGGCCAATGCGGTGCCTTTTATCGAAGCCTCCACCCAGATAGACGAGCTGCTGGAGTACGTGCGAGAGCAGCACCCGCGCCTGCGTGCCCTGCAAGCTGAGGTAGATGCGCAGCGCCTGCGCGGCGACGCGGTGCAGGCCGAGGGGCGCGGCTCGGTGAGCCTCAACGCCGGGGTGCAGGCCAGCCGCTCGCTCAGCCTGGGCGCAAGCCCCCTGGAGCGCAGCGCCTCCACCTCTGTCGTAGCCAACATCCCGTTATTCAACCGCCAGGAGCAAGATGCCAGACTAGCGCAAAACAGCGCTTTGACCGACACCAGGCTGTCCCAGCTAGAGGCCGCCCGCCGCGAGCTGGAAACCGAGCTGCTGCGCCAAGTGCTGACCATCCAGACCGAGATAGAAACCCGCCTGGCGGCCCGCGCGCTGCTGCTGTCCGCCGAGCAAAACCACCAAGTCGCCCTGGGGCGCTACCGGGGCGGGGTCGGCACCATCGTAGACCTGCTCAGCGCCCAAGCGGCGCTTAGCGCGGCGCGGCTGGCGCTAGACCAGTCGTATCTTGCGCAGGCCGGTGCCCGGCTGCGCTTGGCGACGGTGGTGGGGCGTACCGCAGCGGCGCCTGCGCTCAGATGAGCTGATTTGGAGCAAAAAAAAGCCCTCGCAAAGGAGGGCTTTTTGCAAGCTACCGTAACGGTGGCGAAGTCGATTAACCAGGGCAGCCGTCTGGAGGTGTGCAGCCACCGCCATTGCTGCTGGAGCTGCTGCCGCCTGTGCTGCAACCGTTGCTGGAGCTACCGCTGCCAGCATGGCCGCCAGAGGATGCTTTGCCAGACGAGGCACCGCTCTTGCTTTTGGCAGGCTTGGAGACGCCTTTACCACCAGACACCAATTGCATTTCTTCCAAAGATAAAATTCGCATGACAAACTCCTAATAAAAAGTTAAAAAATTAAGTTAAACCGAGGAAACAAACACTTTGCTGCCTACGTGTTAACTTCTGCAAGGGCTGTGCCACCTAACTTGGACGGGTTTGTATTGATTTGGCGTGTAAAAAATCACAAACTACCCCTTGATAGGCGACAAAAATGTCATCGCCTTACAAAATTCAGAAACATATTTGTTACAAGTTGATCAAGAACATAACTAGTGGATACACGAACGCGTCGGACTTTCGTACGTGCTTGCCAAATAGGTATCGCTCTGGAGTACGGCCGCTTTAGCGGTGCGGCCTGCGTGATGGAGTGGCTGCTCTGGACCCGATATGTCTGTTGAACTAAACCGCTAGCGCGGTGGCAGGTCTAACGGGCCGCCACGGCGTTTTTCTTTGAGCAGGGGCTTGCGCGAAGAGACGATCAGGAGAAACCTTCACTCTGGGGAATATTCCCC
>JAYVGI010000073.1:0-22708 GCA_043772355.1 Polaromonas sp.
AGGTGGGAAAGCATCTTCACAACAAAAAGCAACGTGATCAAGTGCTAGCGGACATCTTCAAGCCGGGCCAGCGAAGCACCGCGATGCGGCTTAAGCGAACAGTATTGGCTCCGCGGCTGACCCCCGGCCTACGGCCTCCTCCTTGATGCCGCTGCGCTGTGCACACCAAGTGCCAGAGCTACGTACTGGTTTGGTTGCGGCGCAGCGGTGGAGCACCCACCCCGTCACAGCAGCAGGGAGGTGGTGTTATTCCATTTCTAAATCATTACTGTCGTTGTTGCGTCGCCTTGCCGTGCTAGAGCACTCTCGTAGGCTCCGCGCCTAGACATTAATGATGTAGAAATGGAATTACGGGCTGGTATGAGCATTCGCCAAGCTCGCAAGAGCTGGTCGATGGTGTACTCAGCGCAGCGGCATCAAGGTGGAGCTGTCGGCCCTAGGCCGCAACGGGGGACAGCCGCGGAGCTGAGTACACCATCGACCTGCTCCCGTACAAGACTCAGCATCACGATGCCATAGCCATCGGCGCAGACACACCCAGCTTGCTAGCCCACGGCAACAGCGCAGGCATGATGGACTCGTACAGCGCCACGCCCGACTGCTTTTGCGTCTGCGCCAATGCATGCCCCCGTTCACCCGGCGTGCGCACCGGCACACCCGCTTGCGCCGGGCGTGAGGCATGGCACAGCTCGGCCACTTTGTCGGTTTGCCGCTTGAACGCTGGTAAGCCAGAAAATGCCGCTGGGTCGATGATCTGCAAAAACACCGTGGCACCCCAGCCTTCTTTAGGGTCGGCGCGGCCCAGGCCTGCCAGGCCGCCCGTCAAAGCTTCGACCAGCCAGGTCATGCCATAGCCCTTGTGGCCGGAGTCCAGCCCACCTAATGGCAGGATGGTGCCCTTGGGTTCCTGGAACAACACAGCGGGGTCGTGGCTGGGCTGGCCATGGCCGTCGATCAACCAAGCGGCGGGCATTTTTTTGCCCTCGGCGTGCAATCGGTTGGTCAGGCCGTTGGTGGTGGACGAGCAAGAAATATCCATCACCACCGGCGCGCCGCTGGTGGGGATGCCCGCTGAGATCGGGTTGGGCGTAAACACTGGGTCGAGCCCGCCAAAGGGGGCCACGCTGCCCGAGTTAAAGTCCGAGCAGGTCAAAATCATCATCAAGCCTTGGTCGGTGGCGCGCTGGTGGTAGGCGGCCAGACAGGCGATATGGTGGCTGCGGCGAATCACCACCGTGCAGGTGCCTTGCGCGCTAGCGCGCTCTCTAGCCAGCGCCATGGCCTCCAGCACCAGCCAGGGGCCGGGCAGGCGCTGGCCGTCCCACGTCACTGCTGCAGGGAAGTCGGACACCACGGTGGGGCTGCCCGTTTTGCCCATCGAGCCCGAGCCGAGCTCGCCCAGGTAGCTGGGCAGCAGCGCCAGACCATGCGTGGTGTGGCCCATCAGGTCCCCCTGTACCAGGATATCGGCAACCGCGAGGGCTTTGCCATGGTCAGCGCCCGCAGCGCTGAGAAGATTTTGGGCGAAGTGGGTCAGGTCGGTGTGGTGGTAGCGCATGGGGGCTTTCTGGAAAAATGCGGTTACTGTAACGGATAGCGGTGGAGCGGCAGACTACTTTACCTGTGAGCCTGCGTAATTGCTTGGGCTTGTACCGACCGCCCTCAGGTGGCCTGCCAGTTAAACACGCAAGGCATAGCGCGTCGCCTTGCCTTGCCCCGTTTTTACCAGCAGCCCCGCTGCCAGCAACTGCGTCAACTCGCGGTAGGCCGTAGCGCGTGACAGGCCGGTAATGGCGACGTATTTTTCGGTACTCAAGCCGCCTTCAAAGCCGCCCGGTTGTGCATCAAACAGTTTGCCCAGCACCTTGCGTTGGCTGGCCGTAATGTGCGGGTGGCTGACTTGCACCTGCGCCCAGTAGCGGGTTTTGCCCAATGCTGTGTGCATCTGCTCTACGCTGTGCTCGCAGGCGGCTTGCATGCGCTGTGCAAACCATTGCGCCCAGGCAGTCACGTTCAGGCTGCCTTTGCCCGTGGCCGCTTGCAGTTGGTCGTAATACTCGTTGCGCCGCTCCAGCAACTGGTGCGACAGGCTAAACAGGCGCTGGCTGCTCTGCGCGTCTTGCGCCAGCGCCAGGTCGCAGAGCGCCCTTCCTATGCGGCCATTGCCGTCTTCAAAAGGGTGAATAGCCTCTAACCACAGGTGCACCACAGCGGCGCGCACCAGTCCGTCGATCTGGCCCTGGCTTTGGTTAAACCAAGTAATCATGCGTTGCATATGCGCAGGCACATCAGCAGACGGCGGCGCTTGGTAGTGCACGACATCTTCCTTGCCAATCTGCGGCGTGACTATTTGCATCGGCTCGGCATGTGTGCGGTACGCGCCCACGGGGATGCGCGACATGCCGCTGTAGCCCGAGGGGAAGAGCATGGCATGCCAGCTAAAAAGCTGCGCCTCAGTCAGGGGCTGATGCCACTGGCTAACGGCGGCTTGCAGCACGTCTAGCGTGGCCTCTTCACGCGGCGGGGCGCGATGGTCAAGCTTGAAGTTTTTGCGCGTTGGCTTGGTGCTGGACTTTTTAGCTGGCACAGCCTGCAAAAGCCCCAAACGACGCGCCGCCGACGCACGCACCGACTGTGGGTGCAGCACCTCGCCCTCTATCTGCGCCGTAGCCAGTGCCTCGGTCACCATGCCGCTAATCTGCATGCCAGACAGCTCCACCAGTTGCAACTGGCTGGCAATGCCCAGCATGCGCCCCTGCGCGGTACGCGCAGCTGCGATAGCAGGCTGCAAGGCCCGCGCATCAAATTGAAAGTTGGGCCACTGCTTGGCCTGCCAGATCCACATGAAGCGCATTTTACGTCAATACGCTTCAATTGTGAAGCGTATTAGTAGTGAATACGCTTCACCACTCGGCGATGCTCCACGGGTCAACCCGTAGCAATGCGGTCAAAAAACAGGCCAATCTCATCCGCCGCCGGCTCAGGCGTTTCGTAGTGCACGAAGTGCCCCGCGTCGGGCGCAAAGCTCAGCTCAAGGTCGGTAAAGAATTCTGGCAACCGGTCTGCCCACGCTGGCTGCAAAATCGGATCGTGCGCGCCCCAGAAGACGCGGGTAGGCGTGTGGATGGGCGCTGGCGGCGTGCTGCTGCCTTCTATCACGGCCATGCGGCCCTCGTGGTTGCTCAGGTACCAATTGAAGCCGCCTTGCAGATTGCCCGGCTTCATAAAATTGTCTACCCACAGCTCCAGCTCCCCATCAAAAGCATCTTTGCGGTGCGACCAGTGGCGCAAAAAGTTCAGCAGGTAGATGCGGCAGGCATCGCGCGACGAGCCCACCAGCTCGGCCGCCCACGGCATTTGGTGAAAAAACTGGTACCAGGTCTCCAGCAGGTGGCGCGGCTCCACCCAGCGCGCGCCGATGCCCGGATACGCGCAGTTAAAAAAGAACAGCCCCTGCACCCGCTGCGGTGCACGCCGGGCCACCACCTGCGCCACAAAGCCGCCCACGTCATGCGCCACGATACCAAAGCGCTCCAAACCCAACCGGTCGGCCAAGGCCAGAATGTCGCTAGCCAGCGCATCCGGCGTAGCATCCTTGGCAGGCTGCATCGCCGTCTTTTGCGTATCCCCAAAGCCCCGAAAATCCGGCGCGATCAAGTCAAACCGGTCCCCCAGCCGCGACATGACTGGCCGCCACACGTGCGACCACTCTGGCCAGCCGTGTAGCAGGATTAGTGGCATGCCCGCGCCGCCGCGCAGGTAATGTGTGCGCAGGCCGTTGATGTCGGTGAAGTGGGAATGGATGGTGGTCATTTTTAATGGCTAACTGCAAAGTCAGGTCGCAACGCGGCTGCGCGTTTGCGTTTTATGACGACGGGTTAAGTTCATGTTTTTTTACCTTTCGGAGTGAAATCACGTGCGGCCCTGGCCGGTCACACTGGCGAATGCGTGCGCAGCCAGTCTTTCAAAGCCGCATCAATGCGCGTCTGCCAGCCCGCGCCCGTGGCCTTAAAAGCGGCCATCACGTCGGGTGACAGGCGGATGGTGGTGGCCTGTTTGGTCGGCGCTTTTTGCGGCCCGCGCGGTTTGACACCCATTGCCTTGAGCAATTGCGGTGACAACACCTGTGCGGCCGATTTGAAATGGCGCAAATCTGCAGCCGTCAGCTCACGGACCTCGCCGCCCGCATCAGTCAGTGGTGCGCGTTTGGTCATAGTTTCTTACCTCTCTAGTGTTGGCCTTGCGAAAGCTGATGACGCGAATGCCATCGGCTGCCGGGGTGAAGCACAGCACATGCAATCGCTCGCCCAAAAATCCCACCGCTACGTAGCGAACCTCTGGGTAGGCCCTGCGGGTGTCTTGGGCAATGATTGCCGTGCCAAAGTCAAAATCCACCGCCTGCTCAAAATCCAAGCCGCGTTCACGGATGTTGGTTTCGTTTTTGCGCGCGTCGAATTCGATGCGCATCGCTATAATTGTAATAACAATTTGATTGAATTGCAAGGGTTTTTGTTAGTACAGGTGCAGCCAACCTACCTCGCCAGTCATGGACGATACGTGCGCCAAGTGCCCCTGAAAATAAGGCGATAGGCCAATGAAATACTGCGTTGGCAGCTATTTAATCAGAAGCAATTCAATCTGAAAATTGATTAATTCCCGTAGATCAGCCTCTGCACGCGCTGCGGTGCACGCCGGGCGACCACCTGCGCCACAAAGCCGCCCACGTCATATGCCACGATATCTGCGCTCCAAGCACAGCCGGTCGGCCAGCGCCAGAATATCGCTGGCCAGCGCATCCGGCGTAGCATCCTTGGCAGGCTGCATCGCCGTCTTTTGCGTATCCCCAAAGCCCCGAAAATCCGGCGCGATCAAGTCAAACCCGCCTGCCAACCGCGACATGACTGGCCGCCAGACATGCGACCACTCTGGCCAGCCGTGCAGCAGGATCAGTGGCGTGCCCGCGCCGCCGCATAGGTAGTGCGTGCGGAGGTTGTTGATGTCTGCGAAGTGGGAATTGATGGGGGTCATGTCTGACCTAACGTTGAAGGCAACTGGCACGCAACACGTGCCGCGAAGCGGCAACCTGATGTTGTGTGTCCGTGTGGGCCGACATGTTAAAGATCATTGCGCGATTGACCTTTCAATCTTGTTTGTCTTAAGAGCAAGGAGCGCTGCAATTGTGCCCCCGCCTGATAGTCCCTTTTAATGGCCTCGTGCTCCTCCGCCATTCGACCGAGTTCCTCCGGGCTGGGTGCGCGCCTCAAGCTGAAGCTTGGATGGGAGATTGCTGCAAGACACGTGCGGAGTTGAACTACAAGGTCTTGCAAGTCGGTATCTTCAGTCCAACGTTCCTGATTGGCTTCAGCAATCGCAAGGCGGATGAGCCAAAAATTGTGCGGATAGGTGGTTGCCGAAACCGACGATAGATGATCGATATACACATTGCTAGGTCTGAGAGACGCCAACCAACCTGCAATGACAATTCCGCGCCATGAATACGCTCCAGAGCAGAGATCCGCCAAAACACTCACATTGAACGCCGCCAGGTACTTCAGTAAGACGTAGTGATAGTCAAGCGGCTCGTATCGGATCTGCGGGTACTGCGCTAGCACACTCTTTAACTCAACTGCATCGCGAACTAATTCCGAGGTGCGCTGCTTTGCACCTGATACCTTCATTATTCGTGTGTACTGTAGATCTGTGATCATTCGAACGACAACATCGTGATCAAAATACATAGCTTGATTTTAACGAATAGCGTTTATCTGTCGCGAGGCCAAGCTGAAAGAAATCAAGAGCGCCTCCTGCGACAGATAAACCTTGTTGGACTGAACCACGCGAGGTGGTTGCGGGTAAGGGGGATGAATCTTCAGCCCGCTACATGGGGTAAATTATGACGTACATTGCGCTGCTTTGGCAATTCACATTCTGATGGTGGTTGTGGGTAGCACAGACAGCCCGCTGGATGCGTTGCAGGTGCTGAAGGTGAAGGTTGCCCGGTGTTGCAGTCGCTATTTATTCGGTAGATGCTTGCGCTATTCTTTATTGGCCTAGAGGCTGATTTGGCAGGAAAATAGAACTGGCGGTGCAGTATCTTCTCACAGAGCGCCATTCGGCCAGTCCAGCGGGTGGTGAACGGGTTTGGGATGAAAAATCTGTAGCAAGGCGCGGTCACGGTCTCACGATTGCTGCTTAGGTGATCGCGTGTTTGCGTAGGATTTTTGCAGCACAAGGTCTTCACCGGCCGCTTGCTCGCCAACTTGGTTTTGTAGTCTTCGGGGAGGGCGCAAAGTGGGGTCAGAGCAAATTTTCGTCATTGCATTTTGAGTCGCCGATTAGATCGTGTCCTGAAATTTGATCTGACCCCATTTTGCTTTGACCCCACTTTTCTCTGTGACCGCATTTTGCTCGGCAGCCTTCCAGGAGTGCGCAAAACCAACCGAGCGGGATCAAAATTACTTCAGCGCCGTCAGCCCCTGCACGTTATGCCGCTGGATCGAGCGTGCTACAAATCCGGAGGCAATCATTTCTTCCACGAAGCCTTTCAAATATGCCGCCGCTGCGGGCCGCCCCTGTGCTGTGCAGAAGCCGTGGTTCACCGTCATGAAGCGGCCTTCGACCAGCCGCACATCGGGCATCTTGTCCATGGATTCGAGCAGCATTGGCTTCAAGCCCGCCAATGCGTCGGCGCGCCGCTCTTTGAACAGATCGATGGAGGCCTGGATGCTCTTGGTGCGGGTGAGCGTGGCGTTGCGCAGGGTTTGCGTCAGGTACAGCTCGTAGCCTGCCTTTTCCGGCGCGGAGATGAGGATGCCGGTGGCATCGACCTGCGCAGCGGATTTGAGCGGTGAATCCTTGTGCACCGCGTAGGTGGCTTCGATCTCGGTGATCGCAGGGGAAAACGCAATCGTCTTGGCGCGCGCCTGCGCGATGGCGAGGATGGCGACATCCCACGTGTTCTTGTCCACCGCGTCCGCCACCTGGCCCGGCTGGGCGTGGACCACCAACTCCAGCGGCACACCCAGGCCGGACGCCAATTCACGCATCAGATCCACACTCACCCCACGCAGTTCGCCGGTCGCGGCATCCTTCGTGGTGAATAAAGTGTTTTCGAGGTTCATGCCGGCGCGCAGCTTGCCCGTAGGAGCCAGCTCTGTGCGCGCTGCACTGGGCACCGCAGTAGTTGCTGCGCAACCGGCGATGAGTGCGGCAGTGAGCGCTATTGAAATGGATTTGAGCATGGTGGTCTCCTTTGAAGGGTTAGGTGATTGGAAAATTGGCGTGCCCGGATGGTAAGCACAGACTGTTGTAGTGTTGTAGTTGCTATTTATTCAGTAGCTGCTTACGCTATGTTTTATTGGGCTAGAGGTCTATTTGATTGAAAAAATAGAGTCAATAGACAGGTTGTCAACCCGTTGCGCACCGTGCCGCCAGCCCGGCGGGTGGTGAACGGGCTTGGAATGAAAAATCTGTAGCAAGGCGCGGCGCGGTCTCTAGATCGCTGCTTTGGTGATCGCGTGTTTGCGGAGGATTTTTGCAGCACAAGCTCTTCACCGACCGCTTGCCAACCAACTTGGTTTTGTAGTCTTCGGGGAGGGCGCAAAGTGGGGTCAGAGCAAATTTTCGCAATTGCTTTTTGAGTCGCCGACAAGACTGTGTCCTGAAATTTGATCTGACCCCATTTTGCTCGACCCCAATTTGCTTTGTGACCGCATTTCCTATCACCCGCAAAGTCGTTTACGTCTTCGCCGCCAGTCCAATCCGCTCAATCACGGCCTTCTCTTTCACAAAGTTGTCCTTTGCAAACTGCGTGTACTCCGCCGTGTTCATGTAGATCACCGACTGGTCGTACTTTTCAAAACTGGCCAACACCAAAGGGTCTTCCAGCGTCTTTTTAAACGCATCGTGCAGGCGCTGGGTGAGCGCGGGGTCCATGCCCTTGGGCGCGCCGATGCCGAAGGGCGAGTCGGACACGGTGTCGTAGCCTAGCTCGTTCAGGGTGGGGATTTGCGGCCAGCGTTTGGTGCGTTTGCTGCCGTAGGTGGCTAGCAGGCGGCAGGTGCCTGCTTCTACGTGCGGGCCCCAGCCTGTGCCGTCGCTGTGCGACATGATGTGCCCGCCCAGCAGGGCTTGCATGCCGTCGGCATTGCCTTTGAAGGGTACGTGGGTGAGCTTGATGCCTGCTTTGGATGCAAACTCTTCCACCGCCAGGTGCGGCGTGGTGCCGTTGCCAGTCGACCCGAAGGTGAACTTCGCGGGGTTGGCTTTGGCAAAGTCCACCAGGTCTTTGATGCTTTTGATGGGTGAATCTGCCCGCACCACAATGCCAAAGGTGTAGCCGGTGAGGCAGGCAATGTAGGTAAAGTCTTTGAGCGGGTCAAACTGCATCTTTTGCATATGCGGCAGGCGCAGCACGCCGATGGTGAGCTGCGAGAGGGTGTAGCCGTCGGGCTTGGCGTTGACCAGCTCGTTGGGCCCCAGCATGCCGCTGGCACCGGGTTTGTTGTCGATCAGCACCGTGCCGCCCAGCGCCTTGCCCGCGCTCTCGGCAATGGCGCGCATCACCGCGTCGGTAGAGCCGCCTGCGGGCCAGGGGCAGATCAGGCGAATGGGCTTGGCCGGGAAGGCCTGGGCTTGCGCCAGGCCGGGCAGGGCGACGGTGGCGGCTGCGGCTGCGCTGGTGTGCAGGAAAAGGCGGCGAGAGGACTGGGGGGTGTACATGCAGATTCCTTGGGTGCGATGCGTTGGGTCGTTGCAGTACTGATCTTGGCGTAAATTCAGCGCGCATCCATCGGGATTAACGATAGGCTTTTGTTGAACCCCGCACCTCAACGCCGCCACGTTGGCAGCAAAGCAGCCTTTAAGCGGCAGTTCCAAGTGCAGGCAGCCGGTGTCCCAGTGCGCTGGAGATATCGCGCGCTGTGGCTTGCAGCTTGGGCAGCCAAGTTTCGTCCAGCCTGTCAGCTGGGGCCGAGATGGACAGGCCTGCCACCAGCTTGCCGCTGTCGTCGTAGATGCCCACGGCCATGCAGCGCACGCCCAGTTCCAGCTCTTCGTTGTCGCGGGCCATGCCGTATTGGCGGGCTTTGGAGAGTTCGCGCTCTAGCACGGGCAACTGTGTGATGCTGTTCTTGGTGTGGCCTGCAAGCCCCGTGCGGGTGGCGTAGGCGCGCAGGCGGGGCGCGTCGTCGGCGGCTAAAAACAGCTTGCCGGTGGAGGTGAGGTGCAGCGGGGCGCGGCCACCGATGGCGCGCACCACCTGCATGCCGCTGCGCTCGCTAAACGCCCGCTCGACATACACAATCTCGTCGCCTTGGCGCATCGACAGGTTGACCGGCTGCTGGGTGAGCTTGTGCAGCTCGCGCATGGGCAGCAGGGCGGCGTCGCGCACGTCCAGCCGGGCTTTCACCAAGTTGCCCAGCTCCAGCAGGCGCATGCCCAGGCGGTAGCTGCCGGCCTCGGGGCGGTCTACATAGCGGCCAATGGTCAGGTCGTTCAAAATGCGGTGGGCGGTGCTGGGGTGCAAGCCGGTTTTCTCGCTGATTTCTTTGAGGGAGATAGCCTCTTCACGCGAGGCCAGCACGTCGATCAGGCTGAACATGCGCTCCATGACCTGGATCGCGGGGCTGCTGTGCTGGGGGAGGGGTTTTTTCATGGGGTCGTTGCGGGTTCCACCAGAGTTGCTGGTTTTTCATCTTGCAGTGGCATTTTACCCTGTGAAATCCATTGACCCTCGTGCAGCACCTCGCACGGCGCAAATTGCGCCTTGTAGGCCATCTTGTGGCTTTGCGCTATCCAGTAGCCCAGGTACACATGGGGCAGGCGCAACAGGCGGGCTTGCTCTATTTGCCATAGCACGTTGTAGGTACCGTAGTGGCAGCGTGGCTCGGGCTCGTAGAAAGTGTAGACGGCGGACAGGCCAGCGCTGAGCACGTCCAAAATCGACACCATTTTTAAAGCGCCCAGCGTGCCCTCAGCCGCACCCTCGGGCGGCGGCGCGCGAAACTCCACCATGCGCGAGTTGACCCGGCTTTGCAGCAGGAACTGGGTGTACTGGTCGATGCTGTCGTGGTCCATGCCGCCGCCTGCGTGGCGGCCGTTTTGGTAGCGCAGGTAGAGCTGGTAGTGCTCGGGTACAAAGCCCAGTTTCAGCACCCTCACCTGCAGGCCTTGGTGGGCGGCGTAGGCACGGCGCTGGCTGCGCTTGGGGGCAAACTGGGCTACATCAACCCGCAGGGGCACGCAGGCGTGACAACCATCGCAGTAGGGCCGGTAGGTGAACATGCCGCTGCGCCTAAAGCCACTGGCTACCAGTTCAGAATAGGCTTCGTTGTTGATCAAATGGCTGGGCGTGGCCACTTGGCTGCGGGCGATTTTGCCGGGCAAATAGCTGCACGGGTAGGCCGCCGTGGCATAGAACTGCAGGGTTTGCAGTGGCAGGTCTTTGAGCAGTGTCACGCCTAGTTTTCCGATGGGTTGTCCGATGGATGATCCGAAGGAGTTTGCAGGGGTTCTTGCAAAATATGCTGCCAGTATAGAGGCTCAAACCGCCACGTGGGCGCCGGGCGCTGCGTGGCCAGCGCCACCGCTGCACAAAAGGCCTCGCGCGGCATCTCGGCAGCGCCCAGGCTGGCCAAATGGGCGGTGTTTTGCTGGCAGTCTATCCGCGTCACGCCATACTCGCGGCACAGCGCCACCAGGCCGCTCAGCGCTATTTTGGACGCATCGCTGGCATGGCTGAACATCGACTCGCCAAACACCGCGCCGCCTACGTTGGTGCAGTACAGGCCGCCCACCAGCTTGCCGCCCTCCCACGTCTCCACACTGTGGGCGTGGCCTGCGGCGTGCAGGGCGCAGTAGGCGTCTTGCATGTCTTGCACGATCCAGGTGCCCGCCTGGCCCTCGCGCCGGGCGCCGGCGCAGGCGGCAATGACGGCGGCAAAATCATGGTCTATGCGCAGCTCGCAGCCCGGGGTGTAGCTAAATTTGCCCAAGGTTTTGCGCAGGCTTCGGTGCAGTTTAAAGTGGGCCACTTGCAGCACCATGCGCGGGTTGGGCGACCACCACAGCACCGGCTGGCCCGCGCTGTACCAAGGGAATATGCCCTGCGAATAGGCCTTTGTCAGCGTGGCTACGTCCAGCGCCCCACCCGCCGCCAGCAGGCCTGCCGCCTCAGTGGCAGTGCCCCACGCGGTCTCCACTGGTGGAAACGGGTCGCCAGGTTCAAGCCAGGGCAGGCGCAGGGCAGATGTGTGCATAGTTCTAAAAGTATAGTGGCTCTGGCCATATTTGGGGGTTGCGGGATTTGCGATGGGTAAAACATGCGGACTATGGAGCTGCTCGCGGTATTGCATGCCATTTTGAGCTGTTAAGCGCCCCTCGTAGAGTCGGCAGAGGTATCGCGCCTCGCAGAGTCACCCGCAGAGCCTTCGCCTCTCGCGCCAGAGCGTGTGCCATGGGCATGCGCCCCGGACGCCCTACCCTTCGGGCGAGCATGTGCAGTACTCAAATTGGGTTGCGGCTTGGTTTGGTATGGGCTCCGTTTTGTACCCAATTTTCCGTGCTTCCAGCTGAAGCGCCCTGATTGGGGCGCATACCCATGGCACACGCTCTGGCGCGAGTACTGGGGTTTTTGCGGGCTGCGGTGACGTGCCGGACTGGCGGGTGGCTTGGAACCTTGGCTACTCACTAAAGAGTAGCACTTCGTCTAAGCAGGGCAGCGGGGTACAGGGGATAGCAGCATTACATGGGGTTTTTTTCGCCACAGAGCCTCTGTGTGCCACCAACCCTCCCTATTGACCGTCCGCAGACTTTTTTCACCACACCAGGAGCTATGCATTTCATAGCTGCTGCCGCAATATTCTAGTTGGCTATAGGCTGTATGGCACCTTAAAAGCGGTTCCCAAAGCGGCAAATTCGCGGTTTCAACCGGTTGTCAGCCCGCCAGTGACTTCGGAGCACTGAAAAACGGCGATTGTGACCGGTTTCTGAGGTGCCCATCAGCCTGTAGCACCCTAGAATATTGCGGGAGAAGCTACTTATTGCATAGCGGGTAGTTTGTCCTTGAGCGCTCGTGGGTGTCGCCAAACGGGCTAAAAAAGCGGTGGGGCGCTCTGCGAGCTGAAAAACAACCTATTTTGATCGTTAACCTCTGTACCCCACTGATTTACATAGGTGGGGTGCTACTGTTTAGTGAGTGGCCACATTTTCAAACCACCGGCCAGCCCCGCCCGTCACGCCAGCCTGCAAACCACCCCAGTACTCGCGCCAGAGCGTGTGCCATGGGTATGCGCCCCAATCAGGGCGTTGGGCTGGAAGCACGGAAAATTGGGTACGAAACAGCGCGGACAGAAGCCAAGCCAGACCCCAATTTGAGTACTGCACATGCTCGCCCGAACGGCCCAAGGTCCGGGGCGCATGCCCATGGCACACGCTCTGGCGCGAGGGGCGAGGTCTTTGCGGGTGACTCTTCGCGGGGGCACAGCGGGCGCGCCGGAGAACTGTCACGATTGAGAGAGCCGACGCGCCGGAGACCACGCAAAAGGGGTCAGAGCAAAATTTCGTTATGGCGGTGCGCGCTCCAAGGAGTGGGTCGTCCTGAATTTTGATCTGACCCCATTTGCTTTGCCATTTGCTTTGCCATTTGCTTCACGCATTGCCGTGAGGTGCGAGGTTTACTGCGCCGTCCAGCCGCCGTCCACCTGCCAAGCCACGCCGCGCACGTTGCGGGCTGCTTTGCCGCACAGGAACACGGCCAGCTCGCCCAGCTCTTCGGGGGTGGTGAACTGCATGGAGGGCTGTTTTTCGCCCAGCAGCAGTTTGCTGGCTTCGTCGTTGCTGATGTGCATCGCTGCAGCTTTGGCGTCCACTTGCTTTTGCACCAGCGGGGTGAGCACCCAGCCGGGGCAGATGGCGTTGCAGGTCACGCCGTTGGTGGCGTTTTCTAGCGCGGTGACTTTGGTCAGGCCCACAATGCCGTGCTTGGCGGCCACATAGGCGGATTTGAGCGCCGAGCCTACCAGGCCGTGGGTGGAGGCGATGTTGATAATGCGGCCCCAGCCTTTGCCGCCATCGGCCTTTTGCATGGCGGGCAGGGCCAGCCGGGTGGTGTGGAAGGCGCTGGTCAGGTTGATGGCGATGATCGCGTCCCAGCGCTCGGTGGGGAAGTCTTGCACCGCTGCCACATGCTGGATGCCTGCGTTGTTGACCAAAATGTCCACTTGGCCAAAGCGCGCGGCGGCGGCTTGCATCATGGCCTCGATCTCGGCGCTCTTGCTCATGTCGGCACCGTGGTAGAGGGTTTGTACGCCCAGTGCTTCGATTTCTTTTTGCGGCCCGGCGTAGTCGCCAAAGCCGTTGATGACGATGTTGGCGCCCTGCGCGGCCAGCGCCTTGGCTATGCCCAGGCCAATTCCGCTGGTAGAGCCGGTGACGAGTGCTGTTTTTCCGTGGAGCATGGTAATTTCCTGTGTGCTGGGGTGGAGTTGGGTTTAATATCGCTAGCAACTATTATCCCGCGAACCATGGTGCCCATTGCGCTGCCATGTCGCTTGGCTTCTGAACCCTGCAACCTGAGCCCTGGGCTCTGTAACCTGAACCCTGACCATGCAACCCACCCTTCACCACATAGACTGCCCCGACACCCAAGCCAGCCACCGCATGGCCTATTGGAGCTGGGGCAACGCTGCCCATCCACATGTGGTGGTGTGCGTGCACGGCATCTCGCGCCAAGGGCGCGACTTTGACACCTTGGCCCAGGCCCTGGTGGGCGAGGATGGCCAGCGCTGCCGGGTGGTGAGTGTAGACATTGCTGGCCGTGGCCACAGCGACTGGCTGCCAGACCCGCGCATGTACCAAGTGCCCGCCTACGCAGCGGACATGCTGGCGCTGCTGGCCGGCCTGCGGGCGGGCGGTGCGCAAACCATTGACTGGGTCGGCACGAGTATGGGCGGCTTGATTGGCATCGCCTTAGCACCGCAGCCGGGTGCCAATTTGCGCAAGCTGGTGCTCAACGACGTGGGCCCCGTGGTGCAATGGGCGGCGCTGCAGCGCATCAGCAGCTACATCGGTGCAGACCCGCGCTTTGAAACCGAGCAAGAAGGTGCCGACAAAATGTGGGCTGTGTCCACCAGCTTTGGCCCGCATACGCCAGCGCAGTGGCTGGCGCTGTCCCTGCCCATGCTGCGCCCGGTGACGGACGGCAGTGGCGGCAAATTCAAGCTGCACTATGACCCCGCCATCGCCATCCCCGTGAAAGCCACCACCCCCGAGCTGGCTGCGCAAGGCGAGGCCATGCTATGGCAGCTATACGACGCGATCACCACCGACACCTTGTTGGTTCGTGGGGCCGAGTCTGACCTGATCAGCCCCGAGACCGCGCGCGCCATGCAAGCGCGTGGGCCCAAGGCCAAGCTGGTGGAGTTTGCTGGCGTAGGCCATGCGCCTACGCTGATAGCCGCTGACCAAGTGGCTGCGGTGACCGAGTTTTTGTTTGCTTAATCCTCTGCAATGAAGCACGCCCAAGCAGAATCTTTAGCTAACCCAAGCCCGCCTGCCGCCCTGGAAGTAGCCGCAGCAGGCTTCTCGCCCCAAGCCCGCGCCATCGAGCACGCCTTGCAGCGCACCCGCGCATTTGCCGAACCGCTGATAGCCCACGAAACCCTGGACACCGGCGAAAACACCTTAGCCCATGCCGACGCGGTAGCCGCGATTTTGCAGGGCATTGGTGGCTCCGAGGCCATGCAAGCCGCCAGCTACCTGGTGTACGCCTGCGAGCACCTGAACAAGCCGCAAGAGGTGATAGAAAAAGCCTTTGGCGAAAGCTACGCCACCCTGGCGGTAGAGACCACCAAGCTGGTGCGCGTGCAGCGCCTGTCGCGCGCGGCGGCCGGTGGCGTTGCGGGCGGTGCAGGCGGCAAAGCAGGTATCAGCCCCGGGGCCGCCAGCCAAACCGAGAACGTGCGCAAAATGCTGCTGGCCTTTAGCCGCGACCTGCGGGTGGTCATGCTGCGCCTGGCCTCGCGCCTGCAAACCCTGCGCCACTACGCCGCCACCAAGCTGCCCGTGCCCCAGGCGGTGGCCGCAGAGTCACTGCAGGTATTTGCCCCGCTGGCTAACCGTTTGGGTATTTGGCAAATCAAGTGGGAGGTGGAAGACCTGGCCTTTCGTTTTCTAGAGCCCGACACCTACAAAAGCATCGCCAAACAGCTGGATGCCAAACGCACCGCGCGCGAGGCCGCCATGGCCCAGATGCGCTCTGATTTGGAGAGCGCTCTGCTGGCAGCGGGCGTGCACGCCAGCGTGCAGGCGCGGCCCAAGCACATCTACAGCATTGTCAAAAAAATGCGCGGCAAGCAGCTCGGCTTTGAGCAGGTGCTGGACCTGCGCGCCATGCGGGTGATTGCGCCCAATGTGGCCGACTGCTACGCCGCTTTGTCCTATGTGCATGCGCACTACGCCCCCATGCCCGGCCAGTTTGACGACTACATCGCCAAGCCCAAAGCCAATGGCTACCAAAGCCTGCACACCGTGGTGCTGGACGGGACTACTGCGGGAGAGGGTGCGCCGGGCCAGCCCATAGAGATTCAAATCCGCACCCAAGCCATGCACGACCATGCCGAGACCGGCGTGGCCGCCCACTGGGCCTACAAAGAGGCAGGTACCAAGGGCTATGCAGGCGTCAGCGCCAGCGGCAGCTATGACGCCAAAATCGCCGTGCTGCGCCAGCTCCTGGCGTGGGAGCGCGACCTGGCGGGCGGCGACGAGGCTACAGGGCACAGGGCGCAGGAAACAGGTGCGGCACAAGGGGTGTTGGACGACCGCATTTATGTGCTCACGCCCGAGGCTGCGATTGTCGATTTGCCCCGTGGGGCCACGCCGATAGACTTTGCCTACGCCGTGCACACCAACCTGGGCCACCGCTGCCGGGGTGCCAAGGTTGACGGGGCGATGGTCACGCTGAACACGCCGCTTAAAAACGGCCAAACCGTCGAGGTCAGCACCGCGAAAGAGGGCGGCCCCTCGCGCGACTGGCTCAACCCCGAGCTGGGCTTTCTAGCCAGCCCGCGCGCCCGCTCCAAAGTGCGGGCCTGGTTCAACGCCATCGCGGTCGAAGAAACCATAGCCAAAGGCCGCGAGGCGGTAGAAAAACTGCTGCAACGCGAAGGCAAAACAGCGCTCAAGCTGGGCGATTTAGCGGTTCAGCTGGGCTTTAAAAACGCGAACGACTTGTTTGAAGTGGTGGGCAAGGACGAGTTCTCGCTGCGTACCATCGAGCAGCTGTTTCGCCCGGCCGAGCCCGAGGTAGATGCCGACGAGCAACTGCTGCTGAAAAAAGCCCGCCAAGCCGAAAAATTCAAAACCCAGAGCAGCAAAAGTGGCGTGCTGGTGGTGGGCGTAGACTCCTTGCTCACCCAGTTGGCCAAGTGCTGCAAACCCGCACCACCCGATGCCATAGGCGGTTTTGTCACCCGAGGCAAAGGCGTCAGCATCCACCGCGCAGACTGCCCCAACCTGCGCCAGTTGCAAGCCAAAGACGCAGGCCGCGTGATCGACGTAGCCTGGGGCCAGCCCAAAGCCGGCGCAACTGGCGGCCTGCCCACCTACGCGGTAGACGTGACGGTGCAGGCCAGCGACCGCCCCAGCCTGCTGCGCGACATTGCCGAGGTGTTCAGCAAAGAAAAAGCCCATGTGCAAAGCGTGCAGTCCCAGGCCACCCAAGGCACCGTGTGGATGACCTTGACCGTCGAAGTGACGGATGCCAGCCGCCTGGGCAAGGTGCTGGCCGCCGTCGGGCAGGTGGCCGGTGTGCAGTGGGCGCGGCGGCGCTAGGCGTGTGCTGCTCCCAAATAAGTAGCCTGTTACCGCAACTGTATTGGTCAAAAATTTGTAGGCCTGTGCTGCGCACTGAGCTCTAAAGGTTTTAAGCTTGCGCTATGTCCCTGTCCAGTTTCGTCCCCCCCTATACCCATCCGGCTACGCTGCTACCCGCCTTGCGCCAGCAGGGCTTTGCCTTGCTGCCTGCGGGCGACGTAGCGCACCTGGCGGGCTGCACCTTGGCTGCTCTGGCTGCGTTGAACCAGAGCTGGCACCATCTGCTGCCCGATGCTTACTTGAAAGATGGCGGCAAGTACCGCAAGCGGCGCCACGCCAGCTATGTGGTCAATGGCACGGGCGCGCACCCCGCCGTGCACCGCGCCCACTGGCAACCGCTGGAGTACAACGCCCTGCACGGCGGTATGGAGCGCTGGTTTGAGCCGGTAGAGCCAGCTACCCACACGAGTGCGTGGAACGCCTTGCTCACCTGGATGGGCAGCTTGGCCAACCAATTGCGTGGCCCGCAAGACTGGTTTGCCGAGGCGCACCAGTTTCGTATTGACACCGAAGGCGGTATAGGCCGCCCCACGCCCGAGGGCGCGCACCGCGACGGGGTAGATCTGGTGGCGGTGTTTTTGGTGGCGCGCGAAGGCGTGAAGGGTGGCGAAACCCGCGTGTTTGAGGCAGACGGCCCCAGCGGCCAGCGCTTTACCCTGACCGAGCCCTGGAGCGTGCTGCTGCTGGACGACGCTCGCGTAGTGCACGAGACCACGCCGATTCAACCCACGGCAGACAACGCTTATCGCGACACACTGGTGATCACCTTGCGTGCCAAATCGTTTCAAGATGCGGTTTGATGGGATGACAGGGCGCAGGGCACAGGGCGCACGATTTAGGATTTAGGATTTAGGAAACACGATGAGCGCTATCGAATTACCCATTAGCTTCGCCGACATCAGCGCGGCCGCTGCACGCCTTAAAGGGGTGGCGCACCGCACGCCGGTGCATACCAGCAGCACGGCCAATGCGCGCACGGGTGCGCAGCTGTTTTTTAAATGCGAAAACTTCCAGCGCATGGGGGCCTTCAAGTTTCGCGGTGGCTACAACGCGCTGGCGCAGTTCACACCCGGGCAGCGCAAGGCGGGCGCGATAGCCTTCTCATCGGGCAACCATGCGCAGGCGGTGGCACTATCGGCCAAGTTGCTGGGCATGCAAGCAGTCATCGTCATGCCGCAAGACGCGCCAGAAGGCAAAATTCGCGCTACGCGGGAGTATGGTGCGCAAGTGGTTTTGTATGACCGCTACACCCAAGACCGCGAGGCTTTGACCCTGCAGATCGCCACCGAGCGCGGTATGACGCTGATCCCGCCCTACAACCACACGGCGGTGATGGCCGGGCAGGGCACGGCTGCGCTGGAGTTGATTGAAGATGTAGGCACGCTGGATATTTTGCTGGTGTGCATGGGCGGCGGTGGCCTGACGTCGGGCTGCGCGGTAGCTGCCAAACACCTACTGCCTGACTGCGCTGTGTACGGCGTGGAGCCTTTGGCGGGCAATGACTTTCAGCAAAGTTTGCGCAGTGGCCAGATCGTCAAAATTGACGTACCCAAAACCATTGCGGATGGCGCGCAAACCCAGGCCCCCGGTCCACTGACCTTTGCAGTGTGCCATGCTTTGCTGAAAGACGTGCTGACTGTAGAAGACGCCGCTTTGGTCAACACCATGCGCTTTTTTGCCGAGCGCATGAAGATGGTGATCGAGCCCACAGGAGGCTTGGCCGCTGCTGCAGCCATGCTGGGGGACAGTGAAGGCAAGCTCGATGTCAAAGGCAAACGTGTCGGCATCATCGTCAGCGGCGGCAATGTAGACCCGGCTTACTACGCCAAACTGCTGCAGGGCGGCGTGTAGCACGAGGCGCCGTGGCGTGCTCTGCCCAGATGGGCTACAGTGTGCCAAACCACCGCAACAAAGAGGCCCTATGTTCAGGCTAAACCAAATGATGAAATGGGCGCTACTGTGTGCCTTGGTGGCGCTCTTGGCTGCTTGCGGCACGCCCTATGCGACCATGAAGAACGTGACCGGCCAAGACGTGATGCTATTGGGCCATGACCCCGTGGCTTACTTTACGAAGGAGCAAAGTGTGCGCGGCAACCCGGTGTTCCAAACCACCTTGCCAGGGCGCACCTACTACTTTATGAACCCTGAACACAAACGCCTGTTTGACGCCGCACCCGAGAAGTATGAGCCGCAGTACGGTGGTTTTTGTGCCAGCGGCGCCGCCTATGCGCTCAAGCTAGGCTCAGACCCGACGGAGTGGCACATCATCCATGGCAGGTTGTATATTTTTGGCGATGTGCTGGGCCGTACGGCCTGGGAGCTAGACCCAACGTGGAACATAAAGCATGGCGAAGAGGTTTGGCCCGAGGCCAAAGACGCTGGCTGGCGCGGCCAAACGCTCAAGCGCTATATCAATAAAGTGTCCTGGTACAAAACGGGTGCTGATATTCGCAAAGAGTATGAGGCCAAATACCCCGGCAAGGCCTTGCCCAAATTTGACGTGGGCAGCATGTGGCAAAACCTGTTTGTCAAAGGCCCCGGTTGGCGTGCCCGCGAGGGGCACGGTGGCCAGCCTGCTGTGGGATTAGTGGGCGACGATCCATGCCCGGTGGCCTGCATAGGTCAGGCGTCCAAGTCGTTTGGGCAAAACTAGACGCGCAGGCCCTGCGCGGCGATAGAGCAGTAGCTTGGCGCTGCCCAAGCTACTACAAGGATCAGCTGGCGTGAGCCTCCAGCTCTTCGCTCAGCACCATCCACTGCTCTTCAGCCTGGGCAAGCTCAACATCCACTAGCTTAAGCCGCTTGGCCGCTACCGCAAGATCAGCCGGGGGTGGCGTTTGGGACAGCTTGGTGTGCAGAGCGCTTTGCTCGGCTTGCAGCTGGGCGACCAGGGTTTCGGATTGCAGCAGCTTCTTTTTGATGCTTTGGCTGGATCCGCCCGTAGATGGAGCGCGAGAAGCTACGTTTTTAATAGCGATAGGAGCCACTTGCGGCGCGGCCACGGGAGCTACTGCGACTGGCACTTTCTCAGCACGCTCCACTTTCGCCTCTTCGCGCAAGCGCTTGGATTCGTCCAGCAAATAGCGCTGGTAGTCGTCCAAATCGCCGTCAAACGGAGCCACCACACCACGGCCTACCAGCCAGAACTCGTCGCACACCGAGCGCAGCAAGGCCCGGTCGTGGCTGACCAGCATGACGGTGCCTTCAAACTCGTTCAGCGCCATGGCCAAGGCCTCGCGCGTGGTCAAGTCCAGGTGGTTGGTGGGCTCGTCCAGCAGCAAGAGGTTAGGGCGCTGCCAGACCATCATGCACAGCACCAGGCGGGCTTTTTCGCCGCCGCTCATGGTGCCTACAGCCTGCTTGACCATATCGCCGCCAAAGTTAAAGGCACCCAAAAATCCGCGCAAATCTTGCTCCTTGCCCGACTCGCCGGCAAAGCCTGCCGCAGCGTGCTCTTTGGCCAGGCGAATCATGTGCTCCAGGGGCGTATCTTGCGCCCTTAAAACATCCAGCTCTTGCTGCGCAAAGTAGCCAATGCGCAGGCCTTTGCCTTCGGTGACCGTGCCCGACAAGATGTTCAAGTCGCGCGCAATGGTTTTCACCACGGTAGATTTACCTTGCCCGTTGGCACCCAAAATACCAATGCGCTGGCCTGCCAGCACCGACTTGCTCACACCGCTCACAATGGTTTTAATACCTTCATCGGTGTGGTAGCCAAAGCTGGCATCACTGATAGCCAGCATCGGGTTGGGCAGGTTGGCTGGCTCTTTGAACTCAAAGTTAAAGTCGGCGCTGGCCAGCAGTGGCGCAATTCTCTCCATGCGGTCCAGCGCTTTGACACGGCTTTGCGCTTGTTTGGCCTTGCTGGCCTTGGCTTTGAAGCGGTCAATAAACTTTTGCAAGTGGGCAATTTTGTCTTGCTGCTTGGCAAAGGCCGACTGCTGCAAGACCATTTGCTGAGATTTAAGCTCTTCAAAGGCGCTGTAGTTGCCGCCATAGCGGTTGAGCTGGGCGTTGTCGATGTGCACCGTGGTGGTGGTAATCGCATCTAAAAACTCGCGGTCATGGCTGATGACCACCATCGTACCGGCGTAGCGTTTAAGCCAGGCTTCCAGCCACACCAGCGCGTCCAGGTCCAAGTGGTTAGTGGGCTCGTCCAGCAGCAGCAGGTCGCTGGGGCACATCAGCGCGCGCGCCAGTTGCAGGCGCATGCGCCAGCCGCCTGAGAAGCTGTTGACCGCCTCATCCAGTTCGTGGGTTTTAAAGCCCAGGCCCAGAATCAGGGCCTGCGCGCGGGGCACGGCATCGTGCTCACCCGCGTCGGCCAGGTCGGTGTAGGCGTGGGCTATTTGCATGCCGGCCTCCATGTCGTCGGGGTCCAGCGCGTGGGTTTCTTCGGCTATGGCCAGCGCGGCGCGCAGCTCGGTCAGGCGGGTGTCGCCTTGCAACACAAAATCGGTGGCGCTGTCGTCGGTCTCGGGCATGTTCTGCTCTACCTGGGCCATGCGCCATTGGGTGGGCATGTAGTAGTCGCCGCCATCCTCGTGCAGGGTGCCGTTGAGCAGGCCAAACAGGCTGGATTTGCCTGCACCGTTGCGCCCCACCAGGCCCAGTTTTTCGCCGGGGTTGATGGTCAATGTAGTCGCGTTGAGCAGCACTTTAGCGCTGCGGCGCAGGGTAATATTTTTAAGGGTGATCATGAAAGGCCTGGAGGCGCATGCAGCAGGGCGCTGCTAAGGGTTACCCCCTATTATCGGCGAAATACTTAGCGAAACTGTTCCGCAGCTTTGCGGCGTTCCTCTTGTTCGCGGCGCTCGATGCACACCGGGTGCCTGGAGAAGGCCGATTTGTTGCATTGCTCGGTCACGCAGGAGGTAAATCCCAACAGTACTCGGTCGTGGCAAGCTTCGTTGGGGCCTGCATATGCGGCATCTCTCGGGCGCTCAGCCGCAGCCGGTTTTGGCGGGCTCGGAGCTGGGCTTGCCGGTTGATTGTTGCGGACTGGATCGTTGCTGTGCTGGGCGGCGCTGCTCGATGCGTGGCTGCTTGGCACCGGGTTGCTGGTAGTGAAGGTGCCCGAGATGGCGCTGGTGGTGGCTGTTTTTGTGGTGGCTTCCCGCTGGGCTTGCAAACGCGCTGCTTTTTCTGCCGCTGCGGATGCTGCGGCGGCCGCCGCCGAGGCGGCTAGCCTGGCGGCCTTAGCCACTGTAAGCGTTGTGGTGGCGCTGCTGGTGGAGGCCGTGGGAGTTAGCGTGGTGGCACTGCTGGTGGCCACTGAGGCGCCGGTTGAGACACCGGTTGAGGCGCCGGTTGTGGCGGCAGTTGAGGCTGCACTGCCTGGGGCGCTGCTGGTCGCTGCGCTGGAGGTGTTGGTGTCGTTGGTACTTGCTTGTGGCGCAGAGGCACTTGGCAGGGCGGTAGCCGCTGTAACACCCGATGCATGGCTTGCAGGGTCTGCTCCTTTACCCATCCAGGCCCACGCGGCAACGATGACGAGGATGGCCGCTGCGCCAGCGCCTACCAGCACGCTGGTTTTGCGGCGGGGCACCGGGACTGGCTGCACAGGCTCTGGTGGCAAGGCCTGCGGTGGGCTAGGCTCAGCTACTTGAGATGGCTTGGGCTTGGGTACGTTATGGCCTTGTAGCGCGTCCTTGAAAGACATGCTGGGGGCGGGATGGATCTGGATCGGCTGGGTTAACCCAGGGTCTATTCCGTCCAGATGATTGGAGGCTGCGTCTGGCGTTTCAACAGACTTTAGGTTGTCAAACGCCTGTGGGGTTTCAATCACCAGCGGCGTTGCGATAACCTTCGGCGCTACGATGATGGTTTCAAAAGG
>JAYVGI010000074.1:0-25210 GCA_043772355.1 Polaromonas sp.
CGTTGCGCTCCAGTGTGCTTGTCTTCATATGCAGTCACTCCAATAGTGCAGAATGAAGATATTATAAATGGTACTTTAGTAATTTCTAAATCCCTTAGGGCTTGCGCCCGGCCGTGCTGTAGAGCTCGGCCACGGGCACCATGCGGCCGTGCAGCGGCAAGATGCGCTCTACGCTGAGCCGCAAACTTTCGATATGGCTGATCAGGTTGAGGTGGTTGGCGTTGGGCACAGCGGGCGGCGCGGTGTTGGGCGGCAAGGGGGTGTAGGCATCGGCCTGGACCAGCAGCTTCTCGGCAGGCAAATAGACCATGATGAAGCCGTCGGCGTGCACGCTTTGGCCCATCAGGTACAGCTCTACCGTGCGCGCGGCATCGCTGAAGACGCGTTTGCCGTCCACCGCCTCAACTTTGAGGGCTGCGCTGGACTTGGCCAGTTTGTCGGGGTTGATGCGGTTGGGGTTGGCCAGCACGCGCTGGTAGTAAGGCGCGGCTTTGGCGCTAGCCACTACGGTGGCACCCTCGGCCACGGCGGTGCGCAGGCCGCCTGCGTGGTCAAAATGGTGGTGGGAGTTGACCACGTAGCGCACCGGCTTGCCGGGGATGACGCGCCGGGCCTCGGCCAGCACGGCGCTGGCGCGGGCGTCGTAGAGCGGGCTTTCGACCAGCATGATGTGGTCTTTCATCTCGATGGCCACGCTGTTGTGCGAGCCGCCGCCGATGAACCACACGCCCTCGGCGGCCTTCTCGGCCACGGCTTTCTCTTGCGCTACGCGCACCAGCTCGGGCACGGCGATGCCTGACGGTGCGTTGACTTGCACCTCGTTCACATGCAGGTCCAGCACCATAGCGCCGCCTTGGCTTTGCTCAATGCGGTCGGGGAATTTAATGCCGTTGTAGTCTTTGTAGTCGCTGTATTCGGTGACCACCTCGGTGTCGCCCATCACCGGGTGGGACAGGCGGGACTCTACCCGGGCTACCAGGTTTTGGTTGTTGATGAAGACAGTGGCAGAAAAGCGCCCGGGCTCGGTAAACGACACGGCGTTCAGTGTTTGTCCGCCCAAGTTGCGGGTGGTGACGGTGGCGTTATTTTGAAGCGCGGCTTTGATGATGCCGTGCGGGCTGGTCCACAGGTCGTGCATGCGCTGGTCTAGCGCCACGGGCGAGGCCACGGGCGCGGGGCCGACCATGTTCCAGGCCATAGCGCCCATCAGCATGCCGACGGAGCGCTGCTCACCCTGCCCCATCAGCGGCAACGCACCGCCGCCGTTGGGCTCGGCCCGGCTGATAGCCTGGTCTTGGCGCAAGGCGGCATTGTCGTAGTCGTGCAGGCGCGCAAAGTTGCTGACATTGACCTTGGGCCAGGCCGTACCGGGCTGGTGCGCCTGGCCAAAGATGCCGCCCGTGCCGCTGGCCGTGTAGCGCAGGGTTTTGAGCCCCGCTGCGCCCATGGCGCGCTCGGCCCGTTGCAGGGTATCAGCCGCCGAGGCGGGTGCTGCCGTGGGGGTAGTGCTGCATGCGGCGAGCAGCAAGGCGGCGGCGGTCAGGCCGCTGGTGAGGCAGTGTGTGCGTTGCATGGTGGTCTCCGTTTTGGTGTGTAGATGGGCCAACTGGTGCGAAAGTTCCAGAACTCTGCCTGCAACGCCCTTGTTGGTATTCTTACAAATTGCAACACCTAGTGCTTTCCCTGTAGCTATAGGATTATCACCTATTGGCGGTTTGCAACTCCTAGAATTCGCCTAGGGAGCGTGCTACCCCGCCCCGTACCAAGTTTTAACCCAAGGAGACACAGACATGAAGACGATTCCCATCGCTGTCGCCACCGACAGCAGTTGCCAAGAACACGATGGCCAAGTGCCCAAGCAAAACCTGGCGCTGACGCGCCGCCACCTGCTCAAGGGCTCGGGTGTGCTGATGGGCTCACTGGTGGCGGGCAGCACACTGGCGCTGCTGGCCCCGTCCACCGTCTGGGCTATCGAGTTGAAAACCCTGAGCCAAGCGGAGGGCGAAACGCTGATGAAGATGGGCCGCGTGCTCTACCCGCACGCCAAGCTGCCCGACGCGGTGTACGCCCTGCTGGCCAAAGACCTGGACGGTGCCGCTAGTGGCGATGCCAAGGCAGCCAAAGAACTCAAAGACGGTATTGCGGCGCTGAACAAAGCCACCGGCGGCGACTTTGGCAAGGCCAACGCGGCAGCCCAACTCAAGGCCGTTAAAGCCATCGAGGGCAAACCGTTTTTTAACACCGTGCGCGGCAAGTGCATTACCTCGCTGTATGACAACGACATGGCTTACGCCACCTTTGGCTACCCCGGCTCGGCCTGGGAGAAAGGCGGCTACATCTCGCGCGGGTTTCAAGACCTCAAGTGGTTGCCCGAGCCCAGTGAGGCGGCCAGCCCCAAAGTGTCGCTGGGCTAGCGCCCAAACCGCGTATCTACCCGCTTACATTCCCTCTCTTTTCTTGCTTTTCCCTATTCACGCGACAGCGGCTTAGCGCGCTGGCGCAATACCGGAGACAGACATGGCCAAATTTCAAAACTCAGACGACTCAGTCGTCGTCATCATCGGCTCGGGCGCAGGCGGCGGTACGCTGGCCAATGAGCTGTGCCAAAAAGGCATCAAAGTCGTGGTGCTGGAGGCGGGGGCGATGCAGTCCCAGGCCACATTCATCAACGACGAGTGGAAGTCGTTTATGCAGCTGGCCTGGCTAGACCCACGCACCACCTCGGGCAACTGGCGCGTAGCCAAAGACTTTGCTGGCCTGCCTGCATGGATCTGCAAAACCGTGGGCGGCACCACCACCCACTGGGCGGGTGCATCGCTGCGCCTGCAAGACCACGAGTTTCGCGCCAAAACGCATTACGGCAGCATTGCAGGGGCCAATCTGCTGGACTGGCCCATCACCCTCAAAGAGCTGGAGCCTTGGTATGCCAAGGCCGAAGACAAAATGGGTGTCACGCGCACCAACGGCATCCCCGGCCTGCCGGGCAATAACAACTTCAAGGTGATGGCCGCCGGTGCCGCCAAGCTGGGCTACAAAGACGTGCACACCGGCAACATGGCCATTAACAGCCAGCCCCGCGATGACCGGGGGCGCTGCATGCAGCTGGGCTTTTGCTTTCAGGGCTGCAAGAGCGGAGCCAAGTGGTCTACGCTCTACACCGAGCTACCCAAGGCAGAAAAAACTGGCAACATGGACTTGCGGCCAGACTCGCACGTTACCCGCATTGAGCACAACGACGCAGGCAAGGTGACCGGCGTGGTGTACTTTGACAAAGACGGCAAAGAGCAGCGCCAAAAGGCGCGCATCGTCTGCGTGGCGGGTAACTCGATAGAGACCCCGCGCCTGCTGCTGCTGTCGGCGTCCAACAAGTTCAAAGACGGCTTGGCCAACTCGTCGGGCCAGGTGGGGCGCAACTACATGCGCCACATGACTGGATCGGTGTATGCGGCCTTTAAAGACCCCGTCAACATGTACCGTGGCACCACCATGGCCGGCATTGTGCGCGACGAGTCGGGCCACAACACCAAGCGCGGTTTTGCCGGTGGCTACGAGCTGGAGACCTTGGCGCTGGGCGTGCCCTTTATGGCGGCATTTTTAGACCCCGGCAGCTGGGGCGAAGACTTTGCCTGGTGGATGGACAACTACACCAACCTGGCAGGCATGTGGCTGGTAGGCGAAGACATGCCGCGCGCCAACAACCGCGTCACGCTCAACACATCAGTGAAAGACAAATGGGGCAACCCGGTGCCCAATGTGCACTTTGACGACCACCCCAACGACATCGCCATGCGCAACCACGCCTTTACACAAGGCGAGCGCATCTACCAAGCCGCAGGCAGCGTACGCACCTTCCGTACACCGCCCTACCCGTCTACGCACAACCTGGGCACCAGCCGCATGAGTGCCAAGGCTAGCGACGGCGTGGTGAACAAGTGGGGGCAAACCCACGACATCAGCAACCTGTTCATCAGCGACGGCAGCCAGTTCACCACCGGCGGGGCCGAGAACCCCACCCTCACCATTGTCACCTTGGCGATTCGCCAGGCCGATTACATCGCCGGGCAGATGACACAAAAGGCGCTTTGAGGCATGATAGTTTTCAGGCTCATCGCCAATAGCAAGGGAGACATGCGCATGTGTGAATTTTTTGTAAAAGCCGACCCCATTCTGTACGAGTCGCGCTCGCGCACCGTGCGCATCCACGGGGTGCTTACCAGCATCCGAGTGGAGAACTTTGTGTGGGACACGCTGGCCAAACTGGCAGCCGAAGAAAACATCACCACCAACGCGCTGATCGCCAAGTTTCACGATGAAATTTTGCGCTACCGGGGTGATGTGCTGAATTTTTCGTCCTTCCTGCGCGTGACCTGCATGCGCTACCTGCGGCGCAAATGCGATGCATTGGAGCAAGCCAGCTCTAGCCCTCGCCTATTGGGCCCGGCACTGTCCGAACAGGCGGGATTCATGACACACTGAGTACACTGATTTTTAGCCTGCTAATGACGTTTTTTGGCGACCCTGATTTGCCAGTCATCGACTGAAATGAGCAGGGTCGTATTTTTATACCCGACCAAGATGACCAAACTTATCCACACCATGATCCGCGTGCGCGACCTGGACGCATCGCTCGCCTTCTACAGCAAGGTGCTAGACCTGCACCCCAGCCACACGCTGGATTTTCCCGACTTTACTTTGGTGTACCTGCGCAATGCGCAAAACGACTCTGAGATAGAGCTGACCTACAACAAAGACCGCACAGCGCCCTACACCCACGGCGACGGCTACGGCCATGTCGCCGTGGTGGTGGATGACGTCGCCAGCAAACACGCTGCCGTCATTGGTGCAGGCTATGCACCTCTGGCCATCAAAGAATTCAAACGCGGTGATGAACTGCTCGCCCGTTTCTTTTTTATCCAAGACCCGGATGGCTACAAGATCGAGATTTTGGAGCGGCATGGGCATTACCGCTGACGACTTGCGTACGGTATGCACTGTGCAGGGTTGGTTGCGAGGGATAAATCAAATCAAGAAAAACACAAATTCGCGCAAAAATCAAATGAAAAAGTAAAATTCGCGCAGGAAAATCTGATTTCGTGCAAAATATGCGGCATGTTACCGAACAAGCCCCTGCTGCAAACTGCCCACGCCAGCACATCCAGTGCAGCCAATCCACAGCCCGTTGGCTATTCCTGGCTTATTCAGCATTTCGGCTTGGAGGCATTACCCTTGGCGCACGCATCCTACATCGCGGGCCGCGCCAAACTGCAATGGGCTGCCAGCACGGTCAAACAGACTTACCCGGCCTCGTATCGGCTCAAAGACAGCGATAGCGCAGTAGAGCATCTGCTGTTTGCGCTGAAGTATGACGGCGTTGCACCGGACGTATTAACAGGTGTTTTCAGGCAAATTCCACAGGCCGACATTGGCCAGGTGATTGCGAAGGCACCAGGCTCCAAATACGTACGCCTGCTGGGCTTTTGGTATGAGTTTTTTAACGAGCAACCGCTGGCGCTGGCGGCCAGCGTCACCCAAGCAATCAATGGCGGCTATGTGAACGCGCTGGACGAGGCCATTTATTACACCAATCCGTCGCCGACACCCCCCCTGCGCAACAGCCGCTGGCGGGTATGGGACAACCTGCTGGGCACGCGGGCTTTTTGCCCCTTCGTGCGGCGCGATGACGCGCTGGAGCAGGCTTTGGCTTTTGATTTGTCGGCGTACATGGGCAGGCTCAGCACAGGCATTCCACCCGCTACGTTCCGCCGTGCGATTGACTACCTGTACACCAAAGAAACCAAGTCCAGCAACGAGATAGAAGGTGAGCACCCCAGTTCAGCGCGGTTGGCGCGTTTTGTGCAAATGCTAGCGGAGGCGGGCAAGGAACCGGTACACAGCCAATACGCAGAGTCTGCATTCACGCGCCTGCAAAATACCATTGTCGATCCGCGTTATGCCGAGCACGGCTACCGAACAGTGCAGAATTATGTAGGCCAAAGCAGTGCCTACGGCGCAGACGATCAAGTGCATTACGCATGCCCCGCGCCAGACATGGTGGCGGGCATGATGGACGCGCTGGCACAGTGCGAAATGCGCAGCCGCGGCTTGCCTGCGCTGCTACGCGCGGCCCTTCTGGCTTGGGGCTTCGTGTTTATCCACCCGTATGAGGACGGCAACGGACGGATCCACCGCTTTCTGATTCATGATGTATTGGCGCGGGACGGCTTTGTTCCGGCTGGACTCATACTGCCCGTGTCTGCCCATATGTTGGCCCACATGACGGACTACGACCGCAGCCTGGAAGCGCATTCCCGCCCGATCATGCGCATGCTGGACTACCGCTTTGATGCACAGGGCAAGCTGTGCATTGCCAACCCGGCTGACATTGCGCCGCTGTGGCGTTACCCCAGCCTGAACCCGCAAGTGGCCTACCTGGCCCATGTCGTGCAACAAACCGCCAAAGAAGATCTTGTGCAAGAGCTGCTGTACTTGCGCAACCATGACCGCGCCATCAAAGCCATGCAGGCGGTGGTGGACGCACCGGACAAGACGCTGAATTTACTCATTCGGTGGCTACACCAAAACAGTGGTCAATTGTCCAATACCAAGCGGCAACATGCCGCGTTGGCGCAACTGACACCGCTGGAGCTGGAAGGTTTGGTTCAAGCCTTTCAAAACGCTTTTTTTTCGGAAACCGAGGTGGCTGCAGGGTAGAGATTTTGCAGCGGCATGGGCACTACCGCTGCACCAAGGTAAATCCGCTGATGCCGCTGTGCAAGGCGCTCGCATAATTGCCCCATTCGGGGCGGGCTTATCCGACTCCACAGGAGTGACTGATGCGAATAATTGAGACTTCTTTTCTGGCCTTCGGCTTGGCTGCAATCGTTGCTCTGAGCGCCTGCACGGCTGTGGCACCCGCAGCGGGTGCGCAGCGGGTGGAGGGAGCGGCCAGCGCCAGCGGCGGGCCGCGTTATGCGGTGGATGCCAGCTGGCCCAAGCCGCTGCCCAACAACTGGATTTTGGGCCAAGTGGCAGGCATTGCCACTGCTGGCGACGACAGCATCTGGATGATCCACCGGCCCCTGTCGCTCGCCGAAGATGAGCGGGGCGCGGCCTTGACGCTCAAGCGCTCCAACTGCATCACGCAAGACGGCCTGGTGTATGGGTGTGACCGCATGAACAACCGCATTCAGGTGTTTAAAAAGAGCGGTGAGTTTGTACGCCAGTTTGTGTACGAGCCAGACACCCGTGGCTCGGGCTCGGTGTGGGACTTGGTGCCGTCTGAAGACCCCAGCCAGCGCTACTTGCTGGTGGCAGATGGCACCAACAACGAGGTGCGCAGCGCTTTGTGCGGGTGCCATGAGGTGGTTAGCGGTCAAAACGCCCCATACACTAGGTTCTTAAACAAGTTGCGGTAGTACTCCCGCTGGTACGGCCCTTGCATCATCCAGATGGCGGTCATGTTTTCTTTCGGATCATTCCAAAAATACGTGCCTGCCAAGCCGCCCCACGAATAGTCGCCTGCGCTGCCGGCGTTGCTCGCTTCGCCGCTGCCTAAGCGCACGGCAAAGCCCAGACCAAAACCGTAGCCTTCGCCGGGGAGGTACTCGGTGTTGGCACCGCTCACGCGGCTGGCGCGGATGATGTCGGCACCCAGATGGTCACTGGTCATCAGCGCAATGGTTTTGGCCGACACAATGCGCACGCCATCCAGTGTGCCACCTGCCAGCAGCATGCGGGCAAAGCGCAGGTAGTCGGGCGCGGTGGACAGCAGGCCGCCGCCTGCAGACTCGTAGACGGGCACTTTGCTGGTGTCGAGCAGGCGCACCGCCAGCGTGGTGCTGTCGGGGTCGATGGCAAAGGGTTGGGCGATGCGCGCTTGGCTAGCGGTGGGCACCGCAAAGCCGGTATCCCCCATGCCCAAAGGCCCAAAGATGCGGGCCTGCAAATAGGTGCCCAGGGTTTGGCCGCTCACACGTTCTATCAGCGCGCCCACAATGTCGGTAGAGCGGCCATATTCCCACACGGTACCGGGCGCGTAGGCCAGTGGTAGCATGGCCAGGCGGTGTGAAAACTCAGTGTTCGTCAGCTTGCCCTGCTCTACCCCGGACTTGCGGTATTCGGCTTTCACCATCGAGTCGCCAAAGATGCCGTAAGTCAAGCCGCTGGTATGGCGCAACAGGTCTTGCACCGTGGGTGCGCGCGTGCCTGGCAGCTCGGTAAGCGGGATGCGCTCGATCAGCGGCTGGCCCACATCGTCCCGGCCCGGCACACCCAGCGTGAGGCCTTCAAACTCTGGCAGGTATTTCGCCACCGGGTCGGCGATCTGCACCAGGCCGTCTTCCACCAGCATCATCAGAGCCACCGAGGCGATGGGCTTGGTCATGGAGTAGATGCGAAAAATGGTGTCCGTGCGCATGGGGTCAACCGCATCGGGGTCGCGCTTGCCCAGCGCTTGGTCCAACAGCGTTTTGCCGTCTTTGTGCACCAGCATCACCGCGCCGGGCAGGCGGCCAGCGTCGATGTCGGCTTGGACGATGGGGGTGATGCGTTCTAGGCTGGGGGTGTGCATGGGAGTTTTCCGGGTTGAACTACATTGGCAATCGTGAAAATTTCAGCTTTGGCCGAGACCTCGGTCATTGTGTATACATAATACCCAGATAAACAAGGCATCTAAGCAATGAGATTTGTAAACAACACCGGCAGTGATCGCGTCGTCGATTTAATCCGCCCTTGGCTCAAGGCCGATTACCAACTCGACATGGTCTCGCCCAGCTATTCGTTGTTTGCCTTTGCCGAGGTGCTGGCGGATGCGCCCAAATTGGCACAAGTGCGGCTCGTAGTGCCGCCCCCGATGGCCAACGAACCCCATCACACCCTCGGGCTACTGGGCACCACTGCTGACCGCGCAGCGCGCAACACGCTGCGCGCCCCTTGGCTGGCAGGCAAGTTTGCCGCTTGGTTAGAGGCCAAAGCACAGGTACGCCACGCCAGCGGCGCTATACCGCAGGGCACCATGGTGCTGCGCGACAGCCAAGGCGTGGCGCAGCAAGCGGTGCTCGGCTCATTTGCCTTTAGCAGCGACGGGCTGGGCATCGCACCCGGCAACCCCTTGAACCTGATTCAAAACTCTGAAAACCCAGCAGAAGCTGAAAACTTAAGCCAGTGGTTCAACCTGCAATGGGCTTCATTGCAAGACCAACCCGTGGCCAAAGTGACGTTCATTGCCGCGGTCAAATCCTTGTCCGAGCGCCATGACCCGACCAGCATCTACACCCTCATCCTGCACCACCTGTTTGCCGCCAACGGCCAGGCCATGGACGAAGAGCGCATCGTCAAATCAGCCACCGGCATACGCAACACGATGGTGTGGAAAAAGCTGTATAAATTTCAGCGTGACGGTGTCGTGGGCGCTATCGACAAACTGGAACGCTTTGGCGGTTGCATCATTGCCGATAGCGTAGGCCTGGGTAAAACCTTTGAAGCCCTGGCCATCATCAAATACCACGAGCTGCGCAACGACCGCGTGCTGGTGCTCGCCCCCAAGCGTCTGCGCGACAACTGGACGCTGTACAAAACCAACGACAAACGCAACGTGCTGGCAGCCGACCGCCTGAACTACGACGTGCTCAACCACACCGATTTATCCCGCGATGCGGGCCAGTCTGGCGACATTGACCTACAGCACGTCAACTGGGGCAACTACGACTTGGTGGTCATCGACGAATCGCACAATTTTCGCAACAAAGCCACCAACAAAGGCCGCGAGACGCGCTACGACCGCCTGATGCGCAAAATCATCCGCGAGGGCGTTAAAACCCGCGTGCTCATGCTGTCGGCCACACCCGTCAACAACCGCTTGAACGATTTAAAGAACCAAATCGCCTTCGTCACCGAAGGCATTGACACCGCGTTGTCCGAGCACGGCATTGCCAGCATAGACAGCACCACCCGCCGTGCCCAAAAGGCCTTTAACCGCTGGCTAGATCTGCCCGCAGAGGACAAAACCCCTGCACTATTGGTAGAAATGCTGGGCTTTGACTATTTCACCCTGCTAGACCACCTGACCATTGCCCGCTCGCGTCGCCATATTGAAAAATACTACGGCACCGCCGAGACCGGCCGTTTTCCAGACCGCTTGCCCCCTATCAACATCAAAGCCGACGTAGACCGTGCGGGCGAGTTTCGCTCCATTCGCGATATCAACCAAGAAATTCGCCGCCTCAACCTGGCTGCCTATGCACCACTGCGCTACGTGCTGCCGCACAAGCAGGCCGCCTACGATGCCAAATACAGTACCCAACTGCGCGGCGGCCAGGGCTTTTTTCGCCAGGCCGACCGCGAAGAAAACTTGATCCACCTGCTGCGCGTCAACATCCTCAAGCGCATGGAAAGCGCCGTACCGTCCTTCACCCTCACCGTGCAGCGCCAACTTAAAGACGTAGAGGCCACGCTAGCGCGCATCGATGCCCAAGCCCAAGACATTGAAGAGCTGGATATTGACGACATAGACATAGAAGACCCCGCCTACGAGGCCCTGCTGGTGGGGCGCAAGGTGAAAGTGCTGCTGGGCGATGTCGATTTAATCCGCTGGCGGCAAGACCTGGTAGAAGACCGCAACCGCCTGGCCACCCTGTGCGCCGCTGCCGCACAAGTCAGCGCCGCGCGCGACGACAAGCTACTCAAACTACGCGCCCTGATAGCCCACAAAGCCGCCCACCCCATCAATACCGGCAACCGCAAAATCATCATCTTCACGGCCTTTGCCGACACCGCCAAATACCTCTACGCGCAGCTTGCGGATTGGGCAAAAGCCGATCTGGGCCTAGAGTCGGCCCTGGTCACCGGCGCGGGCCATAACCAAACCACCCTGCCGCTACAGCGCAGCCTGGGCAACATACTCACCGCGTTTTCACCCCTGTCCAAAGATCGCCCCGCCGAGCTGGCCACCGAGGGTGAAATCGACATCCTGATCGCCACCGACTGCATCAGCGAAGGCCAAAACCTGCAAGACTGCGACTTTTTGGTCAACTACGACATCCACTGGAATCCCGTGCGCATCATCCAGCGCTTTGGCCGCATTGACCGCCTGGGCTCGCACAACCAACGCATTCAGCTGGTCAACTTTTGGCCCAACATCGAGCTAGAGGAATACATCAACCTAGAGCAGCGCGTTAGCGGCCGCATGGTGCTGCTAGACATATCTGCTACAGGCGAAGAAAACCTCATCGAGCAGCAGTCGGGCGACCCCATGAACGACCTAGCCTACCGCCGCGCCCAGCTCATCCAAATGCAAACCAGCGTAATCGATCTGGAAGACCTGTCCAGCGGCATCGCTATTACCGACCTGACCTTGACCGATTTTCGCATTGACCTGGCCGAGTACGGCAAGGCCCACCCCGATAAACTCAGCGCCATGCCCCTGGGCAGTTTTGCCGTGACCATCAGCCTGGACAACGACATTCCACCGGGCATTGTTTTTTGCCTGCGCGCCGAGAGTGGCGCTTTGAGATCCAACACCAACGCAGCCGACAGCAGCTACCCGCTAGCCCCTCACTATCTGGTGCATGTGGGCACCGACGGCGCAGTGCTGTTGCCCTACACCCAGGCCAAGCGCATCCTAGACCGGCTCAAACGCCTCAGCCTGGGCCGCACCGTGCCCGACAGCGCCGCAGGTGCCCAGCATGATCAGGTCACCAAGCACGGTGAAGACATGCGCGCCGCCCAGCAGCTGCTGGCCGCCGCCGTAGCCTCCATCGCAGGCAAAACCCAAGAACGCGCCGTCGCCAGCTTGTTTCAACCCGGCGGCACCCACGCCCTTGCTGGCGAGTTTGCCGGGGTGAACGACTTTGAAGTACTCGCCTGGCTGGCCGTCCTGCCCAGCACGTCCAGTACCACCAGCGCCGCCTAATGCAAGGCACCGAAGCCCCCGTTCTGTTGCAAGCCCTGGCCCTGCCTGCCAGCGCGCAGGTAGGCCAGCGCATCGCCAAAAAGCTGTTGTCTGAGCAAATAGCTGCCCTCAAAGCCAGCACTGCAGCCGACAAACGCCTGGGCACCGACCTGCTGGAAGACCTGCACTGGCTAGCCGCCCTCAAGCCCAGCACCGTCGGCCTGGCCGCTTGGCAAACCGACACCCACGACTATCTAGAGGTTGCAGTCCTGCACGCCCAGCTGCGTCCAACAGCTACCCAACCCAGCGCCACCAGCACCGCCCAGCTCAGCCGCCTGGTGCAGCTTATCCACCGTGTTATTCCCTACCCTGTACTGCTTATCACCACCCAGGCCACGCCCAGCGGCGTGCAAGAGCAGCTCAGCCTGGCCCACAAGCGCCGCACCCTCAGTAGCGGTAGCGCCATGGTGTTAGAGCAATTAGTCAGCACCCCTTGGTTAGCCCAATCCGAGCTGCAAGACGCTATCAATAAAATAGCTGCTCCCGCGATTATTCATTGGCCTACAGCCCTATTTCTTATAAATTTGGCCCTCTCCAGCCCACTATCTACCACCCAGCGCCACCTGCAAGCCCGCTACGACGGCTGGCTGCAAAGCATAGAAGCCCTGGCCGCCGCAGGCCGCACCGGCCGCTTTGCACTGTGCCCCACGCCCGCGCAGGCCGCCAGCCGCCGCAGCGCCTTGCATCACTGTGCCCAGCTAGATGCCCAATTGGCCAGCCTGCGCGCTCGGGCCAGCAAAGAGAGCCAACTCGCCCAAAGAGCCGCCTACAACCTGAAAATCGCTGGCTTGATGGCGCAGCGCCAAGCCATCGAAAGCGGCCTGTAAAACATCCTGCACACAACGCAAAACGGTTTCACCCATTCCCGTTTTGGCATAAAATACGTAATCACACATGTATCTACATCACGGATAAATCACCATGCAAACCACCCAATACGAAGGCACCGTAGTCCAAGTTGGCAACAGCCGCGGCATGCGCTTGCCAGCGGGGTTTTTTAACGCCCACCCCGAGTTCAGCGGCAAAGTGCGCGCCACCTTTGTGGCTGATGGGCAGGTGCTCATCTCTGCGCAGCCCGCGGCCAAGAGCAAAGCCGCCAAGCCCGAGACCGACCCCATCATGGACAGCTTCTTAAGCTTTCTAGAAGCGCAAATGGCCGCACATCCTGAGCAGATCGTCCCAGCCGATGCCGCCCAACTCGCCAGAATTGCAGCGTTGGTTGAAGGCGTTGAGACAGACTAACGCCATGCAAGCGAATGGATGGCAAATTTTCTACCACCGAGTTTTTCAAGCCGCCCTGGGCGAACTAGAAAGCGTGGTCTCCCAGCTAGCGCAGCGTGATCCGCAAGGCTACAAAACCCACCCCAAAACCAAACTGTTGACCTCCATCTACAAGGCCATTACCCAGCAAGTGCCCAACCAACCGGATGCCGCTGAGTTTCGTATTGGCAAGACCTTAAGCACCGCCACGACAGCCAACGCCCATTGGCGTCGGGTCAAAAAAGGCCTGCCCAGTCGCTATCGCCTGTTTTTTCGTTTTGCGTCCAGCCCCGTCAAACTCATTGTGTATGTGTGGTTTAACGACGAAGACACCCTGCGCAAAGCCGGTTCCAAAACAGATGTCTACGAAACCTTCGGCCGCATGCTCGCTAAAGGCACGGTGCCGCAAACCATTGAGGCATTGCTGGTGCAATCCAATCCATGAGCAGCTTCTGTGCCGCCTCTGAAATACGCCACCCAAGATACAGTCTGCACAACTATGACCACACCTTTCAAACCCACCCACGTCAGCGTGATCCCGGCCCTAGAGCCAACCGACACCCAAAGCGCCAACATGGTGGAAGGCAACCTGGCCCAGCTCAAAACCCTGTTCCCCGAGGCCTTCAAAGAAGGCGGGGTTGACTTTGAGGTGCTCAAACAACTGCTGGGCGGCCAGGTGGACGAGCGCGAGGAAAAGTACGGCCTCAACTGGCACGGCAAGCGCCGCGCCCGGCAAATTGCGCTCACCCCCAGCACCGGCACCCTGCGCCCCTGCCCGGGGGAGAGTGTCGACTGGGACACCACGCAAAACCTGATGATCGAGGGCGACAACCTGGAGGTGCTCAAGCTCTTGCAAAAAAGCTACGCCGGCAAAGTCAAGATGATCTACATCGACCCGCCTTACAACACCGGCAAAGACTTTGTCTACCCCGACAACTTCACCGACAACATTAAAAACTACCTGGAGCTGACAGGCCAGACGGACGGCGAAGGCCGCAAGCTAAGCAGCAACACCGAGGCCAGCGGGCGCTTTCACACCGACTGGCTGAACATGATGTACCCGCGGTTGAAGTTGGCCAAAAGTCTTTTACGCCGCGATGGCCTTTTGGTTATATCAATCGACGATAAAGAACTACACAATCTTCGAGTCGTTGCAAACGATCTATTTGGAGAAGAAAATTTTGTTGCGACGGTGAACGTAATCACAAACATGAAAGGCCGCAACGATAAAAAGCACATTGCTGCATGCCATGAGTACATCGTGATTTACGCTGGATCAGAATTTGTTTCCAACGGATTACCGTTGACGGAGGAACAAAAAGCAGCATTCAAGCACATTGACTTTGATGGAAACAAATTCGCGCTTAGAGATTTAAGAAAACGCGGCGGACCAGATAGGCGCGAAGATCGTCCCAACATGTTTTTCCCTATCTATTGGGATGAAACAACTGACAAGTGCACTTTGGAGAAACCATCTACGTCGGCTGTAAAAATTCTGCCCTACCGTGGTGACGGTGCCGAAGGGTGCTGGCGGTGGGGTAAAGAGAAAGTCCAATTGCACTTAGACTGGCTTAAAGCAAAACGATCTGGCAAAACAGGAAGATTAGATGTCGAGCACCGCTTGTACTTGGACGCAAATATCGCTCTCGATACTGAGGAAGATCAGGACGAAGAAGACGAAGGCGTGGTTGAGCGAACATCCAAGCCGAAGTCGGTGTGGATAGGAGGCGAATTCTCGAGCGACAGCGGCAAACGCGCACTCAAAGAGCTACTACCCGGAACCACATTCGACTTTCCAAAATCGGTAGAACTGATCAGAACATGCGTACTACTCGGGACATCGAAAAATGACATCGTCATGGATTTTTTTGCGGGGTCGGCAACGACGGGGCAAGCCGTCCTCGCTCAAAATGAAATTGACGGACAGAGACGTCGCTACCTTTTAGTCCAACTTCCAGAATACCTTGACGGTAACGAAAAAGACCAGAAAGCCGCCGCAGAATTCTGCGATTCCATCGGCAAACCCCGCAACATCTCTGAACTTACTAAAGAGCGCTTGCGCCGCGCCGCTATAAAAATTGGAGCTTCGCGTGCGGCCACCGCGGAATCCAACAGCCAACTAAGCTTGGAAACCGAGCTGCAAGCGCCACGCCAGCCGCTCGATTTGGGCTTCAAGGTCTTCAAGCTCGACACATCCAACCTCCGCGCCTGGAACCCCAACCCTGACGAGCTGGCGGATACGCTGATGGCGCACACCGAGCACCTGGCCACGGGCCGCAGCGAGGCCGATGTGTTGTATGAAGTGCTGCTGAAACAAGGACTGGACCTGGCCGTACCTGTGCAGCGCCAAGTCATCGCCGGGCACACGGTGCACAGCGTGGGCGCTGGGGCGCTGCTGGTGTGTTTGGCCAAAGCGGGTGACGACCATAACGCCATGGCCCAGTCCAGCGTGACCGCCGCCAACGCCGAGGCGCTGGCCCTGGGCATAGCCGACTGGCACGCCCAGCTGGCCGCAGCCTTGGGCCAAATCCCCGCCGAGCTGCAAACCCGCGTGGTGCTGCGCGACAGCTTGTTCGGCCCGGCTGACCAAGCAGACGTAGCCAAAACCAACCTAACCGCCATCCTGCGCCAGCGCGGGCTGGAGGATGTGCGGAGCTTGTGATGCGCCAGAGAGAAGTTGACAATTTGAATGCCAAAGCAGTTGTCAACTGCGAGTTGACAACTGCCATCGACACAATCACGCAATGCGCCCTATGACTTTACGCACACTTCAAAAATTGCTAGATTTGCCACGGGAGCAAGCGACGGTTGAATTCAAGTCGAATCTTGACAAGCCAGAAGATATTGGCCAATACCTGTCAGCGCTTGCCAATGCGGCCATGTTGGAAGGGCATGACCGTGCCTGGTTGGTGTGGGGTGTACAAAATGGTACCCACACCGTGCAAGGCACTGTGTTTGACCCATTTACACAGAAAATCGGCAACCAATCGCTCATCATGTGGTTGCAACAACGAACCGCACCTCGGGCTGACTTTAGCTTTCACGAATGCCAGCATCCCGATGGCAAAGTGGTGTTGCTTGAGATTCACCCGGCACGCAGTGCGCCCGTTGCATTTGAAAATCAGCGGTTTATCCGGGTGGACAGTCATAAAGTCAAACTGTCAGACCACCCAGCCAAAGAGGCTAGATTATGGGCATTGCTTGGGCCTAAAGAAGATTGGTCGGGCGTGCGGGTCGAGGGTGCAAAGCTGGCCGATTTAGACCCTTTGGCCATCGCGGCGGCGCGACAGCACTTTACCGAGTACTTGATCAAAAGTGAGCGCGATGCCGCCCGCCACGACGATATTCGCGCTGAGGCAGCGGGGTGGGATGTGCCTACGCTGCTCAATAAAGCGCAGGTCACTAAGCAAGGGCGCGTTACGCGTGCTGCGCTGTTGTTGCTGGGGAAAGAGGAAGCAACGCATTTTTTAGCCCCAGCCGATGTGAAGCTAAGTTGGTTGATGCGTGATGCCGATAACGCAACGGGGCCAGCGCAGCACTTTGGTATGCCTTTTTTACTGGCAACGGATAAATTGCTGGCCCGTATTCGCAACGAACAGACCGAATACATGCCTGACGGCACATTGTTCCCCACGCCTGTACCATGGTATGACACGTGGGTGATACGCGAGGCGCTGCACAACTGTGTGGCGCACCAAGACTACGTGCTGGGCGGCAAAATCAATGTGGTGGAGCACCCAGACCGACTGGTGTTTAGCAACTTGGGGAAATTTATGGCACCCAATGTGGAGTGGATGCTGGAACACCAGTCACCCCCTGAGCACTACCGCAACCAGTGGCTCATCAACGGCATGATCCGGTTGCGCATGATTGACCAGTTGGGCAGCGGCATACGCCGCATGTTTGACACGCAGAGAGCGCGCTTCTTTCCGATGCCTGATTTTGTGCTGGATGCCACGGTGCAAGGTTTGCCAAGAGTAGAAGTGTCTATCACCCGGCAAGTGCTGGACGTGAAATATACCCAGATGCTTATGAAGCGCACTGACCTGACTTTGGCGCAGGTGGTACTGCTAGACAGGGTGCAAAAACAGCGCGGCCTGCTGCCCGAGCAGGCCCGCGAACTCAAAGCGTTAAAACTGCTGGAAGGGCGTGCACCCAACTACCTCATTTCATCCAAGGTGGCTGAGTGGACAGACCAAAAAGCCCGATACATACGTGAGCGCGGTATGAACGACAAGTACTACCAGGATGTCGTGCTTCAATATTTACAAAAATATGGGCAGGCCTCTAGGCAGGAGTTGGACGACTTGCTGTTGACTAAATTGCCAGAGGTTTTGGACATGCAGCAACGCGCTAACAAAATAAAAAATCTGCTTCAAGCTTTGCGCCGCATGGGTAAGCTTCAATCTACGGGTAAGCGTCCGCAGATCATGTGGTGCCTAACCGGCTCGGATAAAACCACTATTCAAAATCTGTGAGATGGATATTTAGACATCAAATACGCGTAAGTCATTGATTTTATTAACATCTAAACTACCCTGTTACATCTAATTAGACATCCCGCTAGCAAAGAAACTACATGAATCTACAGTTTGAACACAACCTAGACTATCAGCGCGCCGCCATCGACGCGGTGTGTAGCCTGTTTACCGGGCAAGAGCTGTGCCGCACCGAATTTACCGTCAGCCACAACACCCCGCGCTTGGCGACGGGCACGGACTTGGCTGGCCAGGTGCTGCAGCAGCAAATGGGCCTGGGGCTGGCGGAGAGCGAGCTGGGCATTGGCAACCGGCTGAGCCTGCTGGACGACGACTTGCTGAAAAACCTGAGCGATGTGCAACTGCGCAATGGCCTGGCGTTGTCGCCCAGCCTGGAGTCAGGCGACTTTACGGTAGAGATGGAAACCGGTACTGGCAAAACCTATGTGTACCTGCGCACGCTGTTTGAGCTGAACCAGAAGTTTGGCTTTACCAAGTTTGTGATTGTGGTGCCGTCGGTGGCTATCAAAGAGGGCGTGTACAAGAGCCTGCAAATCATGGCGCCGCACTTTAAAACGCTGTATGCGGGCGTGCCGTTTGAATACTTTTTATACGACTCGGCCAAGCCCGGGCCGGTGCGCAACTTTGCCACCAGCCCGCACATGCAGATCATGGTGGTGACGGTGGGTGCGATCAATAAAAAAGACGTGAACAATCTGTACAAAGAAAGCGAAAAAACGGGTGGCGAAAAACCGATTGACCTGATACGCGCTACCCGCCCGATTGTGGTGGTGGACGAGCCGCAAAGCGTGGACGGTGGCCTGCAAGGCAGTGGCAAGCAAGCGCTGGAGGCCATGGGCCCGCTGTGTACCCTGCGTTACTCCGCCACGCACGCCACCAAGCACCATATGGTCTACAAGTTGGACGCGGTGGACGCGTATGAGCGGCAGTTGGTCAAGCAGATTGAAGTAGCTTCGCTGGCCGTAGAAGGAGGGCATAACCGGCCGTACGTGAAACTGCTGGGTGTGGGCTTTGAGGCTAAAAAGCTCATCGCCGAGGTGGAGCTGGACGTGCAGGCTAAAACTGGCACGATTAAACGGCAGAGCAAAAAAGTGCGCATGGACGATGACTTGCAACAGGTCACAGGCAACGCCATGTATGCGGACTACATGGTGGGTGAGGTCAGCGCCAAAGCGGGCGCGCAGTATATTGACCTGCGCTTTCCGGGTGGCGAAGACCAACTGACGGTAGGCCAAGCGGTGGGCGATGTGGACGACGATGCTATCAAACGTATGATGATCAAGCGCACCATTCGCGAGCACCTGGACAAAGAGCTGCGGCTGCGGCCCAAAGGCATCAAGGTGCTGAGCTTATTTTTTATTGACACCGTGGCCAACTATCGCCTGTACAGTGACGATGGCATCGCTGCGCAGGGTAAGTTTGCACAAATGTTTGAAGAGGAATACACGGCCTACGCCAAGTCAAACAAATACAAAAGCCTGTTTAACGAAGTTGACCTGACTGCGCCTGCCAGCGGCGTGCACGATGGCTACTTTTCCATCGACAAAAAAGGTGGCTGGACGGATACGGGTGAGAGCAATCAAACCGGCCGCGACAACGCCGAGCGGGCTTACAACCTGATCATGAAAGACAAAGAGCGGCTGCTGTCGTTTGACACGCCACTCAAATTCATCTTCTCCCACTCTGCCCTGCGCGAGGGCTGGGACAACCCCAACGTGTTTCAAATTTGCAACCTGCGCGAGATCAACACCGAGCGCGAGCGCCGCCAGACCATTGGCCGTGGCCTGCGCCTGTGTGTAGACCAAACCGGCCAGCGCCTGCGCGGCTTTGAGGTGAACACCCTGACGGTGATAGCCAACGAAAGCTACGAAGACTTTGCTGACAAGCTGCAAAAAGAGATTGAGGCTGACACAGGCATACGCTTTGGCATGGTGGAAGGCCACGCGTTTGCGCAGCTGGCCGTGGCCAGTGCGGATGGCGATGCCGCTAATGTGCTGGGTGCAGAGCGCTCTGAGGCCATGGCGCTGCATCTTAAAGCGCTTGGCTTAATCGATGCCAAAGGCAAAGTGCAAGACAGCCTGCGTAAAGCTTTGAGGGACGGCACCGTGCCCATCCCGCCCGAGCTGCAAGCATGGGAAGCGCAGATCATTGAGCGCCTGCGCAAGCTGGCTGGCAAGCTGGACATTAAAAATGCGGATGATAAAAAAACCATTGCGCTGCGCCGCGAGGTGTATTTAAGCCCCGACTTTAAAGCGCTGTGGGACCGGATTAAGCACCGCACCACCTACCGCGTGGCGTTTGACAATGCCCAGTTGCTGGACACCTGCGTAAAAGCAATGCAAGAAGCCCCCAAAGTCACACCCACGCGGGCGCGCTTTCGCAAGGCGGATTTATCGATTGGGCGAGGCGGTGTGGCTGCTGAGAGCAGCACCGATTCGGTGTATGAAACCTTGTACGAAAAAATCCCCCTGCCCGACCTGCTGACCGAGTTGCAAGACCGCACCCAGCTCACGCGCCGCAGCCTAGTGGACGTGCTGCAACGCAGCGGGCGGCTGGATGACTTTAAGGTCAACCCGCAGCAGTTTATTGACCTGGCTGCGCAGTTTATTAACCGCTACAAACAGCATGCGATTGTGGACGGCATACGCTACACACGCCTGGGTGATGCACACGTATGGGCGCAAGAGCTGTTTGAAACGACCGAGCTACTAGGCTACCTGAACACGCTACAAGCTAACAAGTCGGTGTTTGAAAGTGTGCTGTACGACTCGGAGATTGAGCGCAGCTTTGCCGATGCACTAGAGAGAAATGAATCGGTCAAGCTGTATGTAAAACTGCCAAGTTGGTTCAAAATCCCCACGCCACTGGGCAGCTACAACCCGGACTGGGCGGTAGTGATAGCCCATGATGGTCAAGAGCAGCTGTATTTTGTAGTGGAGACCAAAGGCAGCTTGGTTGCTTTGGATTTACGCACTGGCGAGTCAGACAAGATTGATTGCGGAGCCAAACACTTTGAGGCTTTGGCGGTGGGCCAAAACCCGGCAAATTTCAAGAAAGCGAAAAAGCTGGAGGATGTGCTTGGGTTGCACGCTTGAAATTCATACAAATAACAGCTGCAGCCCAATAAAATATTGCGCAAGCAGCTACTGAATATATAGCGCGTAGCAGGCTATGCAGCCACTTACTTGCTGGGATTAATCAGGTACTTCGTCGCCGTGGCGCGCTGGCCATACACAGCTATCTCGCTTAGCGTCAGCGCCTCGGTCAAAGACACCTCTTTGGAGTAGTGGCTGGCAAAAGTAGTTTTCAGCTCCGAGGCCACGCGGGCTTTGAGTTGCAGCATTTTGCCGCTGCCTAGTTTTTGCAGGTAGGAGAATACCAACCAGCCACCCATGCCCCAGGCCATGCCGAAGCTGCGGTTGAAGGTGGTGGCGCTGGTGTCTAACCCACCGTACAGGTACACCTGCTTGTGGGTGGTGCTACCGTAGCGGCTGTATTCTTTGCTGGTTTGGTTGAGCGCGGCTTCCATGCAGGTGAGGATTTGTCCGGCCAGTTTGCCGCCGCCCGTGGCGTCAAAAGCCAGTGTGGCTCCGGTGGCTACCAGGGCGGCAGTGAGGTCTTCCATGAAGGTGGGTGCCTCGGCGTTGCACACGTACTGCGCGCCTAGCGCTTTGAGCAGCGCTACCTGCTCCGGCTTGCGCACAATGTTGACCAAACCGATGCTGTCTTCTTTGCAGATTTTGATCAGCATCTGGCCCAGATTGGATGCTGCAGCTGTGTGCACCAGCGCCTTATGGCCTTCGTGGCGCAGGGTCTCGATAAAGCCCAACGCAGTCAGCGGGTTGACATAGCAAGACGCGCCCTCGGCAGCGGTGGTGCCAGCGGGCAGCACCAGGCATTGGTCGGCTTTGACATTGCGGTACTGCGAATACATGGCACCGCCCAGTACGGCCACAGTCTTACCCATCAGTGCTTGCGCAGCGGCGGAGCTGCCCGCAGCCACTACCAGGCCGGCTCCTTCGTTACCCACTGGCATCGACTGGCCCATGCGGCCTGCCATACTTTTCATAGCTGCTTGCGCAATCTGCATGCTGACTACCGGGCTAGTGGCTGTGCCAGAAGCTTTGGCAGTGGCCACATCTGCCGCTCCAAACAGCAGCCCGATGTCGGATGGGTTCAGCGGCGTGGCCTGCACCTGGATCAGCACCTCGTCGGGCGCAGGTGTGGGCACAGGGATGCTCTGCAAGGAGAGCTCTAACTCGCCGCTGGGTTTGACGAGAGAGCGCAGTTGCAATGCGGTGGTGGGGATAGGGGTGGTCATAGGGGTCTCCAAGCGGTGGTGGGTGGGGAGGGAGGTGGGGTGTAGAGTGTACGCAGTTGCATTGGAACATGCCACGCAAACCAATCTTCACACATTTGCAAAGTACCCAAACTGCACAGTCCACCTTGGCCGCGAATTTGTCCCCTACGTTACAGACATTGACGCACAGTCGCTGTAAATTAAAAAGTGCGCATGGTACTTAACTTTCTACAAGCTAGGTTTAATTCATGCTCGCACACTGAGTATTCACATAACACCCACATTTAGGAGCAACGAGATGAGAAACAAACTATGGAGTCCAGCGGGCCGTTCATGGCGCACCAGCCTGTGCACTGCGGCGGTTGTCGTGGCAGCGCTGGCCGGTTGTGCGCAGTCGCCCCCCAAGGCCGAAGAGGTGCCATTTTGGGCGATAGGCAGACCGCAAACTGGCGTGGGCACCAAGCTGGCCCCTGTGCCCTCCTTCCCCATTGCTACGGCGGCAGACAAGCTGCCCGTTGCCAAGATGAAATTGCCACCGGGCTTCAAAGCCGAGGTATGGGCCAGCGGCATCCTGGACGCTCGCGGTTTGCGCCAGGGTGACAAAGGCACCGTGTTTGTCAGCTCGCTGTTCGTCGCAGGCAAAATTTACGCTGTGACCGACACCGGCGGCAAACGCGAAGTCAAAACCATTGCCGAAAAACTCTTTTTGCCCAATGGCATTGAGTTCCACAATGGCTCGCTCTATGTAGCCACGCCCAAGGACATTACCCGCTACGACAACATCGAAGCCAGCCTGAACAACCCGCCCAAGCCGGTGATGATTTATGACAAGTTGCCCGGCGAAGTACCGCACGGCTGGAAGTTCATCAAAATCGGGCCGGATGGCAAGCTGTACGTGCCTACCGGCGCGCCCTGCAATATTTGTGAGAGCAAAGAAGGCTATGCCCAAATTGCCCGCATGAACCTGGACGGCACGGGCTGGGAAATAGTGGCACGCGGCGTGCGCAATACGGTGGGCTTTGACTTTGAACCCAAGACCGGCGAGCTGTGGTTTACCAACAATGGCCGCGACTGGTTGTCGGAAGATCTGCCTAACGACACCCTGCACCGCCTGAGCAAGCCGGGCACCGAGCACTTTGGCTACCCGTTCTGCCACCAGGGTAACTTTGCTGACCCCGAGTTTGGCTGGGGCAAAAGCTGTGCCGACTACTCGCAGCCGCAGCAGCTCATGGGCCCCCACGCAGGCGTGCTCGGTATGCGCTTCTACACGGGCAAGATGTTCCCCGCCCAATACCACGGCGCGATGTTTATCGCCCGCCACGGCCCCTGGAACCGCAGCAAAAAATATGCGGCTGACGTGATGGTGGCCTGGCCTGACGGCAAAGGCGGCATCGCCAAGATGGAGCCATTTATGACCGGCATGGTAGAGAACAACGAGTACCTGGGCCGCCCAGTCGATGTGCTGGTGATGCAAGACGGCTCGCTGTTGGTGTCAGACGACCACAACGGCGCTATCTACCGCATCAGCTACACAGGCAGTTAGGTTTGCGTCGCCCTCACTGGATAGCGCACAGATGCGCCGCCGCTTGTGTGGTGGCGTATGTGGCGCTGCACGCACTTTCCACGGCAGCGCAAACCCTCGCCCCAGCGTCTGAGCGGTTTGCCACCTGCCTGGCCTGCCATGGCGAGGGTGGGCGTAGCACCCAAGCGCTCATACCCTCGCTCGCAGGGCAGCCCTCGTTCTACGCCATCACCCAGTTATTTTTATTCCGCGAAGGCAGGCGCAGCAATGCCGCCATGACGGCTGTAGCCAAAGGCATGAGCGACGATGATATGCGCGCGTTTTCGGAGCTGATTGAAAAACTCCCCGCACCTGACCCTTCGCCCACCAGCCAGCCCGATGCGCAGCGCATGCGCAAAGGCGCCAACCTGGCACTACAACATCGCTGCGCGTCCTGCCACGGAGACGACTATGCGGGCGGCAAACAAGTGGCGCGTCTGGCCAACCAGCGTGAGGACTATTTGGCCCAAACCTTGGCCCAATTCCACGCTGGCAAACGCCTGGGCTACACCAGCGCCATGAACGAGTCGCTCGCTGGCATAGCACCCGCCGCGCTGGCCGATTTGGCCTACTACCTGGCCAACTTTCCAAAGCTGGTTCCGTCAAACTAAAGCGCCACGGCTTGACCTCTACGGTGACTACGCCGTCAATTGATGCGCTGAGCATACTTGTCGCAAAGTTCATTAAAATACGCGTCCGCGCAACCACCGGCCAACATCTGGATGCGCGATCTACATAAGGCACGCAACATGACCGCCCAGCGCATTTTGGTGATCAACCCCAATACGGGACAAGCTACCACCGATCGGCTGTTGCAGCACCTGCCCTCAGCATTGCCACAGGGAACCGTGTTGACCTGCGTGACGGCGCGCTTTGGCGCTGCCTACATCGCCTGCGAGGCCAGCTACGCCGTAGCGGGCCATGCCCTGCTGGATGCGTGGGCCCACGCCATGGCGGATGCGCCCGAGTGCGAGCAACCCCAGCGGCTGCTGATTGGCTGCTTTGGCGACCCCGGTTTGCATGCATTGCGCGAGAGTTGCGCTTACCCCGTCACAGGATTGGCAGAAGCCTCTTTCATGGAGGCCAGTGCCATCGGCTCTTTTGCCCTCGTCACGGGCGGGCAACGCTGGCAGCCTATGCTGGAGCGTTTGGCTATGTCGCTTGGCTATGCGCAGCACCTGCAACATATAGAGACCGTGCCACAAAGCGGCGCGCAGTTGCTTGCCGATCCCACGCTTGCGGTTCGCGTGTTGCGCGCAGCCTGCCAGCGCGCGGCCAGCCAGGGTGTGCAGGCCATCATCTTGGGCGGGGCCGGCTTTGCAGCGTTAGTGCAGCCCTCTGTGCCCATTCCCGTTATCGACAGCGTACACGCAGGCGCGCGGGTGGCCATGGGCTCGGCGCTACCAATTGCACAGCGAGCCCGCGCAGGCTTTGAGGCAGCATGGACGGGCCTTTCACCGGCCATGCACAGTCTGCACGCAGCCGTTCACACGCCTTAGACAAATCCTAATTTAATAGCACAATACGCAATAAGTTAGCTGGCAAATTCCATTTCTACATCATTAATGTCTAGGCGCGGAGCCGCAGACAGTGCTGTAGCACGGCAAGGCGACGCAACAACGACAGTAATGATTTAGAAATGG
>JAYVGI010000075.1:0-2847 GCA_043772355.1 Polaromonas sp.
GAAGTACACATGGCGACCGGTCTTGTCCAGCACCATGCCCGACTCTTGTGACTGGCGCGACAGACCAAAGGTGCCGTAGAACGTGTGCAGGATGTTGGCGTGGTAAGAGTCGCGCGGGTTCTCGTGATAGGCCTTCCAGTTGGCGTGGATGCGCTGCGTGTCATAGCCCAGCACCTTGAGCGGCTTGTGCAGCACGCGGCGTATGCCTGCAGCCACGTCGCCCAGCCAATCTTCCAGCGGTTCCACCTCGGACGAGAAGCTGGCAAAAACCAGACCGCAGATCGTATCGACGCGCAGTTTTTGCAAGCCGTGTTCGGCCATGTCAAAGTCTTTGGGCAAGCCGCCCTCCCCGCGCAAGCCTTTGCTAAAAGCCGCGTGGGTCAGGTCGCCTTTGAGGTTGTAGTTCCAGGCGTGATAGACGCAACTCAACTTCTTGGCTGACCCAAACGCCTCGCGGCACACCATATTGCCGCGGTGCGCGCAGCGGTTGACCACCGCGTGCAGGCTGCCGTCTTCGGCCCGCGTGAGCACGACGGATTGCTCGCCGATGTAAGTCGTCTTAAACGAACCTGGATCGGGCACTTCGGCCTCCAGGCCTAGGTAGTTCCAGGTCTTGCCGCGAAAAATTTTGACCTGCTCTTGCGCGTAAATATCCGCGTCGCTGTAGGCCCAGTAGGGCGCGCGGGTGAAGCCTTCAGCGGGCCATGTTCGGGTGTTAGTCAACTCGGGCTCCTGAAGCATTAACGGTGGCGGCCCATTTGGGCATTTCATCACTCAAAAATTTGGCAAACTCATCCGCGCCCAGAAATGCCGGGTCTGCCCCCTGGCTGATCATGCGGTTGCGCACCTCGGGCAAGGCCAGCACTTGTTTGAACGCATCGCTGAGTTTGTCGACCACGGCTTTGGGTGTGCCTGCGGGGACCAAGAAACCATAAAACCCGACCACTTCAAAGTTTTTTGCCACGCGGGTTTCCATCACGGTGGGCACATCAGGTAGCGCCGGGTTGCGCTCGCGGCTGGTGACGGCCAGGGCCCGCACCTTGCCTTGTTTGTGGTACTGCGCGGCTTGCGGAATGCTCTCGGCCATGAATTGCACCTGGCCCGCCATCAAATCGGTAAAGGCAGGGGCACTGCCACGGTAGGGAATGTGCACCATGTAAAGCCCTGTGGCGCTCTTGAACATTTCAGGCACCAAGTGGCTGATGCCACCACTACCCGCCGAGCCAAAATTGATCTTGCCCGGGTTGGCTTGGGCATAGCGCACGAACTCTGGTAGCGTTTGCGCAGGCACGCTGGGGTTGACCAGCAGGGCCAGCGGCTGCATGGCGGTGCGGGCAATCGGCACAAAGTCTTTGAGCGTGCTGTAGGGCAGCTTGCTGTACAGCGCGGGGTTGATCACCATCACGCCGGTGTTGGCCAGCATCAGGGTGTAGCCGTCGGCGGGGGACTTCATGACCTCTTGCGCGCCCACGATGCCGCCCGCACCGGCCTTGTAATCCACCAGCACCGGCTGCCCCAAGACGGCTTGCAACTTGTCGGTCAGCAGCCGGGCGTGCTGATCCAGCGGCCCACCAGCGGGAAAGCCCAGCACAATTTTCACAGGCCGGGTGGGAAAGCTGGCCTGCGCCATCACGGCCGAGGCCAGCGCCATGAGCGGCAGAATGATCAGAAATTTCAGACGGGTCATGGTGTTTTTATTTGGCTTCATTGCGCCCCTTCAACTGTCGCAGCTTGTCAGCGATTTTGATCTCCAAACCGCGCTCCACGGGTCGGTAGAAACCCGGCTCGGCCATGCCGTCGGGCAGGTAGCGCTCTCCGGCGGCAAAGGCACCCTCTTCGTTGTGCGCGTAGCGGTAGCCTTTGCCGTAGTCCAGCTCTTTCATCAGCTTGGTGGGCGCGTTGCGCAGGTGCATGGGCACGGGGCGCGTGCCGTCTTTTTTGATGAAGGCCTTGGCTTCGTTAAAGGCTTTGTACACCGCGTTGGACTTGGGTGCCACCGCCAGGTACACCACGCACTCGGCCAGCGCCAGCTCGCCCTCGGGCGTGCCCAGGCGCTCGTACACCTCGGCCGCGTCCAGCGCCATGCGCAGTGCGCGCGGGTCGGCCAGGCCAATGTCCTCACTGGCCATGCGGATCATGCGGCGCGCCAGGTATTTGGGGTCGGCCCCGCCGTCCAGCATGCGCAGCAACCAGTAGAGCGCGGCATCGGGGTCCGAGCCGCGCACCGATTTGTGCAGCGCGCTGATGGTGTCGTAAAACTGCTCGCCGCCCTTGTCATAGCGACGCATGCGCTCACCCAACACCTTGAGCAGCCACTCGTCGGTGATGCTCGTCTGGCGCTGCTGCGTGGCGGCCACGGCCAGCGTCTCTAGCGTGTTGAGCAGGCGGCGGGCGTCGCCATCGGCGTAGGCGACGAGGCGATCAATCGCTATCTTTTCAATAGCTGGCCACGCAGGTATCTGTTGGGCTTTAGCTACTATTTGCTCTAAATCCGGAGCAGTGAGCGGCTGCAACACATACACCGCCGCGCGCGACAGCAAAGCGGAGTTGACCTCGAAGGACGGGTTCTCGGTGGTCGCGCCGATGAAGGTGAACAGGCCGCTCTCCACATGCGGCAAAAACGCGTCCTGTTGGCTCTTGTTAAAGCGGTGCACCTCGTCCACAAACAACAGCGTGCGCCGACCACTTTGCACCAAAGTGGCTTGCGCCCGCTCCACCGCCTCGCGAATGTCCTTGACCCCGCCCAGTACCGCGCTGATGGTGATGAACTGCGCGTCAAACGCATCCGCCATCAGCCGCGCAATCGTCGTCTTTCCCGTGCCCGGCGGCCCCCAAAAAATGCAACTG
>JAYVGI010000076.1:0-6560 GCA_043772355.1 Polaromonas sp.
CGCATCCCAATATCGAGATATTGGGTAAGAAAACGGCGAAAAATAGACCGCTGCGGTCGATTTGCAGCCGACGATTCCTAAGTCCGACAGGCTGCTAGCTTCATCCGATCTCGCGCGCAGAGAAATGCCGGGTAATATGCTCTGCCAATTGCGGTTCTAAGCTTGGCTTGACTCGTAGCTGTATCGTTGTACAACTCAACCGCAAGTTGATAAAAATCAATCGGATTCAAAACAAATCACGCTTGACGAATAACTAGTTTCTTAACTAGGGTGCGCATTTCTTCAGACTGCCAAATCAAGCTAAAAAATTTCTCTTCAAGTGCAAATTGCGTATCGAAATCATCACCTAAGTTTGATTCAATAGTGACAATCGGTTTCATCCAGTTTTCCTCTGGATCTTGATGCAAGTGAATGCCGACACTCACACCCCCGAATACTTGCGAAATCTGCTCACGCAATTTACTCAGCAAATCTGGGGCGTGTGCGCCGACATTTTCAGCTAACCAGTTCGTAGCTTGGGGTTCGACGATATAGTCTCGGAATTTTGCGCCTTCGTTGCGAATACTGCCAAATGGGCGAAGAGTATCGCTGGAAAGGTTTGCCGCTTGTACATCTACAACGGTTAACGAGGCAAGGATGGTAGTGGTCAAAACGAGGCTTCGCCACCCGTTGGAATTGAAAGGCTCAACGCTAACTACTGTAGTGATCGACGGCCAATCTGCGGATGATTTTCCAGTCGTTGAATCAAAACCAATCATGTTGGTAATCCTATTTCTCGTAATTTTTGTACATTAAGCAATCTTTTAAGTACAGATTTATTAGTGTCATGTAATTTTTCAAAAATTGAATCTATTTTTGATTTCTCATCCTGCGCACCAAACATGTCGATCACAGCAATTGGCTGCTCATAAATCAACTGCATTGAATGATCAATCGTAGCTGTTAGCTTATTGTTATTAAGCCTAGCACTGCTCAAATTCAAGTGCGATAGTAGTTTACTGCCAGCGTCAGGGGATGGCAAGTCAAACCAACCCTGATGTATGTGCCAAAGTTCTCCAGAATTTTTGACTTGTTTTGTCAGAAGTTCAGATTCATCTAAAAACACGTCGTTGATGCTATAGGGCCTTGGATCTTCAGAATAAACAAACTTATCGATCACTTGACAGCCAACAGCGACCACATTTAATGTCGCCGCCCTAAGCAACTTAAGTACGGTGGATATGTACGATTTGGCTTTTGGCCACTCTTCGTCCCAATCGTGATAGTCACCACAGGTAACCTGAATCGTATTGCCGGTAACTTGAAGAACCCAAGCAACGGTGCCGGGCTGCACACCAGTCTTGTGCAACGCTACTCCATTAAAGTTATTGGAGTTCATCGTTACCTTGCCATCTTGAACCTCAACTTCCATATCGGCAATCTTGCTGAATACTGGTAACTCGGTCTTCATTTCCGCTTCGAGGCCCAAAAGTCTCTCGAACTCATTGGGTTGAAAATTTCGATTGAATCCTACTAAGAAGCCCGTTGCCTCAATCGCATTTCGACTATTAATTGGTTTTGCAGATATCACGCTGGTCTACCAAGTTTAATATTAGTTTCGTCATGTAATTAGCTTGGCTCTTATTGAATACTCTGGTTTAACGTCGTATTTTCGCAGAACCACTAGTTTTGCCGGCCGAGTGTGATTGTAGCCAATGGACACGTTACCCCTGCCACACCCCAAACCCCTTAGCCTGCAACGCAATCGCCAACTCCACTTCCATCTCTTTCGCCGCTTGGCAAGGCATCGGGTTGTACTTTTCATACAGCGCAGGCAGCAGGCGCACGCCGTAGTCGGTGACGAAGCGGTTGGCTTGGATGCCCGCTTTGTGTTTATCAAACCGCACGTCAGGGTCTAGGCCGGTCATGCCTACGTAGACGAAGGGTTTGCCCATCACGTACTCGGGGTTGCAGCGGCGGAATTTGCCGCTGTTCCATACGCGGTCGTCTAGCTCGATGACGTAGACGTGGTAGTGGTTGCTGCGGGGCGGCTTGGTGGATTTTTTGACTGCTGGTTTCGCAGGCTTTACGGCCTTCGCGGTCTTGGGCTTTGGGGTAGTTGCATCGTTAGCCATATTGATGGACGCTATGGTTTAGCGCTATTCATTTTTCAGTTGCAAAGCCATTTCATACAACGCATTGCGCGGCTCGCCCGTAATATCTGCCGCCAGCTTGACCGCAGTTTTAGTCGGCAGCTCGGGCAGCAGCAGCAGCAGCACCCGCTGTCCTTCAGTGGTCTGCTTGGCCTCTGGTGCGCGGGGGTGGATGGCGATGGCGTATTCGCCTTGGGTCCGGTGCGCATCCGCCGCCAGCCAGGCGCTGATGGCCTCTGCGGGCACGGTGGCGATGTCTTCAAACTGTTTGGTCAGTTCGCGGCCCAGGGTGACGGGGCGCTCGCCCAGCGCGGCCAGGGCGGTGGCCAGGGCTTCGATGCGGTGCGGGGCTTCCAGCAGCACTACGGCGCGGGGCTCGTTGGCAATCGCCACCACTTGCGTGTCTCGCTCTTTGGATTTGCTGGACAGGAAGCCTTGGAACACATAAGCCCCCGCGTCATCCGCAATACCTGCAACGCTGAGCAGGGCGGTGACGCTGCTGGCACCGGGCAGGGGCAGCACGCGCAGGCCTGCGGCGCGCACGTCTGCTGCCAAGCGCGCACCGGGGTCGCTTACCGCCGGGGTGCCTGCGTCGCTTACGTAGGCTACGCGCTCACCGGCGCGCAGGCGGGTGATGATGAGCTGGGCGGCCTCGTGCTCGTTATGTTGGTGCGCGGCCAGCAGGGGCTTGGTGATGCCGTAGATGCGCAGTAGGCCCGAGGTGTGGCGAGTGTCTTCGCAGGCAATCGCGTCTACCAGCTGCAGCACATGCAGGGCGCGCAGTGTGATGTCGGCCAGGTTGCCAATGGGCGTGGCCACCACGTACAGCGCGCCTGGGGGGTAGTGCTGCGGCCCGGCCGCGTCACGCGCGGCCTGCAGTGCCTGGGTAAAAGATGCGTTCAATGGATGTCCTTTGCTTTGGGCGATACTGGGGCACTATTTTTCGGGATCTGAACACGCTATGTTTTTCAAACGTCCTGGCCCTGCCGATGCTAAGCCAAGCATAACGACAAAACCACACCCCGCCTTCAGCGCGCTGGCCGCCGCCAAGTCAAGCACCAAGCGCGTGGGCGATGCGGGGGAAGACGCAGCCCTGGAATATTTGGAAAAAGCCGGGCTGCGTTTGCTGCAGCGCAACTTTAAAACCCCGGGGCGTGGCGGTGGCGAGGTGGATTTGATCATGCGCGCGAGCGACGGCACGCTGGTGTTTATAGAGGTGCGCAAGCGGCGCGGCAGCTCGCACGGTGGTGCGGCGGGCAGTGTGAGCGCCTTCAAGCAGCGGCGCATTGTGTTTGCGGCGCGGCACTACATTGCGCGCTTGTTGCCCCTACCGCCGTGCCGGTTTGACGTGGTGAGCCTGGAGGGTGTGGGCGACGCAAAGCAGATTGAATGGCTGAAGGCCGCTTTTGATGCCAGTGGATACTACTAACTTAATAGCTGCGCCCGCAATTGTTTATTGGGCTACAGCCTGAAATAGCTTAAAATTTTAGAGAAAATACGCGGTATCATTACACCCATGTTAGAACAACGCATTGAAAAGCACTTTATAGACAGCGCCGACTTGAAGTACCAGTCGGCTCTGGCTTTGTCCAAGCCGATAGCCCAGGCCACGCAGGCTATTTTGGCCTCTGTGACCAGTGGTGGCAAAGTGTTAGCCTGCGGTAACGGTGGTTCGGCCGCTGACGCGCAGCATTTTGCGGCTGAGTTTGTGGGCCGCTACGAGCGTGAGCGCCCCGAGCTGGGCGCGATAGCCCTTACCACCGACAGCTCCATCATCACCGCCATTGCCAATGATTACGACTTTACGGTGATCTTCTCCAAGCAGGTGCGGGCGCTGGGTGCGGCGGGCGATGTGCTGCTGGCGATATCGACCAGCGGCAACTCGGCCAACATCATTGCCGCTATTGAGGCCGCGCACGCACGCGACATGACGGTGGTGGCCCTTACTGGCAAAGGTGGCGGCAAAATAGGCACGCTGCTGCGCGAGACCGACGTGCATATTTGCGTGCCGCACGAGCGTACCGCCCGGATACAAGAAGTGCACCTTTTGACGTTACATTGCATATGCGATGGTGTAGACACGCAATTACTTGGAGATCAGGACAACCTATGAAACACACTCTATCAAGCGTTCCCCGTTGCTTGGCCGCAGCACTGCTTTGCAGCGCCATACTCGCCGCGTTGCCGGCCTGCGTGCCCTTATTGATCGGCGGTGCCGTCGTAGGCGGCACTTTGGTGGCCACTGACCGGCGCACCTCGGGCGCGCAACTGGAAGATGAAGGCATTGAGCTGCGCAGCCTGAACCGCATTCGTGAATCCTTGGTAGAGCGCGCGCATGTGAACGTCGCCAGCTACAACCGCCAAGTGCTGCTCACTGGCGAAGTGCCTAGCGAGCAAGACAAAGCGCTGGCCGAGCAGGCGGTAAGTCGGGTAGAAAATGTGCAGAAAATCGTCAACGAGCTGGCTGTGATGGGCAACTCGTCATTGATACAACGCTCGTCGGATTCGCTGGTCACAGGCCGTGTGAAAGCCTCACTCGTCGACGCTAAAGACCTGTATGCCAATTCGTTCAAAATAGTCACCGAGCGCGGCGTGACGCATATGATGGGCCGCGTGACCCAGCGTGAGGCTGATCGCGCAACCGAGATTGCACGCCAGACCACCGGCGTGCAAAAAGTGGTGCGGATTTTCGAAGTAATTGCGGATGAGGACTTGCAGCGCCAGCTGCCCGCAGCCACAAAAGCAGCTCCGCCAGCTAAGCCCGCCAGCAACTAAAGTAACCCCCACAATAGAACGAGCGCCGCCGCCTTACACCGGCCACCACGCCCGCCAGACTGCCAGCCTGGCGGGCGTTGTGCTTAGGGGCTCTGCACCTTGCGAGCCCGGTATTTGGTACCTGACATGTAACGCGATTACTGCGACAATGCAATCCGATTCCACCCTCCGAACACTAAACAAAGAGCTGCCCCATGGAAACCCGTACCCCCCGCCACGCCACCAAAATCGTTGCCACTCTGGGCCCTGCGTCCAACACGGTGGAGCTGCTGGAGCAAATGATCAATGCCAAAGTGAGCGTGGTGCGGCTGAACTTTAGCCACGGCACCGCGCAGGACCACATCAACCGTGCAGCCATGGTGCGCGAAGCCGCCCGCCGCACAGGCCGCGAGGTGGCCATCATGGCCGACCTGCAAGGCCCCAAAATTCGCGTGGGCAAATTTGCCGAAGGCAAGGTCATGCTGGAGCAGGGCAAAAAATTCATCCTCGACGGCGAGCGCACCGAGCTGGGCGACATCAATGCCGTGGGCCTGGACTACAAAGACCTGCCGCGCGATTTGAAAGCGGGCGACGTGCTCCTGCTCAACGACGGCTTGATCGTGCTCACGGTGGATGCCGTCAAAGGCGAGGCCGTGCACACCACCGTCAAGGTGGGCGGCGTGCTGTCCAACAACAAAGGCATTAACAAACAAGGCGGCGGCCTGACCGCCCCGGCGCTGACCGCCAAAGACATGGACGACATCAAAACGGCCATGAGTTTCCAGGCCGACTACGTGGCCGTGAGCTTTCCGCAAAACGCCACCGACATGGAAATGGCGCGCCAGCTGTGCAACGTGGCCGGCGCTGAGTTCAAACACCGCCCGGGGCTGATTGCCAAGATCGAGCGCGCAGAGGCCATCCCCAAGCTGGAAGAGATCTTGCGCGCCAGCGACGGCATCATGGTGGCGCGCGGCGACCTGGCCATTGAGGTGGGCAACGCCGCCGTGCCTGCGCTGCAAAAGCGCATGATCAAAATGGCCCGCGAGATGGACAAGTTTGTCATTACCGCCACGCAGATGATGGAGAGCATGATCTCCGCCCCCGTGCCCACCCGCGCCGAGGTGAGCGACGTGGCCAACGCCGTGCTGGACGGCACCGACGCGGTGATGCTCAGCGCCGAGACAGCATCGGGCAAATACCCGCTCGAGACCGTGCAGCAGGTCAGCAGCATTTGCGAGGCGGCGGAGGATGCCGAAGACGTCGAATTGGACGCCGACTTTACCGGCAAGCGCTTTGGCCGCATTGACCAGTCGATTGCCATGGGCGCGCTGTTTACCGCCCACCACCTGGGTGCCAAAGCCATTGTGGCGCTGACCGACAGCGGCTCGACCCCCCTGTGGATGAGCCGCCACCGTATCCATGTGCCCATCTTCGCGCTCACGCCCAAGGTGTCCACCCAGCGCAAAATGGCCATCTACCGCAACGTGCGCCCCCTGCTGATGGACACCAGCGTAGACCGCGACAGTGCCTTGCAGCAAGCGGAAAACCACCTGAAAAAGCGCGGCATTGTCAAAACCGGCGACATCTACGCCATCACCTGCGGCGAGCCCATGGGCGCACCGGGCGGCACCAACATGCTGAAAATCTGCATGGTGGCGTGGGGGGGGGGGGGGG
>JAYVGI010000077.1:0-2833 GCA_043772355.1 Polaromonas sp.
TGGTGAGTGATCGACACAGCGATCCAAGCAGCGTTTCAGACCCGCTGCGGGGTAGGCCTGTGCGCGTCGCAGGCTCAAAACCCATTGGCGAGCAGCAGCTTCATCACCTTGTTCGTCGCGTCGGCTGCAACCGTTCAAACCGCAGAGATCAGTGGAGTTTGAGTGCCCCACATCCGTGCCATGCTTGGTCTCATGCGATTGAATTTCCTATCCGTACTCCACGTCCATCTCCATTGGTCCATTCGCACTGGAGAAGCTGCCCTACGACCCGATAGAGGCGTTCACGCATATTGCGTCAGTAGGCGCAGCGCCGTGTGTGGTGATGGCCAACCCGGGGGCTGGGCTGCGCACCATTACCGATGTGGAGGCGCAGGCACACAAGGCGGGGCAGCTGAATTTTGGCTCGGGTGGCCCGGCATCCATAGGCCATATCTACGGCGAGCTGATGAAAAAAGAGCTCGACCTGAACTTGGTGCATGTGCCCTACCGTGGTGGTGCGCCCATGACCACCGATTTGATCTCGGGCGTGATACCTGTGGGCATTGACGTGCTGACCGCGTATTTGCCGTTCTTCAAAACCGGCCAGTTGGTGCCGCTGGCAGTAACGTCAGCCAAACGCTCGCCCCTGGTGCCCGACGTGCCCAGCGTGGCCGAGCTTGCCAGCTACCGCTCTCTGGTGCTGGACAACTTTTTTGGCATCTCCGGCCCCGCCAAAATGCCGCCGGACGTGGTGGCTCGGATCAACACCGCCTGCAACGAGATATTGGGCCAAGCCGACATCAAAAAACGCATGCTGGATTTGGGTATCACAGTCTCACCCGGATCGTCTGCGGCGTTTACCAGCTATGTGCGCGAGCAGGTCAATGCGCTTGCGCCTACGGTCAGGGGCGCGGGGGTCAAGCTTTAGCGTGGCCGGTTATCGATGTCTTTAGCTTCCACATCGGTCACGTCGTCGGTAGATATGCGTTTGGACTTGACCGCAGTGTCCGTTGAATCGGGCGCTTGCCGGGAACGGTAGATATTGCCAAACCCCGCGCCAGGGCTCATCCGCATGACAAAGGGGTTAATGGGCTTGCCAGTGAGCTTGCACCACACAGCGCGCAGGCACCATAGCACGAGCAGCACGATGGCCAGCAGCGCCAAACTGGCGGCAAATACCAAGCCTGCGGCTACCAGCACCAAGCGGATAAAGAAATTGAAAACGGTTTGCATGGGCCAGATGCTAGCGCATCTGGCGCTGTGCAGGGCGGTGCGGCCATCACGGGCGCAAGGTGTAAGAACCAGCCGTGCGATTACGACCTAAGGCTTGACGACGTAAAAACCGTGCACACCCAACGGCCTGGGGTACTGCACACCTGCAAGATCCTGCCGGAGACTGTCCATGCGCCAAACTAACACCCCTACCGCTTTGCTGTGTATGCCCCCTGGCGAGGCGCGCAACGCCGTGCGCGCGGCGCTAATGGCCATGCATGTGGTGCCGCAAGACATTTTGCCCAGCCACGCGGAGCTAGAACAGCTGGCGCACACGCTGCGTGCAGACTCGCACACTGTGGCCGTCATCGACCTGGCAGGGGTGCGCCATGCGGCTGCCCAGCCCGTGGCTTTGGCTGCGCTGCTGCCCAGCCCAGAGGCACGCCAGCGCACGCTGCTTACCCGGCCACAGCATGGCCTGTGGGCTGCTGACCGCGCTTGGGTGCAAGCACTGGGTTTTGCAGACCTGGTAGCCCAGTTGGACTCGGTGAGTTTGGGCTCGGAGTCACACCAGGTGCTGGACTGGGTAGCAAGCCTCACGGGTGCGCAGCCTCTGCAAAGCGACGCTCTGGCGCGCTACTTCAGCGCGATGCAGATCAAGCCTGATGCCACTTCGCCACGCGGAGTGATTCGCAAAGCCACGGGCCTATCTGCTGAGGCCTTGTGCGCTGCCCTGACCAGCAATGTGAAAGCGCTGAACCGGAGCTACCACCTCACATCCTATCCCAGCTGCTTTGTGGGCACAGAGGCGGTGGCTTGGTTATGCAAACAATACGCACTGCCCACCGACCCAGCGGTTGCGCTGGGCGCTGCATTGCAAGCGCTGGGCATGTTGCACCATGTGGCGCATGAGCACGCTTTCGCCAATGAAGCTTTCTTTTACCGTACTGCCGTGTCCACCGCAGTAGAGCGCATTAACCCTGGCGTATTGCTGCGGCTGCTGTCGTCCAAGGCAGGGGTAGCAGTGCGCGACCGCCTCTACCACGGCAAAACTTATGCCCAGTGTTTCATTGGTTCAGAGGCGGTGGACTGGGTACACACCACACAAAAAGTGGCCAGGCATGATGCAGAAATTACGCTGAACCGCCTGCATGGCTTTAACCTGATAGAACATGTGACGCACGATCATCCGGTTCGTGATGGTATGTTTTTTTACCGCTTTGTGGCTTGACGGTTGGGCTGGGAGAGTGTGTTTCCAGGCGCTTGGCTTTTGTACGAGACCAGGTCCTGCACCGTCGCACACCCACCATGCTCGCTGCCCTGGTGCTTGGCTTGGACGGCGTAGCGGCATAAAGGAGCATACAAGGAGTAGGCGGCCATGAGCCGCCACGGGGGACAGCCGCGTAGCCGTCCAAACCAAGCGCCAGGGCGTACAAACACCCTCTGCCCTCTGACTAGCGCCCAATGCTCTGTGCCCAACGCCAAAAACCAATTTCCCCGACCCACTGTATTTCACTGGACAGTGCCAAGTTCCCCATCCCCTATCAAGCTATCATCCGCTCAGTCTCAGGCGATGGGTCACAACGGCGATATTTGAGCAAGATTTTCGCCAGGTCAGGGGCTAATGAGGGAACCGCGAGTA
>JAYVGI010000078.1:0-10398 GCA_043772355.1 Polaromonas sp.
TGGCGGCTAAAACGCCTTGGAGCGCCGCTGATGCTGTAAACCGCCCCATTATTGAACTTATCCTGTGTACCCCACTGGCCTGCATAGACGGCGTGCTACTATTTAATGAGTGCGTGTATTTCCAGGTAGCCCGCTTGCTGGCCGGCGCTGCGAAGTCTGTACGGGTGACGCTCGGGCAGCGGGGGGCAGCCGCGTCGCTGAAGTGGCACCGCCGGCCTGACTCCCGTACACAAACCAAGCGCTTCAGATCCAGCCCGCTGCCCAGCCACTACAAATCACATAGAGCCATGCTTTCATGACAAATAGCCCCAAGCTATGAAAGCGTTCTTTCAATGTCTTGCCACAAATGAAAGAATGCTTTAATATAAACCTCCTTTATTAAAGCACCCGTTAAACCATGCGCAGCACTGGCACTTACGTCACGTCAACCACTTTGGGTGAGCCTGTGCGTGCATTTGTGCCGCATGGCTTGCCACCGCGTAACCCCGCTTTGGATGTGGCTACCTTAGCTGCTGCCAATCACCATGCAGAGTTGGCGCTGGCACGCTTGGCTGGGGTATCGGGTTTGGTGCCATCGGTAGACTGGCTGCTTTACAGCGCCATCCGCAAAGAGGCCTTGCTCACATCCCAAATAGAAGGCACGCAGGCCACGCTGGTGGATTTACTCAATGAAGAGGCAGGCTTTGCCATCAGCAACCAAGACGACGTGCAAGAGGTGACGAACTATTTGCGCGCCTATCAACTGGTGCAAGACAATCTGCGGAGCCCCACTGGCCTGCCTCTCAGTGTGCGCTTGTTGTGCGAAGTCCACCGCTTGCTACTAGATGGCACGCGCGGCACGGGCAAGCAGCCAGGTGAGCTGCGTCGCTCTCAAAACTGGATTGGCGGCACGCGGCCTGGCAACGCAGTGTTTGTGCCGCCACCCGCGCAGCAAGTGCCCGAGCTGCTGGCGGCGCTGGAACAGTTCATCCACCAAGCGCCTGCAGAGCTGCCGCCCTTGGTAAAAATAGCACTCATACACGTGCAGTTTGAAACCATTCATCCGTTTTTGGATGGCAACGGTCGCATTGGGCGTTTACTGATTGCGGCGCTGCTGGAGCATTGGCAGTTGCTGCCAGAGCCGCTGCTGTATTTAAGCGGTTACCTCAAGCAGCACCAAATGGCGTACTACCGTTACCTGTCCAATGTGCGCACTGAAGGTGATTGGGAAGGCTGGGTTGTTTTCTTTTTGGAAGGAGTTGCGCAGGCGGCCCTGGAAGCCGAGCGCAACATCGTGGCGATAGCCAGCTTGCTAACCGCCGACCGCCGCCGCTTGGTGGCCGCACCCAAAGCCACGCCAGCGAGCTACCGCTTGTTAGAACTGCTGCCCATGATGCCGCGTTTTACGATTGAGCAGGTGCGGCAAAAACTGGCAACCACCTCACCCACCGCGACCGCCGCCGTGAAGGTGCTAGAGAGTTTGGGCATCGTCAGGGAGCAAACGGGGCAAAAGAAAAACCGAAGCTACAGCTATTCAGCGTATATCGACTGCTTGACGCAATGATCTAAACCTCAGTGCCATCAATACCTCGATGTTAGGGTGGGGTATAATTAATTCGTGCGGCACTAAATTAGGAATGCACAAAATAATGTTAAATCCTAATATGAATCGGGGGTTTCTACAAGGTAGATAAAGACATGAGCACTCTAGCAATTGAAACAAAAACCAGCGTAAAGGTCATCGGTGCCAATGGGCAGATTTCATTAGGCAAAGACTATGCAGGCCGTCAGGTTCTAGTTGAAGAGCGTGAGCCAGGCGTTTGGCTCGTCCGTACCGCCATCGTCATTCCCGAAAATGAACGTTGGTTGCACGAACCCCAAGCCGCCGCATCTTTGCAAGCCGCCATGGAATGGACGGCAAAGAACAAGCCACAAGAAACCGATCTGAATGCGCTTCTCGATGGAATAGACCATGGCCAACAACCCACCAAGCCAGCCCGTCAAACTCGACCTCAACAACCCAGAGTTTCAAAAAAATTGGCTAGCGCTGGATAAAGCCGAGAGAAACCGCGTGCTCGACACGCTTAAAAAACTGCTGCAATTAGACTGGGACCAGGTCTACAGAGACCCCGGCTTAAAGTGGGAAAAGATCACCAGCGTGAAGCCTGTAAAAGGCATCGACGCGCTGTATTCGCTGCGCATCACACAATCCCGGCGTGCAACGGCTATTCGCGAAGGCGACTTCATGCGCTTTCAAACTGTACAGCCAGACCATGACGCGACATACGGTAAAAAATAACATATCCGGCAACCACGTACTCGCAGCAGATTGGTAATCGCAACCACCTCAGGCCGCTTCAGCATGCAATTTCATACCCAGAGCCCGTGCCACTTTGAGCACAGTAGCAAAGCTGGGGTTCCCGTCGGTGCTCAGCGCCCGATACAGACTTTCTCGGCTCAATCCAGCATCCTTGGCCACTTGGGTCATGCCCTTCGCCCGCGCAATATCCCCCAGCGCTCTGGCAATACCAGCTGCGTCATCGGGTGCTTCTTCAAGCCAAGCGTCGAGATAAGCCGCCATCTCTTCGGGGGTACGCAGGTGCTGGGCAACATCGTAGGCCGATGTTTGGGTTTTGGCCTGTTTTTTGGGTGCAATCTTTAGCATGGTGGCTTACTCCTGAAAGTTCTTCGCCAGTTGGATGGCCAATTGATTGTCTTTTTGCTGCGTAGCTTTATCTCCACCAGCCAGCAGCAGCAAAATCTTGCTTCCCCGTTTTGTGTAGTAAACACGGTAGCCCGGCCCAAAGTCAATCTTCAGCTCGGATACGCCATCGGTCAGGTCTCTATGCTGGCCCGGGTTGCCATGTATCAACCGATCTACGCGAACCAAGATACGCGCCCTAGCGGTACGGTCTTTGAGATCGTCAATCCAGTCGTTGTAATAGTCGGTTTTTTCGACACGCATGGAGCGATTGTAGCGTATGGGCTACAGATTGGCAATTGAAAATTCACCAATAAACGCATAAAGCCTAATGCAAAAAATCATATAATAAATAGCAAAATTGCAAAACGCATGCTTGGAAGAAATGGCTTTTGTCGGATCGAGAAAACCGACCACGGATTGTGAGATGAAACTTATCTAAGTTACCTATGCAAATGGGTAAAATTCAATCAAAAAATGAATATAAATTGTGACAGCTGATAATAAATTTGCCAATGATGAGGCTGTTGTTCTGCTTCGACCAGAAAATGCTAACAAAAAATATGAAGCTCTATTTTTAGAGATTGATTCTGGCCAAACCAAATTGCCGATGTTCCAGCGTGAATTCGTTTGGGATAAAGAACAAAGCGCAAGGCTAATTGATAGCATTCTGAAGGGCTACCCCATTGGAACCTTCATTTTCTGGAAGACAAGAGAGGCGCTTCGATCCGTGAAGGATATTGGCAATCACCCGTTGCCAGAAACTCCGAAGGGAGACTATGCCCAATACATATTGGATGGTCAGCAACGGATAACATCTCTTTATGCGATCCGTAAAGGCATCCGAATTTCCAAAGATGGAAAAGAAATAGACTATAAAGACATTTATGTGAATTTGGATTATGACTCGGTAAACGATGAGCAAATCGTTACCAGTCAAAAGGAAGAGGGAAAGGTATACATTTCTGTGCATGACCTTCTTACACGCAAGATGGGTGAGTTGTTCAAGCAAGTTGGTGCAGATAAGGCTGATCTCGTTGAAGAATACAAAACCAAGCTGACCACCTACGATTTCCCAACCGTCACGATCAAAGACTATCCGATAGACATTGCGTGCGATGTCTTCTCGCGGATCAATACGGGTGGCAAGCCGTTAACACTTTTTGAAATCATGGTTGCTATGACCTTTGACGAAGCAAAGGGGTTTGATCTAGCTTTGAAATATGATGAATTGTTAAATGGAATCGATGACGGTGACGATAGCCTAGCAAAGGCAAAATTTGACACTATTCCGGCCGCAACGGTTCTTCAAGCATTGGCTGCAATCACAGTTGATAGTATTAGGGCAAAGGATATTTTGAAGATTCGTAGGGAAAAATTCATCGCCAATTGGGAGCCTATGGTGTCTTCCATGTTTTCAGCGGTGAATTTCATTAGAACCAAAATGCGTGTCCCAGTATCGCAACTGCTTCCTTATGCGTCGTTGTTGGTTCCTTTCACATACTTTTTTCACAAAAACAGCAACAAGAGACCATCAGAAGCCCAAGCAAAATTGCTTGAACAGTTTTTCTATTGGGTTGCTCTAAACGGGCGCTATAGCGGTTCGACTGAAACAAAAATTGATGAAGACCTTAAGAGGATGCGTCTGATTCTTAAAGAGAAAATGCCCAAATATTCCGTAGATGAGCTTAATGTTTCCAGCGACGACATTGCCAGTGCTTGGTTCTCTGCCGGTAATGCTTATGTGAAGGCGATTCTTTGCTTGTTTGCCTCGCATAAACCCCGGAATCTTGATGATGATAGTGATGTGATACTTGATAACTCAAATCTAAAGATTGCTTCAAGTAGAAATTATCATCATTTCTTCCCCAAGGCATATGTTGCCAAGCATTACCCTGCATTAGAGTCAAACTTGATTGCCAACATAACTCTCATAGATGCAGCTTCCAACAATAAGATTAAAGCGAAGGCACCAAGTAATTATGTTGATGAGTTCAAAAGCAGCAATTCAAAGTTGTCATCCTCGCTTCGCTCTCATCTTATCAATAACTCAAATGCCTTCGGCATTGCGGAGAATGATTACGAGCTTTTCATTAAAATGCGATCCGAAGCTATCGCAAATGCACTTAATGGAGCCTTGAATCCAGAGATTTGATATCCCTGATGGTCGTTGGCTCGGACTTGCAGGGGCGCATTGGTTTTATGCCGCACTAGCGCACAATGCGGCCAGTTCAGCGGTGATGGAGTGTGGTTGGGATGAAAAATTCTGAGAAAGGCGCGCTCACGGTCTTAAGATCGCTACCGAGCTACTCGCGTTTTTTCTCAGAATTTTTGCAGCACAACTTCCTCCATTGCCGCTTGCCAGCTCACTATTGCTAGTAATTTAGTAGCTGCTTACGCCATATTTTATTGGACTGCAGGCCGTATTCACGCGTAATCACTCACCGGTATGCAAGAACACATCAAATTGCGATCACCGTACACGTTGTCCAGCCGCCCCACGGGCGGCCAGTACTTGGCGTGTTGGGTTTTGCTTAAAGTGGCTGCGCCTACCTCGCGCGAGTAGGGGTGGGGCCACTCGCCTTTGATCAAACTCACGGCGGTGTGGGGTGCGTGTTTGAGCGGGTTGTCGTCCTGCGGCCAGGTGCCGTTTTCTATTTGCGCTATCTCGGCGCGGATGGCGATCATGGCGTGGATGAAGCGGTCTAGTTCTTCCAGGTGTTCGCTCTCGGTGGGCTCTACCATCAGGGTGCCGGGCACGGGGAAGCTGAGGGTGGGGGCGTGAAAGCCGTAGTCGATCAGGCGCTTGGCGATGTCTTCGGCGGTTACGCCGGTGCTGTCTTTGAGTGGGCGCACGTCCAGGATGCATTCGTGGGCTACGTAGCCTTGTTGGCTGGCGTAGAGGGTGGGGTAGTGCGGGGCCAGGCGTTTGCTGATGTAGTTGGCGCTGAGGATGGCGACCTCGGTGGCTTGTTGCAGGCCGTGTGCGCCCATCATGCGGCAGTACATCCAGCTGATGGGCAATACTGCTGCGTTGCCCAAAGGGGCTGCTGAAATCGCCCCCACGCTTGCCACTGCGTGTGCTGCGCTGCCCCCCGAGGGGGCCTTCGCGCCTTGGGACGGCCCGGCGGCGCTCATGATGGCACCTACGCGCTGGCCCTCACCCCGGCCCTCTCCCGGAGGGAGAGGGAGTGAAGATGTCACGCCAGCGTTTTTACCCGCAGGGCTGGCTGCATCGCCTGTGGCATGGCCGGGGAGGTAGGGCACCAGGTCTGCCACCACGCACACGGGGCCTACACCGGGGCCGCCGCCGCCGTGGGGGATGCAGAAGGTTTTGTGCAGATTTAAATGCGACACGTCGCCGCCAAACTCGCCGGGCGCGGCCACGCCGACCAGGGCGTTCATGTTGGCACCGTCCACGTACACGCGGCCGCCGTGCTGGTGCACCAGGGCGCAGAGTTCTTTGACGCGGGTTTCAAACACGCCGTGGGTGCTGGGGTAGGTGATCATCACGGCGGCCAGGTGGGCACTGTGTTGCTCGCACTTGGCTTGCATGTCTGCCATGTCTACATTGCCCATCGCATCGCAGGCGGTGACCACCACCGTCATGCCTACCATCTGCGCGCTGGCGGGGTTGGTGCCGTGGGCGCTGCTGGGGATAAGGCAGATGTTGCGGTGCGCCTGGCCGTGCGCGGCGTGGTAGGCCTTGATGACCAGCAGGCCCGCGTATTCGCCTTGGCTGCCCGCGTTGGGTTGCAGGCTGATGCCTGCGTAGCCGGTGGCTTGGCACAGCCAGGCGCGCAGTTGTTCGTCCAACAGCTTGTAGCCTTCGCGTTGATCGGCGGGGCAAAAGGGGTGGATGTTGGCAAACTCGGGCCAGGTGATGGGGATCATCTCGCTGGTGGCGTTGAGCTTCATGGTGCAACTGCCCAGCGGGATCATGGTGCGGTCTAGCGCCAGGTCTTTGTCGCTGAGTGCGCGTATGTAGCGCAGCATGGCGGTTTCACTGTGGTGGGTGTTGAAGACCGGGTGGGTGAGGTACTTGGACGTGCGGCGCAGTTCAACTGGGATGAGGGGTTCGATGCCTTTTTCAAACTGCGCCCACAACGCCGCTCGCCCTGAGCTTGCCTGCGGGTTCGCGAGCCCTTCGACAGGCTCAGGATGAACGGAGGAGGTGGTGGCTAGAACGGACGAGGTAGCGGTTCGAGCGAAAGGGGTAGCGCCTCGAGCGCAAGAGGGTGAAGAAGACAGGCTTGCAGTGCTGGCTGGCCGCACGGACGCAAAGATGCTCCACAGTTGCTCAATGTCCGCGCGCGTAGTGGTCTCGTCTAACGAGATGCCAATCAGTTGGTGAGACTCAAATTGCGGAAATAATTGGAGGTTAGCCAGCGACTTTATTGCCTTATTCGCTATTGAAAGTGAAGCATCCTTAGCTAAAACCGTGATGGTGTCAAACGCAGTAGCGCCTGCCACTGTGTAGCCCAGTGACTGCAAGCCGCTAGCCAAAATGGCGGTGTAGCTGGCTACGCGCAGTGCGATGCGCTTGAGGCCTTGCGGGCCGTGGTACACCGCGTACATGCTGGCGACGACGGCGGGCAGCACCTGCGCGGTGCAAATGTTGGAGGTGGCTTTTTCGCGGCGGATGTGTTGCTCGCGGGTTTGCAGCGCCAGGCGGTAGGCCGGGTTGCCATGCGTGTCCACACTCACACCCACCAGGCGACCGGGCATGGAGCGTTTGAACTCGTCTTTGCAAGCGAGGAAGGCCGCATGCGGCCCGCCGTTGCACAGCGGCATGCCAAAGCGCTGCGAGTTGCCCACCACAATGTCAGCCCCCATCTCGCCCGGCGCTTTAAGCAGGGTGAGTGAGAGCAGATCGGCGCAGACTACAAAGGCCGCGTGCTTGCTATGCACCGTGGCGGCATCAGCGCTCCAGTCTTGCAGCCAACCGCTGGAGGTTGGGTACTGCGCCAGCGCGGCGAAGTAGTCGTCGCCTGCCAGCATGGCCTGCCATTCCCCGCCCGACATGGCGATCTTGACCTCCAGGCCCAAGGGTTGCGCACGGGTCTGGATGACTTCGATGATTTGCGGATGCGTGTCGCCGCTGACGATGAAGGCGTTGCCCTTGGCCTTCACACTGCGCTTGGCCAGTGTCATCGCCTCGGCGGCGGCCGTGGCTTCGTCCAGCATCGACGCGTTGGCGATCGGCATGGCCGTCAGGTCGCAGACCATGGTTTGAAAGTTGATCAGCGCCTCCATGCGGCCTTGGCTAATTTCAGCCTGGTAGGGCGTGTAGGCGGTGTACCAAGCAGGGTTTTCCAAAATGTTGCGCAAGATCACGCCAGGGGTGTGGCAGGGGTAATAGCCTTGGCCGATATGGCTTTTGAAGACTTTGTTTTGGGATGCAATGGCTTTCATCTCGGCCAGCGCAGCCGCCTCGGCAATCGGCTCGGGCAACACCATGGCGGTGCTGCGCGCGATGCTGCGCGGCACGATGGCTTCTATCAATGCGCGCCTGGATGCTGCACCTACCACGCTCAGCATGTGCTGCTCTGCCGCATCGTCAATACCGATATGGCGTGCGATGAACTCGCTGGCGTTTTCCAGGTCACTTAAGGGTGGGGCGGATTGCATCAACATGGTGGGTGCTTCCAAAATAAAAAAGACAGGACGCAGAGGACGCAAAATCTACGCAGAGGATGCAAAAGGAAAACCAAAAAGATTCAATTTTTATCAAGTAGGTTTTTGGCTTGAGCAATTTTTTTCTTTTCCTTTTTTTCTCTTTTTTGCGTCCTTTGCGTAACTTTCGCGTCCTCTGCGTCCGGTATTCAAAGTCTTATCAAGCGTTCTTTTCAAACGCGCTATAGCCCGTCTCGTCCATCAACGCCGCTATCTGCGATACATCCGACAGCTTGACTTTGAAGAACCAGCCCGCGCCCTGCGGGTCAGAGTTGGCCAATGCCGGATCGGCGCGCAGGGCTTCGTTGACTTCGGTGATGGTGCCGCTCAGGGGCATGTACACATCCGCCGCCGCCTTGACGGATTCGACCACGCCCGCTACGTCTTTCTGTGCAAATGTTTTGCCCACTTCAGGCAAGTCCACAAACACCACATCCCCCAGCGCGTCCTGCGCATGGTGGGTGATGCCGACAGTGGCGCTATCGCCCGTAATGTCCAGCCATTCGTGGTCTTCGGTGTATTTTCTGCTCATGGTGTGTTTCCTTTTTTAAATGGGGTCAGATGAAGTTTATCGGGATGCGAAAACAGATGGACTCGCGTTCACGCAGCCGGGCCACGATAGTAACGGTTGGGCACGAAGGGCATGCTGCTCACCACCATGGGCACGCTCTTGCCGCGCACCATGGCGTGTAGCAGCGTGCCGTTGGTGGACAGCTCGGTGGGCACATAGCCCATGGCAATCGGTACGTTGAGGGTGGGGGAGAGCAGGCCGCTGGTGACCTTGCCGACTGGCTTGCCATCAGGCGTGCACAGGTCAACGCCTTCACGCACGGGGACGCGCTCCTGGGCTATCAGTCCAACACGTTTTCGTAAGGGTTTTAGGGCAACAACGCCCGTAGAGTCTGCGCAAGCAGCTATTATTTTGTTAGTGCCCGGAAAGCCGCCTTGGCGTGCACCGCCACTGCGTCGCACCTTCTGGATGGCCCAAGTCAAGCCTGCCTCTACGGGGTTGGTCGTCGTGTCGATGTCTTGGCCGTACAGGCACAGCCCGGCCTCCAGGCGCAGCGAGTTGCGTGCGCCCAAGCCAACGGGTTTGACCTCGCTTTGCGCGAGCAGGACGCGTGCCAAGGCCTCGGCGCTGCTACCGGGGACGGAGATTTCAAAACCGTCTTCACCGGTATAGCCGCTGCGGGTGATGAACAGATCTGCATCTTTCCAGCGGAAAGCAGCGCCTGTCATGAACACCAATTTATCTACACCAGGCACCACGCGTTGCAGGGCGTTGACGGCCAGTGGGCCTTGCAGCGCCAGCAGGCCGTGCGAGGGCAGGGGGGTGATGTCGCAGCGCTTGCCGATCTTGGCCTGCATGTGCGCAATGTCGCCAGCCTTGCAAGCGCCATTGACGATGACAAAGATATCGCCCCCACGCTCCCCCACTGCGTGGGGGTCGCTGCCCCCCAAAGGGGTTTTTGCGCCTAAGGGCGGCCCGTCGGCGCTCGTATCATCCCCTCCTATATTGACAAACATCAAGTCGTCAATAATCCCGCCTTCGTCGGTAGTGAGCAATCCGTAGCGCTGCTTACCCACCGCCAAGTCGATCACGTCCACAGGCATCAGCGATTCAAACGCCGCAGCAGCATCTGCCCCGCGCAAAATAAGTTGCCCCATGTGCGAGACATCAAACAGCCCCGCAGCCGTGCGCGTATGCACATGCTCGGCCATCAGCCCCGCAGGGTATTGCACCGGCATGCTATAGCCCGCAAAGGGCACCATCTTGGCACCCAGTTCCAGGTGCAAAGCGTTCAGGGGGGTAGTCAGTAGTGAGGTATCAACAGACATAAATGGCAGGGCTCCAATGGTGTCGCAGGCCACGATTGGACTGCGACGGGAACCCTGTTGTCCGCTTTACCTGAGAGATTCACGCTGGCGATGTAGCGCTTGCCCCTTCGGTGGGTTTCTTGCGCTTCAAGAAACCTCTCTCCAACAGAATCAAATCAGCCTGTCCTTTTGCCTGAGCGTTTGCAGATGCCGCAACCCACGGT
>JAYVGI010000079.1:0-9420 GCA_043772355.1 Polaromonas sp.
CCTCCACTGCGGTTGGTCACCAGCTCGCTGACCACCACACGGTCGGCTTCGCTGCGCGCGCTCAGACCTGCGCTTTGCAGTTTGTCTTGCAGGGCCGAGAGCTGGGATGGGGCGATGCCCGAGCCTTTGATGCTCAGTTCGCCCGCCGCAAAATCAATCGCACTGGGGGCCGCAGTCACAGCGGCCAGCGCGGCAAAACGGGCGTACATGCTCTCCAAATCACGGCTGCCCAGCGCACCACTGGCTTGGCGCAGCGCGCTCAGCTCGCGCTGCATTTGCACGGGTGCGTCCACCACCACTTTGACTTGGGGAAAGGTTTGGGTGAGCATTTGCGTGCTGAGCTGGCGCTTGGCCACCAGCGCGCTGCGCTCTTTCCAGGCCCAGGCGTTCAGGCCGATGAGGTTAGCTACCAAGAGCAAGGCGAAGCCGATACGTGCCGTGCGCCAGGCAGGGGCTGCCGCCAGGTCGCGCAGTACGCCACCGACTTGCTGTAGCCAGCGGCCACTGCCCACCACCGCCATCTCGCCTTGGGCCAGATCGACTCCGTAGGTGCGTGCGTCCAGCATGGCCTGCAGGGCTTGCTGGGCGCTTTGCACAATGGATACTTTGGTGTTGAGGGTGGACTCTGCCAGCGCCGCCACTGCGGGCTCGGCGGTGACGTGCAGCACACTATCGCCCGCCAGTGCGGGCCATGCGGCGCGGGCATGGGCCAGGGGCAGTGTCAGTATGCCGGAGGCATCGGTCAGTGTGAGGGTGGCGGTTTCGGGTGTGCCGCTGATGTGGACGCGACCCGCATGGTCGTGGGCTGCGCCCGCAGGCAGGGGGAACGACTGCGGCACGATGCGGCTGATGCGGTGCCCGGCGGAGCGAATGTCTTGCAACTGCTGGGCCAGCCAGGCTTTGTCGCACACCGCCAGCCAAGTGATGTTGTCTGCGCTGGCCGCGGGATGGTAGGGCGCAATATGCAGTGCCGCAGGCTCGTCGAGCAGTTGCTCTTCCAGCATACCGTCGATCACGGCGCGCATTTTTTGTGCAGAGGTGGAACGCGAAAGCTTGGGTAGGCTCACGCTGTGCCAGGACACGGCGCTGCTGGGCAACAGCAAGACGGTGTCGTCCGCACGCGGCAGCAAGGCCAGTGCGGCACTGCCGTGGGTGGTGATGGTTTGCGCGTTGCTGGCCAGGCAATATGCCAGCTCGCCGGAGGTTCCGGGCGGGCAGAGGGTGACAATTAAGGTGCTCATAGGGGGTGTACCGTCATTGTAGAGAGGCTGAGCCCTCCAATTTGGGTAAAGCGGCCCTTTCTCGCCATAGGGTTTTCACGTCCAGGCCGTTGCGCTCGACCAACGAACGCTCTTGAACGACGGTGTCTGCCAGGCGCAAGCGCCCACGCACCTCGAAGTAACGGCTGGCAATGCTGTGGTGTCCTGCGTTGAGCTGGCTGGCGACGGCGGGTACCAAGACACCGGCTTCAGCCACGGTGCGAAAATGCTGTTGCGCCCGTTTGGTTTCCATCAGCCGAGCGCCAGCCAGCTCCAAAGCCGGCAGGCTGGCGTACAGCACCTCTGCGGGTGCGGTGTTAATGTTCACGGGCGTGCGGGTAGGCAAGACGGTGATGAATGGTTTGAGTTGCTCCAGACTGGTGGGCGACAGGCCCAGCCAGATCAATTGCTCCACGCGCTGGGGCTTGATCGGGGCCTGTTGCGCGGCGAGATTGTCGGGACTTTTATCGCTGGCCAAGCGCAGGTTTTCTATCACGCGCACCAGCTCGATCTGGTCCAGGTTCAGCAGCTCGAACAGCTTGGCAAAGCTGGCGAAATCTGGGTCAGAGCGTTTGCCGTTGTCCACCAAGTTAAGGACATTCAAGCGCGACTGCATATCGACAATCTGGCCCGATAAAAACAGCTCGACATCGTCTTCGCCTGAGGACAGGGCGGTGTTGTTTTTGTCCGCCGCCAAAAAGCTCGACAAGCGCGCCTCTTGCAAGGGTACGGCCCAAGGCTCGGCCAAGTGGTCAGCTCCGCAGGGGCGGCAGTCCTCGCGCAAGATCAAGCGCGACCAGTCCAGCGCGCCCACCAAGATCCAGCTGGCCTGCGCACGGGCGCGCTCGGCCGCCTCAATCTCGACCGCGCGCCACTGCTGCCACGCAGCGGCCGCTGCAAAGCTGGCCACCAAGGTGACGGTGAGCATGGCCGCCAGCAGGGCAGCACCGGTTTGCCTTTGCTGCCTCACGATTTACCCCCGCCTATGGTGGGCTGTACCCAGTCGCGAACCAGGGTGCCTGCCAAGGCTTGGCCGCTCGATAGTTTGAGCACCAGGCGAATACCGTCCGGCGGCGGATTACCGGCTGGCACCACACCTGGAATCGGGACAACCCCGGGCGAGATCGGAGGCGGCGGCGCCCCGCTGGTCGCGTTGGACAAAGGGTTAGTCCAGGCGTCGTTGCGGTAGTAAAAAATCTGCAGGTCATCGATGCTGGCCAAGGACACTTCGCGTTGAACCTGGGCATCGGTAGGTCTGACGCCCCATTGGGCGGCCTGCAGCAGGGTGGCCTCAAGCTCTGCGCGGCTAGAAACCGGATCGGACTGCCAGCGCAGCCACCGGTTTTGCCCATCGATAATGCGCCGCCCCCATGCCACCACGCGCAGCTCTGTAGCGCCGTAGAAGCGCACGATCCGCAGCACGCGGCCATCGTAGTCGACCGCAGTGCTGTTGTACGCGGGCAGCATATGGTCCAGGTCAGACTGCCATTGCGACAGCGCCGTTTGCATGGTGGCGACGGCATCGGCGCGCTCCCTGCTGCTCTCTTGCGCCCGGGCCATGCCGTCCATGCCGCGCCAGCTCATCAAGGCCAGCAGGGACATGATGAAGATCGACACCATCAGCTCTATCAGCGTAAAGCCCTGGGCGCGGTGATGTGGCATTTGGCGTGGCAGTGTGCGCATGCTCAGTACCGGCTGACGATGGTGGAGATGTTCAAAACCGGCACGCCGTCGTCCAGCACTTTGGCCTCGACCCGGCGAAAACTGGGGTTGGGCGTGGGCCGCACTTGCATATTCACGGTGAACGCTTTGCCTGCTTGGTCGCAGGTGGCAACACTGTCGCCCACGCTGGGCATTTGCTTGGACAGGCGCATTTTGATCAGCCCGTTTTCCGCGCACAGTTGGGCCAGCAGCACATCGCTTTGCCGCTGCGCGCCGCGCGCCAGCGCGTTGACGGCCTGCGAGCCCGCCAGCAGCGCAATCGACACAATGGCCAGGGAGACCATGATTTCAATCAAGGTAAAGCCCCGCATGCCCTGTGCTGCCCTGCGCTGCCAACATGCTGGCAGCATCATGGGGTAGCGCTCTCTATACGGAACGGACGCAAACCGTCGGTGCTTATTTTTACCCGGCGATCTTCCAAACGCAGGGTAATCGCCTGCGCAGGAATAATCGGTTCGGGCCCTAGCAGCACAAAAGTGCGGGTGCTATTGGTTTGCGCCGACGTGCCCGGGGTGAGCCAGGCTTGCAGCGGGGCATCGTCTTGCGTGTCCTTGGTCACCAGGGTAAAGCCTTCCACCTCCGGCAGCCAGCGCACAGCCAGCCCGGTGGTGCGCGACAGGCTGCGCCCCGCCTCCAATACCGCCGCCAGCCGCTGCGCCTCCCGCTCCAAAGCCGTAGCATTGCTGTCGCGCAAAGCCAACGTGGCCCCCGCCGATGCAATCGCAATGATGGCAATCACCACCAACAGTTCCAGCAAAGTGAAACCACGATTTAACTTAGGCGCAGCACACGCAGTGGCAAGCGTGGGGGTTATACGACGCAGCGCCGGGCCGCCCCAAGCAAGGAGAGCCCCCTCGGGGGGCAGCGCAGCACACGCAGTGGCAAGCGTGGGGGTTATATAGCTACCAGCTGCCGATATCAGCATTTTTGCCCTCGCCGCCGGCCTGGCCGTCTGCACCGAAGGACATCACATCTATCTCGCCTTTGATACCGGGGTTGAGGTACTGGTAGGGGCGGCCCCAGGGGTCGTTGGGCAGCTTTTCCAAGTACGGCTTCCAGTTGCCTGGCACAACGCCCGCTGTAGGCTTGGCCACCAGCGCTTGCAGGCCTTGCTCGGCGCTGGGAAAGCGTTGGTTATCCAGTTTGTACAGTTTCAAAGCTTGCATGACGTTGGTGATGTCGGTTTTGGCGGCGGTGCCGCGTGCGTCGTCGGCGCGGTCCAGCACGTTGGGCACGATCAATGCCGCCAGTACCCCTATGATGACTAAAACCACCATGAGTTCAATTAAGGTAAAGCCGCGCTGTACGGCGCTGCGCAAGGTTTGGAGGGGGGCGTGGGTAAGTTGGGTCATAAAGACATCATAATATGCGAATGCGACAGAATTGGACATTACGGTTAGCAACATTTTTTATCTGGCTGGTGGCTGCCGCCAGCGGTGTGTACTGGGCACTGAAGTTTGTGCAGGGCACCGCTACGCCTGCCAACGCTGCTGTGGTGGCCCAGGCACCTGCGGCCGGGGTGGACACCAGCGCTTTGGCCCGGGGCTTGGGCGGGGGCGTTGCCGCCAACGACGCGGGGGTTCCCGAGGTGGTGGTAGCTGGTGGTATCAATGCGTCACGGTTCGTGTTAACAGGCGTGGTGATGGGCAAGTCTGGCCGCGATAGCCTGGCCTTGATCGGGGTGGACAGCAAACCGGCTAAACCCTACCGTGTTGGCGCGCAAGTCGCCGACGGGGTGGTGCTGAAATCGGTGCAAACCCGTCAGGTGCTGTTGGCAGCCAATATGCAGGCAGCGACAGCGGTCACCCTGGATTTACCCAAACAAGCCGGTGCCTCAGTGGGCATGGCACCGCCCATCGCGCCGCCACCAGTGGTGCCTGCCTATACGCCGCCTCCGATTGTCCCTTCAGCGCCTGCGAACCCCTTGGACACGTCCAGAACTATGGGCCTGGTGCCGCCTGCTGGCGCGCCAGATCCGGCCAATCCAGCTTCTGCACTTGGCCAAAGCCCAGCGCGCGCCGGGGCCATTCGGCAGCGCGCAGGCAGAGAGGGTGGGCGCCAAGAGTAGCCAGGCCGCGCTGGTGCAGCCAGTCTGCGGCGCGCATCACACCGGCATGGGTGATCCACACGGTGGGGGTGTCTGGCTGTAGCAGCTCGCTTGGTTGAAGGCAGGCTTTCAAAACGCTGTGCACGCGTTGCATGAGTTGCAAGGTACTCTCCCCGGTGTCACCGCAGCGGTAGCGTGCAAAATTATCCGTCCAGTTTTGAAGCTCTTGGGCGGCAATGGAGTCCCAGCGCTGGCCTTCCCAGGCACCAAAATCCATTTCTCGCAGGTCTGGCACGGGTTTCAGTGTCAAATCAGGCCGTAGTCTGCACAAATGTTGCGCAAGCAGCTCACATCTTTGTAGCGGGGAGTGGTGTATGCGCAACCCTGTGGGCAGCGTGGCTGCCAGCTCAGCGGCGGCCAGCGCGGTGGCTTGCGGGTCCGCCGGGATATCCATCGCCCCGTAGCAAATACCTGGCTCCACCAAGGGCTGGGCGTGCCGAACCAGCCACAGCTGCATGCCTACCCCCGGCCCAGCGCGAGCAGCGCGCCGACGTAAAACGCGATCTCACACACCTGCTGGGTTGCGCCCAGGCAGTCCCCGGTAAAGCCTTGCAGGCGCTTGGAAAACAGCCGCCACATCCATGCCAGCACGGCCAGTGCTGCCACGCAGCCTGCTACAAACATGCTAGCTGCTTGCGCAATCACTACCGGCCATACCAGCAATAAGCACCATGCGGCATTGCTCCACAGTACCCCTGCAGTGATGTGATCAGCCAGGGGCTTGGATTTAGACGTTGCGGTATCGCCCACATGCGGCAGCAGCCATACCAGCACCATGGGGCAGGCGCGCGAGACCACGTGGGCACAGAGTAGTAGGATGCAGGCCATGGGCAGACTGGCGCTGCCCAACGCGGCCAGTAAACTGAGCTTGGTAGCCAAAGCCAGCACCAAGGCCAAGGCGCCAAAGGCACCTACCCGCGAGTCTTTCATGATCTCCAGCGCGCGGGTTGTGTCATAGCTGCCGCCCAGGCCATCGGCCACATCGGCCAGGCCATCTTCATGGAAGCCGCCAGTGAGCATGGCGCTGGCTACAGTGCATAAACAGGCCGCCACCAGGGGCGCAAACACCGAGCTTGAAGCACTGGCTACCAAGGCATACACGCCCACGGCCACCGTGCCGACGATCCAGCCCACGCCGGCAAAATGCGCGGCACTGGCGCGCAGCATGGCCGGGCTAAAGCCGACCCACGCAGCCAAGCGCCCGGTGATGGGAATCCGGGTAAAAAACTGCACCGCCAGTAAAAAATGCCGAACACACTGCAAACAGAACACTCTTTAAAAAAGCGTGGCACCCGCGCAGAGTCAGACCTTGGGTGCGACCCCTGCCGACTCAAAGCTGGCCATCTCGTTGATAAACTTGGCTGCTGACTGCACCAGGGGCCAGGCCAGCAATGCGCCCGTGCCCTCGCCCAAACGCAGGCCCAGGTCCAGCAAGGGCGTAGCGCCCAGGCGGGCCAGCAGGGCGCGGTGGCCGTGCTCAGCACCCACATGGCAAAACACCATGTAGTCAAAGGCATGCGGCTCCAGCGCGCAGGCCACCAGAGCTGCGGTGCTGGCAATAAAGCCGTCCACCAAAATCACGCGGCGCTGGTGGGCGGCCTCCAGCATGGCGCCCACCATCATGGCAATCTCAAAGCCGCCTACTGCGCACAGCACGTCCATCGGCTCGTGCAGGCGGGTGTGGCGCAGCATGGCTTTGCCCAGAGCTTTGAGCTTGGTTTGCATTTGCCTGTCGTCCAGGCCCGTGCCACGGCCTGCGGCCTCTTCAATGGTAATTTTGGACAGCATGGCAAACAGCAATGCGGCGCTGGACGTGTTGCCAATGCCCATTTCACCCAGCGCCACCACGTTGCCCGGCAGGCCGCGCACGGTCTCCATACCCGCGTTGACGGCCTGGATGCCCTGCTGCATCGACATGGCGGTGGTCCAGCAGGCGTTGCGTGTGCCCATGCCTATCTTGCGGCTGATCAGCTTGGCGTGGTCGGGCAAGTCGCCCGCCACACCTGCGTCCACCACCGTCAGGGCAAAGCCATGCTGGCGGGCAAACACGTTCACCGCTGCGCCGCCCGACAGCATATTGGCCACCATTTGCTGCGTGACGGCTTGGGGATAGGCCGACACCGCTTCTTCGGCGATGCCGTGGTCGGCCGCGAAAACGATGATCTGCGGGGCCTCAAAAATAATCACATCGCTGCGCTGGATGCAGCCCAAGCGCAGCGCCAAAGCCTCCAGCAGGCCCAGCGAGCCTTGGGGCTTGGTTTTGTGGTCGATTTTAAATTGCAGCTTTTGTGCAAATTTGGCATCCTGATCGGTGTCAGTGATGGGCGCTATGCCAGAAGATATAAAACTCATGCGTTCAACAGATATACACCGCTTGGCAGTCGCGCTGCAAAGAGGTCAAAAAAGGGGGTGCGCACCTTGCCCGGGTGCACACCCCATTGTAGGCTGGCACGGCCGCCCCACGGTGTGGCTTCTGCGATCGCCACGGCGCTAGGCTTTTAGAAATAACTGGTAAACAGGATTGTTGGTTTCTTCCACAAAAGGGTAGCCTAAAGTGCTTAAAAACGTGGCAAAAACCGTATCGTCTGCTTTGGGCACCTGTATACCTACCAGAATGCGCCCGTAGTCGGCACCTTGGTTTCGGTAATGGAACAAGCTGATGTTCCAGCCCGGCCGCATGGCAGACAAAAACTTCATCAGCGCGCCGGGCCGCTCGGGGAACACGAAACGCAGCAAGCGCTCTTCATGGGCTAGCGCAGACGCACCGCCCACCATGTGGCGCAGGTGTTCTTTGGCCAAGTCGTCGTGGGTTAAATCGAGCGTAGCAAAGCCCTTTTTAGTCAAGTGCGCAGCTATTTTCACGCTCTCGCCTTTGTTTGAGGTGGTCAGGCCGACAAACACATGGGCTTTCTCGCTGCCGCTGATGCGGTAGTTAAATTCGGTCACGTTGCGCGCGCCGCCAGGATTGCCAAAATGCGGCAAAGTGCCAATGGTTTCGCAAAAACGCTTAAAGCTGCCGCGCTCTTCGGGCACCGTTACGGCAAACAGCGCCTCGCGCTCCTCGCCCACCTCGGCCCGCTCGGCCACAAAGCGCAGGCGGTCAAAGTTCATATTGGCACCGCAGAGCACGGCCGCGTAGGTCTCGCCTTTGGTTTTGTGGGTGGCCACATACTGTTTGATGGCGGCCACCGCCATCGCGCCCGAGGGCTCCACAATGCTGCGCGTGTCCTGGAACACGTCTTTGATGGCCGCGCACACCGCGTCGGTGTCCACCTCGATAAATTCGTCCACCAAGCCGCGTGCGATGCGAAAGGTCTCCTCGCCCACCAGCTTGACGGCCGTGCCGTCCGAAAACAAGCCCACGTCGTGCAAAGTGACGCGCTTTTTGGCCGCCACCGATTGCATCATCGCGTTGGAGTCGTTCATCTGCACGCCAATGATTTTGATCTCTGGCCGCACCGCTTTGATGTAATTGGCCACACCACTGACCAGCCCACCGCCGCCGATGGCCAAAAACACAGCGTCGAGCCGCCCTTGGTGCTGGCGCAGTATTTCCATGGCAATCGTGCCTTGCCCGGCAATCACGTCGGGGTCGTCAAAGGGGTGGATAAAAGTAAGCCCCTGCTTCTTCTGTATCTCCAGCGCCAGGCCGTAAGCGTCTGAATAGCTGTCGCCATGCAGCACCACTTCGCCCCCCAGGTTTTTCACCGCTTCCACTTTAAGCTGCGGCGTGGTGACCGGCATGACAATGATGGCTTTGGTGCCCAGTTTTTGCGCGCCCAGCGCCACGCCTTGGGCATGGTTGCCAGCCGATGCGCAGATCACGCCTTTTTTCAGCTGCTCTGGCGACAGGTGCGCCATCTTGTTGTAAGCCCCGCGAAGCTTGAAGCTAAACACTGCCTGTTGGTCCTCGCGCTTGAGCAGCACGGTGTTGTGCAGGCGACGGCTGAGTGCCTTGGCATGCGTCAAATCCGACTCAATCGCCACGTCGTACACCCGCGCATTGAGAATTTTGGTCAGGTAGTCGGCGGGCTTGAGGTGCTTGGTGGTCATTGGGCGATTGTAGAGACCCGCAGCTGCTAGCTTGGCTGGTATTGAACGGGGTTGGCGTGGTATGGGATCGGGTTTGCAGGGATCAGGTTTGCAGGGATCAGGTTTGCAGGGGATCAGGTTTGCAGCGATCAGGTTTGCAGGGGATCAGGTCGGCGGTGCACTTAGCTCTGCGGCTGTCCCCCGTTGCGGCCTAGGGCCGCTGCCTGTGCGCCCGTGAAGGCGCTACGTTAGCACGGTGAAAGTCCGTGTCAGGGTAAGCCAAGGCCCTGTAGTCGAAGG
>JAYVGI010000080.1:0-19179 GCA_043772355.1 Polaromonas sp.
GAAGACTACTCGGCTATCAAGCTCGTGCGACATGAGTTCCATGGTGATTGGAATTATCAAATTCTATCGGGTTGATATTGCTTATGTTATTTGTTAACAGGCCCTAAGCCAATTAAGCCAATTCCGTTCGGGCTGAGCTTGTCGAAGCCCCTCGCGAACCCTTCGACAAGCTCAGGGCGGACGGGTCTAAGTGGACAGCGCTAGCTCAGGCCAGCAGCTGCGCCAAGGTGCCGCTCCACTGCACGCTCTCTAGCTGCGCTGCGCCTGCGCTGCCGCGAGTTTCAAACAGCTCCCAGCGGTCTTGGGCGTTGCGCCTGAATACTTCTAACCGCTGGGCACCGAGGTCTAGCAGGGCATATTCTTTCAGGCTGGCCAGTTGGCGCAGGCTGGCAAATTTGTCGCCCCGGTCGTAGGCGGCGGTGCTGGGGGAAAGCACCTCGATGATCAGGCTGGGCTGGGCGATGTAAGTGGCCTGGGGGTCGGCCAAGTCGGACGGGCTGCAGGTGACAGAAATGTCGGGGTAAAAGTAGTTACCCAACTGCTCTACGCGGACCTGCACGTCGCTCATGAACACGCGGCAGGGGCTGCCTTTGAGGTGGTTTTTGAGCGCTATCGCCACGCTCAAAGCACCTTCGCTGTGCTCTAGCGTACCGCCTGCCATGCAGTAGGCTTGGCCGTCCACAAAATCGTAGCGCTCTATCTGCTCGCGCTCCCACAGCAAAAATTGCGCGGGGGTCATTTTGGGTTTCACTAGTGCACTGGCCATGTGATGTATTGTCCCTTAAAGTGGCAGGGGTCGGGGGTTTGGGCCCATTGCCCCCTGCCCACTACCCCCGCGCTGGCTAGGACTTGTCGTCTACCGTGGCCTCGGGCGCGCTGTTTTTGCAAGACTCTATGCCGCCGTCGCGGGCTTTTTCACTGGCGTACATTTGGCTTTGGCCAATGACTTGGTGGTTGCCTGCCTTGAGCACAAAGTAGGGCGAGCCGTCCTTGCCTACTTTGCTCTCATAACGCGCGGCATCGCCGGCATTTTTCTGTACCGAGGCGATGCCGTTTTGGGCACTGGCTTTGCTCTCGTACATTTCGCTGACCATGATGATCTGGCCGTTGCCTGCGAGCAGATTGAAGAAGTACTTGTCGTTTTTGGATTTTTTGAGTTCAAACTTTCCTGCCATGGCGGTGTCCTTTGGGTTGGGGTGAATGAAAAATGAGGTTTTGGGGCGCAGCACCAATGCTGCTATGGCTTTGTAACCGGAACCTGCGGGCTTGGCAAGTGGCTAGGCGTGCGGGGTGTGACTATTTGCGCACGGGCGTGCTTTGCAGCAACTTGAACAGGGCGCTGTCGTCTTGGTCGGCCAGGCCCGCGGCCAGGGCCTGGGCAAACACTTGGGCAGCGCGCTGGCCTAGCGGGCCGGGATAGGCGGCGGGGCTGGCATGCGCCATGGCGCTGGCCGCGCTGGCCGCTTTGGCCGCTTTGGCCGCGTGGGTAGCATAGCCGAGGTGGCAGGCCGCCTGGACGGCCAGGGCAGTGTCTTTGGCCAGCAGGGTCATGTGGGCGCGGGGGGCGTAGTCGCCCGCCAGGGCGCGCTGCATGCGGTCGGTGCCGATCCAGCTTTGGCCGCTGGACTGTTCGATCACATTTTGGGTGGTGGCCAGGTTCAGCCCCATGCGCTGGGCCAATGCCAGCACCTCGGCGGCACCTACCAGGTTGATGCCAGCCAGCAGGTTGTTCACCAGCTTGGTACGCGCGCCGTCACCGGGTCGCTGGCTGATGCGAAACAGCTTGGAGGACAGGTCGCCCAGCAGCTGGGCGTGTTGATGAAACACGGCGTCTTCGCAGGCCACCATCAGGCTCATACTGCCATCGGCCGCCCGCACTGGGCCGCCGGACATGGGCGCGTCGATGGTGTGGATGCGGCGCTGGGCCAGCCGGGCCGCAAAGCGCTCTACGTCGAGCGGGGCGATGGTGGGGCATAGCAGCACGGTATGGCCTGGCTGCACGCTGGCGGCCACGCCGCCGCTGGCAAACAGCACTTGCTCGGTTTGCTCGGCATCGACGACGCAGACGATAGTCGCTACGCTTTTGCTAGCTGCTCCCGCAATATTGTTGCTGGCTAAAGCACCCTTTTCTACAAAAATAGCATGTTTGGAAGGGTCTATGTCGTGCACATACACGGTGTAGCCCCGCGCCAGCAGGTTGCTGGCCATGCCGCCGCCCATATTGCCTATGCCAATGATGACGATGGGGGACGCTGCGGTGGGTGTCGTTGGCATGAATGATGACCTGTTGGAGGATGAGGTGGATTAGCGTTCGGTGGGGCACGGCTGTTGGAACGGCTGCCTGGGCCACATTTTATGGCGATGAAAGGGTTTGTGTGCGGCTAGCGGCATGCTCACTCTCTTTACCGTAGCACTCCGTCTAAGCAGACCAGTGGGGTACACAGGGTAGAGGGTAAAAATGAAGGTTTTCAGGCTACAGAGCCGCTGTAGGCAGAAAATCTGCCCCGCAGACTCTCCAGCGACCATTTGTGCAAAATGGGTACTCCTCAATCCATAGCGGCTTGCGCATGTTTCTAGATGGCTATAGCGCGACACATAGCGCCATTAGACTTCTAGAGTATTGCGCTACCAGCTATTTATTTTGCAGCAGATACGCTTCCACCTGGTGGCGAGCTGGCGTGCCCAGCACGCCGTAGCGCTGGGTGCACTTGAGCGCGGCGGCGGCGCTGGCAAAGCGGATGGCGCTGGTTTCGTCGTCCGATTCGCTCAACGCCAGGGTCAGCGCTGCGTGAAACACGTCGCCCGCGCCGGTGGTGTCCAGGGCCTGCACCTGAAAACCGGGCATGGCGTGCAGGCCCTGCCCGCGCGTCCACAGCACACCGCGCTCGCCCAGCGTGACCATGGCCACCTGCGCCCCAGCGGCCAAGGCGCTGGCCAGTGCCGCCGCCTGGCTGGCTGCGTGCGGGGCATAGCAGGCCAGACCCGGCTCGGAGAACACGGCCCATTGGGCTGCGGGCACCAGGCTTTGCAAGGCCGCTTGCGGGGCAATGTCTGCGTCCAGCACGCTGAGCACGTGGTGCGCCTTGGCCCATTGCAGCGCTGCCAGCGCACCGCTGGGCCAGCGGGGGTCCACCTGCACCGCGCGGGCACCTTTGCAGCTGGTAGACATCCAGCGGGTGGGCATGGTCCAAAGCGTCGCCACGGTGGTTGAATATCTGCCGCTCACCGCGTGCATCTACCACCACGCTGGAGACCGAGGTATAGCTGTGCGCTACCGGCTCCAGCAGGGTGTGCACGCCACAGCTTTGCACGGCCTGGCGCACAAACGCGCCTGCATCATCGTCGCCCACTCGGCCCAAGAGCTTGACGTGGGCACCCAAACGGGCCATCGCTACAGCGGCGTTGGCGGCCATGCCACCCGCAATCATGCGGTAGCTCTTGGCGGGGGTTTTCGTGGGTTGGCTGGCAAATGCATCGATCTCAAAATGGTGGTCTACCGATGCATGGCCGACACAGGCGTAGAAGGAATCCATGGAGAGTGATGATACGCGGATGGATGGCCCCGACTGCTGGCCCGTGTCGCCTGAACCACACCGGGCACAATCCCCGCTACTACCCAAGTGCAAGCGGCATCCCGCACAATCAGGCCGAATACTCAAAAAAAGCTATTTATGCCAACACCCTACGACACTGGCCTGATGTGGTTTCGCCGCGACCTGCGGGCCGATGACAACGCGGCGCTGTTTCACGCGCTGAAGGCCTGCAAAAAGGTGGTTTGCGTTTTTGTGTTCGACAAAGAGATTTTGGATCCACTGCCGCGCGCCGACAGGCGGGTGGAGTTCATCCGGGAATCATTGGTCGATTTGGATGCGCAGCTTACGCAGCTTTGCGCTTTGACCGCTCCAAAAAATCAACGCACCCCAACCCAAACCACTCTGATAGTGCGCCACGCGTGGGCTGGTGAGGAGATCCCTCAACTGGCCCAGTCTTTGGGCGTGCAAGCGGTGTTTGCCAACCATGACTACGAGCCCCAAGCCATCGCGCGCGATGCTGCGGTGCGCGATGCCTTGGCTGCGCGTGGAATTAGCTGGCACAGCTTCAAAGACCATGTGATTTTTGAGCGCCAGGAAGTATTGACGCAAAGCCAAACACCCTATGGCGTGTTCACGCCTTACAAAAACGCTTGGCTTAAAAAGCTCAATGACTATTTTTTGAAACCCTATCCCTGCGATGCCTACGCGGCATCGATCTGCCCTGCGCCAGACGGTTTTGATCAAGGTGTACCTGGTTTAGCTGCTATAGGGTTTGAAAAAACCAACTTATCGGAGCTGAAAATACCCACCGGCAGCAGTGGTGGCCGCAAGCTGTTTGCCGAATTTTTTGAGCGTATGGACAGCTACCACGAGACGCGCGATTTCCCCGCCGTCAAGGGGCCCAGCTACCTGGGTGTGCACCTGCGCTTTGGCACGGTGTCGATCCGCAAGCTCTGCGCCACGGCCCACGCGCGCGAGATAGCCGGCAGCGAAGGCGCGCGCGTGTGGCTGAGCGAGCTGATTTGGCGGGACTTTTATGCCCAAATTTTGGCCAACTTCCCACGCGTGGCCCAGGGCAGCTTCAAGAGCGAATACGATGCCATCGCCTGGGAGCAAGGCACCCATGCGCAAAGCCTGTTTAGTGCCTGGTGCGAGGGGCGCACGGGCTATCCCATTGTTGACGCGGCGATGCTGCAAATCAACCAAACCGGCTATATGCACAACCGCCTACGCATGGTGGTGGCCAGCTTTCTCACCAAAGACCTGGGGCTGGACTGGCGCTGGGGCGAGCGGTACTTTGCGCAGCACCTGAATGATTTTGACCTTTCGGCGAACAACGGTGGCTGGCAGTGGGCCAGCAGCAGTGGGTGCGATGCGCAGCCCTACTTTCGCATTTTCAACCCGTGCCGGCAAAGCGAGCGCTTTGATGCGCAGGGCAAGTTTATCCGGCGCTATTTACCGCAGTTGGCCAAGCTGCAAAGCGCCGCCTTGCACGCGCCGTGGGAGGCCAAACCTGTGGAGTTGCTGGCGGCGGGGGTGGAGCTGGGGAAAAACTATCCCCACCCCATCGTGCAACATGACCTGGCGCGGGTGCAAACGCTGGCGCGCTACGCTGTGGTGAAAAAGAGCGCGGTCTGAACAAAGAAAATGCCGCAGTGTTTGCACACTGCGGCATTTTGATTAAATACGTTCGCTATTATTTAAATAGCTGCTTGCGCTTTATTCTAGATGGCTAACGGCCCATATAAGTTTAAGCAGGCTGCTCCATCGCGGTGTAACGGCGAATCAGGCTGAGCAGCTCTTCTTCTGAATACGGTTTGCCCAAATAGTGGTCAACGCCCAAAGCCATGGCGTGCTCGCGGTGCTTTTCTGCGATGCGCGAGGTGATGGTGATGATGGGCAGACTGGCCAGGCGCGGGTCGGCTTTGATGTTGCGCACCAAGTCAAACCCGTCCATGCGCGGCATCTCGATATCGGAGAGCACCACGCTGGGCAGCTCTTCTGCCAGGCGTTCCAGCGCGAGCAAACCGTCGGCTGCCAAGGCCACACGGTAGCCTTCGCGTTGCAGCAGGCGCTGCGTGACGCGGCGCACCGTGATGGAGTCGTCCACCACCAGGATAAGCGGTATGGGCGGCAGCGACACTGACTTGGCATTGGCAGGCACCAAGGGCACCACTGGGCTGGCATCGCCCGACAGGTCGCGGTGGTCTACGTCGGTCACGGCATGGGCCATGGCATGCGGCTCGGCCTTATCGAAGCTCATGGCCCGCGCTTGCGCGCCGTACACGGTAGCCAGGGCCACGGGGTTGTAGATCAAGGCCACAGCGCCCGAGGCCAGCACCGACATGCCTGCCAACCCTGGCAGGCGCGACAGCTGTGGCCCGAGGTTTTTCACCACCACTTCCTGGTTACCCAACACTTCATCCACGTGGGCCACAATGCGCTGCGCTGCGCTGCGGAACACCAGCACGGGAATGGTCTTGCCTTGCACAGCGTCGCTGGCACGGGAGTGCTGCAGCAACGCGCCCGACCAGAAGAAGGGCAAGGCCTCGCCAGCGACATCGAACGTGCCGGTGTTGTAGGCCGCTTGCAGCTCTTTGGGGGTAGCGCGGCGCACCGTCTCGACCAAGTTGGCGGGCACGCCTATCGACAGGTTGCCAATACGCAGCATCACCACTTGGGTAACCGCCGTGGTCAATGGCAACACCAGCTTGAAGTTGGTGCCTTTGCCAGCGGAGGTGCTGGTCTCAATCCGTCCACCCAGCGCGACCACTTCAGAGCGCACCACGTCCATGCCAATGCCCCGACCCGACAGCTCGGTAACTTGGGTGGCAGTGGTAAAGCCCGCGGTGAAAATCAGGTTGGCGGCTTCGGTGTCGTCGATCTGCTGGTGAGTGCCCAGCAGGCCTTGGGCCGAGGCACGCTCGCGAATGCGTTGGAGGTCCAGCCCGCCACCGTCATCACGGAACTCAACCGAAATGTCGTTACCTTCCTGGTGCAAGCTGATGATGACCTGGCCGCTGGCATCTTTGCCAGCGGCTACGCGGGCCTCGGGCGTTTCAATGCCGTGGGCTACGCAGTTGCGCAGCAAATGCTCAAACGCCGGCGTCATGCGGTCGAGCACGCCACGGTCCATCTCGATGGAGCCGCCGGTGATATCGAGTTTGACCTGTTTGCCTGCGTCTTTGCCGGCCTGGCGCACCACGCGGTACAGGCGCTCGGAGATGCCTTCAAATTCGACCATGCGGGTGCGCAGCAGATCGCGTTGCAGCTCGCGGGTTTGGCGGGCTTGGGCCACCAAGTCGTCTTCTGTCGCCTCCACTGTGCGCTGGATACTGCGCTGCACGGTAGCCACGTCGTTCACCGACTCGGCCATCATGCGCGTGAGCTCTTGCACACGGGTAAAGCGGTCAAACTCCAGCGGATCAAATTCGGCGTTGCTTTCTTTGGCCAGCGCCATGCGGGACTGCATTTGCGACTCGGATTGCACTTCAATGTCGCGCAGCTGCAGACGCAATTTGTCCAAGTTAGCGGTCAAATCGCCCAACGAGCCGCGTAGCTGGTTCAGCTCTGCCTCCAGACGGGAGCGGGTGATCATGACCTCACCGGCTTGGTTGACCAAGCGGTCGAGCAACTGCGAGCGCACGCGCACGGTTTGGTTACTGCTGGCGCGCAGCACCGGCGCTGCCATGGCGCTGGCTGCGCGCAATGGTGCCATTGCTGTGAGCACTGGCGCAGCGATGATGGGGGCGCTGTGGGTGGGGGCGGCGGCCATTGCGTTGGCCGCTTGCGCACTGTCCACCACTGGCATAGCGGCAGGGGCGGTTTGCTCTGGCGGCACCTCTTGTGGATGGCGCAGACGATCAAAATTGGCCTGCATACCGTCGAGCAAACCCGTCAAGGGTTCCAGCTGGGCGGCCGTGGTCTCTTCCTGCGGTGTTTGCTCAATCGCCGTTTCCATACGGTGGGCTAGTTCGCCCAAGCGCAGCGCGCCGGCCAGTCGGGCGCTGCCTTTTAAGGTGTGCAAGCCGCGCAATACTTCGGAGCGGGCACCCACATTGCTGGGACGAGCTGTCCACTGGCGCAAAGCGCCGCCTAACTGCGGCAGCAACTCCAGCGCTTCTTCTTCAAAAATGGGAAACAGATCGGGATCCAGCGCGTCCTGCAGGTCAATCTCGTCCTCGGCCTCTTGCTCGGTCAGGTTGCGCGGCACTACACTGAGGACGGCGGCGCTAGCCAGTCCCGCTAAGGCTACGCCCAGCACCGGGAAACTGGGGCTGGGCTGCGCGGCAGGTGCGGGTGGAACAAACACCGGCGTTGCGGCCGGGGCTTCATGCACAACAGGATGGACGGGCTCGTCCACTGGTGCTGCGGGCTCGTCGATCCATAGATCGAAGGCATCATCTTGGGCGGGTGTGCCCGCCGCAAGGCCGTCAGGGCCGCCGGTTAGCGTGACAGTCGCAGCTGCTGTGGCCGCTGCTGTAGCAATCACTGTCACGCTTGCGGTATCTGCCAACGAGGCAAAGCCAGACTGGATCGGCGTGTCTGACACAGGAGGCTCGTGTGCATCGGCGGCGAAGTGGCCTGACGGTGGCACAGACTCTACCGAGGGCACGTCAGCCAGGGGCTTGTCCTCGTCCAGGCTGACAAAACCCGAGTCGTTCAGCGGTGCGGTCAGGCTGCTGTACTCTGTGGGGCGCTCTGGTGCACGCAGGCAACGCTGTAGCGCCTCCTCCACGCTTGCCAAGGGCTGGCGCAAAAGACCGGCAGCAAATTGGTGCAGCAAGCGGCGAATTTCTTCAGCGCCACCGAGAAAATCGGCCGCGTAGCTGTGTGCAGAATAAGAGCCATCGTCGCAGGAGCTCTGCACATGTTGCAAAGCGTGCTCCATCGTGCGCGCCAAGCCTGACAGGGCGGTAAAACCAACAGTAGATGAGCTACCGGCCAAGGAATGGGCGAATACGACCGCATCGTTGGGCAGTGGTGCGTTTGACTCCATTGACCATTCGTTGAGGCAGGTAACCAGGCGGCGTGACCACTCGTCGGCCTCGTTCAGATACACGTTGTACAAAGGCAAACTAATGCGCAATGGCCCGATAGCTTTGTATTGATCGTCTGAAGACATTGAGGTAGCGCCACCAAGAAGGCCCTCACCGCTTGCGTTGCCCGCCGCCAGCGGTGCCATTGCCGCCACTGGCATGATTGCCGCCGTTGGGGCTACTGACACCATTGGGGCTACCGGCACCAATGACGCTACTGGAGCGACACTGGTAGCGCCCACAGCCGCCACAGCCGCCACAGCCGCCACAGCCGCCACAGCCGCCACAGCCGCCACGCCTAGTCCCGTGAGGCTTAAGTTAGCACTATCGCTTTGGCTTGCATATTCAAAATGAATACCCAGGTCGCTTGACGCGACGGGCTCAGGATCGCCTGCAAACTGCATGGGCACCGTGGCGTGGGTGTCAAAATCTGCAGCATCGGTTTCGGCTTTGAAAGAACTGTCACTGGCCATAGCGGTTTGCACGTCGGTTTGCACCGTGTTGTCAAAACCATGCATTGCCGATGCAGCCGGGTCGCCAGCGGCTGCAAACAACGCGTCCTGCTCGAGCATGGCGCGTTCAAACGCTGCAAATTCGTCAGCGCTTACCAGCTCGTCCACACTGGCAGCCACATCTTCGCTCAGGTCGAAGGACAAGCTGTCCAAATCGATAGTCGGATGGTCCGCGCTGGCAGGCGTAGCAAGGGCCGGGGGGGATGCAAGTACTGGCAGTGCATCGCCAAATATGTCGTCAAAATCGTCTGGTGAGTCAAACTCGATGTCAGTGGTGACAACCGATTGAACCGCCTCAGGTTCTGCCGGTATGGATGCCTGCACCGGGGTATCGATGTCGACAAAGGACACCGCATCCTCTACAGTGACTGTCGATGCGTCGCTCAAATCGAATGCGAAATCGTCATCCAAATCAAACTCCAGTGCGCTGACTTGGGCAGCGGCGGAAGGCGCATCAGGGCGCACCGCATCTTTGGGAGGCTCTGGCTTGAACGCAGGCTGCTCTAGATACGCGGGGGCCAGCTGGGACACCGGTAGATCCAGGTCTGGCAGCTCCATATCAAACGGAAAATCCAAGGCATCGACTGTTGGCTCTGCGGGCGCTATAGGCACTGTAGGTGCTTGCGCTGTGGGCGCTGCAAACGCGGCCACTGTTGGAAATACTGCGGCCACAGCCAGCGGTGCCGCAACAACGCCCGCTAACGCAGCATGGGTCTTGGCGGGCTCCACAATGGGGTTGACAACGGGGTTGATAACCGGGTCGAGCTCGATAAAGTTGTCAAATGTAATCTCTGGTGGCGCGATCTCTGCGGCACGGACGGTTTGAACCGGTGCCTTGTGCGGTGCTTGAGGCACCTGTGGCGCGCTGGGTACCTGGTGTGGCACGTGCGCGGCCACTGCGCCGTCCAGCGCCAGGGGTAAAAATTGGCCACTCACCCGCAGTGAATCTGCACTCGTGCGAAATGGTGCAGAGGTCCACGCCTGCGCCTTGCCTGTTGCAATATCGTCTACCCAGCGGGACATGCCAGCCAAAGCTTGGGTCGAGGTTTTGCATAAAGCTTCGTCCGCAGGTTTTTGGTCTGCCAACCAGGCGTTGAGCATTTGCTCAAGCGACCACCCAGCCTCGCCAAAGGTATTCAAGCCCACCATGCGGGAGCTGCCTTTGAGCGTATGAAACGCGCGGCGCAGGGTGGTCATATCCGCCAGATTGCTGGGGTCGGCCTCCAAGGCTGCGATGGCGGACTGGCCGTTGCCAATCACTTCGCGGGCCTCTTCCAGGAAAATATCAAGCAACTCGGCATCGTCATCGTCCAAGGCATCCTGCGCTGCTGGCGCTGGCGCAGTAACCGTATGGCGTGCGGCGGCGGGAGCAGCAACGGCTTCTATTGGTTTGGCGATAACGACTGGCGCGACGGTGGACACACTGACAGTTGCTGCGGCCGCCGCAGCGGTAACAGCCACTGCCACCATCGGAGCCACGGGAGCCACGGGAGCCGTCGGGGCCGCTGTAGCCACTGGGGCCAGCAAAGCTACGGGGGCCACCACAAGCGCCGGGGCCAGCGAGACGGTGCTCGCAGAGTTCGGCGGCGCTGTCACGGTGCCTTGGGTCTGCGGAATGGGCGTGTTGACACGGCCCATCAGTGGCTTGAGCTCTCCACGCTCCTCGTCGAAAACAAACAGCTTTTTGGCCAACACGGGCTGGTAGCTCAGCATGTCGATCAAGAAGCCCAACGCGCCCAGGTTATTGCCAATTTTGTCAAATGTGCCGGCCGCGCGGGCTCGGACATCATCGACCTGGGTGTCCATAATTTGCTCAATGCTGTCGCGCATGCGCAGCACGGTTTGAGAAGCGTGGTCCAGCCCCAGAACGGACAAAACACCGCGCATTTGGGCCAGCCGGGAAGGTACGTTGCTCAATGCAGCTTTGTCCTGCGGATCGCGGAAAAACTGGTCCATCGACTTCTCAAGCTCTGCCAAAGATGTCTTTAGCTCGCCCACCACGCTGCCCATGGTTTGCCGGTCACTGACGCGGCGGTACAACTCTTCCATCCACGGCTCCAACGCTTGGTTGGTGGCGCCGCTGCGGGCTTTGTCTACACGCTGGGCCAGGTGGCTCACCCGCTCGGTCAACGCTGGATCGTTGGGATCAAAGTCTTCAAAACCAGCTTCCAAAAAGAGAATCGACGTGGCCACTTCCATGCCCAAGGCCGGCTCGGGGGCATTGCCACTTTTTTGCGAAGCTTCGACCACCCCCATCAGGGCCTTTGACAATGCTTGCCCGGTTGGAAGCAGCTTGGTAATTGAATCCCCAATCAGACCAAACTGGTCTTGCACTGCTTTGAGCTTGCCCATATCGCCTGCCGAGAGCGTCGACCAGGATTCTTTGGCGGCCGTAATGCGCTTGCGTGCTTGCACCAAGAGTGCGGGATCAAACTGGCCGTAAGGGGACTTGGCGTAATTGACGGGTAGGTGGGCCGCCAAACCGTAGGACATGCGCACTTCGCCCAACAAGGGAGCCAAGCCTTTGGGTTGAGCCTGGGCGCAAAAGAACAGTAAATCTTGGGCCAAACGGTCGGACACCGTCATGTCACCTTTAGCGTGCGTGGCCAGTTGGGTAAGAATGCGCGAGGCAGTACGTTTGACGTAGACATCACCCACCAAACTGGTGGTGGCTATGGCCTCGAAAAATCCAGCGGCGATACGCCAAAACACCGTAAATTGACGCTCAACCGGGTTGTCCAGCGGTGTGGCGATACAAGCGCTCAGTTGGGCCAAATCGTTGGCGGATGACGCATCCAGAGCTTTGATGACCATCAAGCCCGCTTTGTCGAACAAGGCCCGCGTATCAGCATTGATAGGTGCGGGAGTGGCACCTGTGCCAGCGATATCTGTCCAGCGCCACGCATAAGTCCATAAATCGGCAGGATGCACACGCGTGGCTCCTGCGATCTCTTGGACTTGTGCATATTGCTCAAACAAAGTCACTGGTGTTTGGGCTTTGCCTGCCAGCACCGTCTCAAGAAATCCTGTCAACGCAAAACTGGCGCGCTCAATTTTAGTGGCGGCTGCTTCGTTGCACAGCTCGGGACGCGTGACGAACTTTTGCACCGCATTTTCCATGCTGCGCAGCACGATTGCGGGGCCGGAGAAGCCCACCATCTCCAGCGCGCCCACCGCCTGGTGCAGCTGTTGGCGGGAGATTCGCAATTGCCCGGTGTCTACACTGGCCAGGTCAGAACCGCGTGCCAGATCGGCATCCCGCACATAACGACGTAGCGCCTTGGTGGCGGTATCAAGTGACTTGCGAAGCTCATCGAGCACCCAAGCCAGAGGCCCCAGGTCGTTGGCTTGGGCATCCGCACCTGACGCGACCGTTGCAGTATCGAAATTTTGCATGGATAACAGCGCCCTAATTTTCGTATGAAATATGTGCCCAATGCCTCCGCTATAGCGGCATTGGCTTGGTTCCGTTTAGCCGATTTTGAATCGCGACACCGATTGGCGAAGCTCTTCAGCCATGCGGCTGAGATCACGTACCTGCTGCGCCGTGGACCGGGTACCTTCACCGGTTTGCTCAGTCACCGCAAAAATGTGCTGGATGTTGCCAGCCACCACGTTGGCCGAGTCAGCCTCGCGCGATGCGGATTGGGAAATCTGCTCAATCAGGTCGGCCAGTTTGCGCGACACCGCGTCAATCTCGGTCAGTGCCGTACCCGCCGTATCGGACAGCTTGGCCCCCTCCACCACACCCTGCGTGGAGCGCTCCATAGCGGCGACTGCGTCTTGTGTATCGGTCTGAATGGTTTTCACCAACGCAGCGATCTGCTTGGTAGCGTCGCCAGAGCGTTCAGCCAATCGCTGCACCTCTTCGGCCACGACAGAGAAGCCTCGTCCAGCTTCGCCAGCGGATGCCGCCTGGATGGCTGCGTTCAACGCCAATACGTTGGTTTGTTCCGTAATATCGGAGATCAGTTCGGTAATCTCACCAATCTCCTGCGAGGACTCGCCCAGGCGTTTGATACGCTTGGAGGTATCCTGGATCTGGTCTCGGATGGAGTTCATACCGCCGATGGCGTTTTGCACGGCAGAAAGACCCGACTCAGCTGCCATCAGCGATTGACGCGCCACTGTGGCGGATTCTTTGGCTTGGGAAGACACTTGGTTGATGCGGTCGGCCATGTCCAGCACCGACTGGCCGGTTTCGCGAATCTCGCGCAACTGTTCGGTAGATGCCGCCAACAACTCGGTGGACGTACCCTCCACGGCTGCTGTGGTTTGGGCTACACGGGTTGCCGTGTTTTGTACGTTGCCCACCAAGGAGCGCAATTCTTCAACCGTGTAGTTCACTGAGTCTGCAATTGCGCCCGTGATGTCTTCGGTGACGGTGGCTTCTTGGGTCAAGTCGCCCTCAGCGACCGACTGCAATTCGTTCATCAAGCGCAAAATGGCGGCCTGGTTAGCGTCGTTGACACGTTTGGCCTCTTGCTCCTGGCCCTGCGCCATGAGTCGCTGAGATTCGGCAACGCCTTGGCGTTTGCGGCTGTCTTGCAACTGAACAAAAGCCAGCCCGGCGGCACCGGCCAGTGCCAGCAAACCCGCCAGAATCAAGGTAGCCAACGATGCGGCACCCAAGCCCGTGTCGTTAGATAGCTTGCTTTGTAGCTCCTGTAGCTGGCGGCGCAGGGGCTCGCTGTCTGCAAGGATGGCCGACTGGGCTTCGCGGGCAGAGACCAGGCCTTGCAAGTTACCCAAAATCGCACCGGCTTGGCTACGGGTCTGCTCGTACAGTTTGAGCAAAGCATCCAGACGTTCGCGGGTCTGGGCATCTTTGGACGCGCTCAGGCGCAGTTCAGAACTGCCATCCAACAAACCTTGGGCGATTTCCTTGAAAGAATTCAAGTCTTTACCCAATAGAAAAACCGCTTCAGGGCTGACACCCTCCATAGTCAAAAACTCGTTGGCAGATTTGCCGATGCGCTGGGTCAGCATCACGAGTTGGCCTGACGCGGAGATTTCAGCCGGCGCGGCGTTTTGCTGTAGCTTCAGAGAAGAGATGGTTTCTGCAACTTCCAGCAAGTCGGAGGACTGGCGGTTAATCGCGCGCAGCGCACTGCCCACTTGGGTCAGAATTTTTTGTTGATCGATCACCGTTTTGGAATTTTTCTCAGAACGCTCAACCAGCGGCAGCAACTTGTCGGCATCATCCTGCAAACCAGAACTGACTGGGTCCAAGTTCAAAGCGGCATCTCCATTTTTCAGACCACGAATGTTTTTGGCCAAAGAGTCCGAGCTCTCGCGCACCTCTTGAAACGCCGGAGCGTTTCCCACCAAAGCCTGGGATACAGATTTTGCCAACCGTTGTGACTGCGTGGCTGAGTCACCCACAGCCGCTACGGCACGCGCCACTTTACCGGTCTGAGACAGCGAGAGAACTGTGATCACAGCCAAAACCACCAATGCGATCACCAAAACAGTGGTCAATATGCGCTGCTGCTTGGCAACGCTTCGGGTGCCCAACAAGGGGACTGTGACTTCATCTACATTACTTGCGGCCAGATCACCACCGTCGCCCAGCATGCTGCCAGCGAACTCATTTCTTCGCCCCATCCCACCTTGTGCTGAATAGTCCATGGACATCATCGCGCCGGTTGCATCCATGGACATGGCACCATCGCGCTGGATTGCGCCGTCTGGCAAAAAGGACGGTTCTGCCGATTCAGCGTTGGGCTTGAAAAGTCTGGAGAAACGATTGGTAGCTGACATAGTGTGTGCCTTCTCAAAGAGGTCGCGCTGGTGTAAATGGAATCAATTTTGTCTTGTAAAACTGCGGTGCAGGATACATACTTCTCATTGCGTTACGCTGAGGTGATCGTTAGAAATTGAGCCTGACTGGACATGGTCTGCAAATTGATTTCTTGCCAAAGCTTGCCGTTGCGGTCAGTGTAGGCACCCGCAAAATAGGCTGGCGCGCCTTCAATGGCGTCCTCACGCGATACAAAGTCTTGGGCATTGCGAAGTCCGCTCAACCGGTCAATCAAAATAGCGCAATTGATCTCGAGCGCCGGATTGAGCGACACCAAACGGGCTTGCTCGCGTGCGGAGTCCGAGCGGCGCATGGGTGTTTGCCCGGTTACAAAACTGGCAAAATCGACCACGCCAAACAAGCCACCACGCAAGTTGGCAACACCCAAAAACCAGTTTTGGGTGTAGGGCACTGTTTGCACTGTAGCCAATGGAAAAATCTCGCCCGATTGGGCCAGCGGCAGCAGCATTGAGCGGCCAGCTGATTCCACAGCCAACCAGCTAGCCGATACACCCTCGGTGCGCGCCTGCTGCAACCGGCCAGCCAAGCGGGTTTGCAAATCTCGAAGTGCTTGGCGATTACGGGTTGCCATTGATAGGGGATCTTTCTAGCTGCCTGAGCATTCAGATGGTGCGGGTTATCCCAAGGCCTTGATTTTGGCCATCAATTCTGTGGCATCGACTGGCTTGGTAATATAGTCTCGCGCGCCTTGGCGCATGCCCCAGACGCGGTCAGTTTCCTGGTTTTTACTCGTGCACATGATGATAGGCACATCAGCGAACTGGGGATCGCGGGAGATGGCGCGTGTGAGCTGGAAACCGTTTTGCCCTGGCATCACTACATCCATCAAAATCAAATCGGGTTTTTCTTCTGCCAGCTTGCGAAAAGCGTCTTCTGCATTTTCCGCGCTGCGCACCGAGAAACCGTTTTTAGACAATAAATCTGTCATGAACATGATTTCGGTTTTCGAATCGTCTACCACCAGCACTTTTTGAATTGCCATTTCTATACTCCTTGAACCGCTGCACCGAATTTTTGTACAGCCTGTAATAACTGATCTTTGGTGAATGGCTTGGTCAAGTATTCCTGACTACCCACCATTCTGCCGCGCGCCTTGTCAAATACGCCGTCTTTTGAAGACAGCATCACGATCGGCGTGTTGGCAAATTTGTCGTTGCGCTTGATGATGGCGCAGGTTTGATAGCCATCCAGACGGGGCATCAAAATGTCGCAAAAAATCAAATGCGGCAGATAGTCATTGACTTTAGACAAGGCATCAAAACCGTCTTCGGCCAGCATCACGTCATGCCCGCCCTGCTTGAGGAATATCTCGGCGCTACGGCGGATGGTGTTGCTGTCATCAATGACCAGCACTTTGTATCCAGATGGGGCTATGCTCAAGGCGTGCTCCTGGGTAATTTAGGCCAATGGCTTTGCATATGTAACAGCTCGTTTACCTCAAGGGTAACTCAAATCTGTACCATTTCAAAATCTTCTTTGCGCGCGCCGCACTCCGGACAAGTCCAATTCATGGGCACCAGCGTCCACAGCGTACCGGCAGCTATGCCGTGCTCTGGCGCACCAGTTGCCTCATCATAGATCCAGCCGCAGATCAAGCACATCCAGGTTTTATTGTTTTCGCTCACGGTCATTACTTATTAAAACGTCATTCGATAGAATGGGACATTGTATCGAGAGCTAGCCTGCTTTTGATTTTTTCGCCTTTTTTAGCCGGTATATGGCCAATCCACCTCGCTCCAATCCTCTGGATACCGTGTTCGCAGCCCCAGCGGTAGACACCGCTCAGGATGCGTCCAACGCCTGCGTGCTAGCGTTCAACGCCAGCGACCCCAGCGGTGCCTCTGGCAGCGCTGCGGATGTGCTGGCGATCGCCTGCGTTGGCGCACACCCGATGCCGGTCATAACGGGGGTTTACGTGCGCGACACGGCTGAGATTTTGGAGCACTTTGCGCTGGACGAAGAGGCCGTCGAAAGGCAGGCCCGCGCAGTGCTGGAAGACGTGACAGTGCAAACTATCAAGCTGGGATTTTTAGGGTCGCCCGAGATCATTTCCGTGGTGGCTGAAATCGCATCAGACTACGACGATATCCCCATTATTGCCTACATGCCCAGCCTATCCTGGTGGTCAGATAGCGAAATAGACAGCTACCTGGATGCGTTCAACGAGCTTTTATTGCCGCAAATTACAGTGTTGGTTGGAAACCACAGTACCTTGTGGCGGTGGCTGCTGCCTGACTGGAGCAGTGAGCGCAGCCCTAGCCCGCGCGACCTGGCCAAGGCGGCCTCTGACTTTGGCGTACCCTACACTTTGGTGACCGGTATCCCGTTGGCGGATCAGTTTATTGATAACGTACTGGCCACGCCAGAGGCCATATTGGGTGGCGAGAAGTTTGAGCGCTTTGAGGCCACTTTTATTGGTGCTGGCGAGACTTTGTCTGCCGCCCTGGCCGCTTTACTGGCCAACGGTGACGATTTGGTGGCCGCCACCAAGGAGGCCCTGGTGTTTCTAGACCGCAGCCTGGATGCGGGTTTCAGGCCTGGTATGGGACACGTGGTGCCTGACCGCATGTTTTGGGCCCAGCCTGAAGAAGAGGAAGCCCCCCTGTCTGACGACGAGATGCGCATGCTGCAAACCTTGGACATGCCAACGTCCGATACCAAGCACTGAGCCCGCAGCAAATCAACTAACTTTTCCCTGTTGTAACTCTATCCAAACTCATGATTGCCTCTGACCGTAACCAAGCCCTCTTTGACCGCGCCAAAGCCCTGATTCCAGGCGGTGTGAACTCGCCTGTGCGGGCCTTCAAAGCCGTTGGCGGCACGCCGCGTTTTGTGCAGCGCGCGCAAGGGGCCTATTTTTGGGATGCCAACGGCAAAAAGTACATCGACTACATCGGTTCATGGGGTCCCATGATCTTGGGTCATGGCCACCCCGCAGTGGTCCAAGCGGTTCAAAAAGCCGTGCTGGAAGGCTTCTCTTACGGCGCGCCGACCGAGCGCGAGGTGGATCTGGCCGAAGAGCTGGTCAAACTCGTTCCATCGATGGAAATGGTGCGCTTGGTCAGCTCAGGTACCGAGGCTGGCATGAGCGCCATTCGCTTGGCAAGGGGCGCTACCGGCCGCAGCAAGATCATCAAGTTTGAGGGCTGTTATCACGGCCACTCGGATGCCCTGCTCGTCAAAGCGGGCTCGGGCCTGGCCACTTTTGGGCACCCCAGCAGTGGCGGCGTGCCACCCGAGGCAGTCCAGCACACTCTGGTGTTGGAGTTCAACAACATCCAGCAGTTGGAAGAATGCTTTGCTCTGCACGGCAGCCAGATTGCGTGCCTGATGGTGGAAGCCATTGCTGGCAATATGAACTTCATACGTTCCAGCGCCGCCTTTGCCAGGCGCTGCCGCGACTTGTGTACGCAGCACGGTGCGCTGCTGGCCTACGACGAAGTGATGACTGGCTTTCGCGTCGCTCTGGGCGGCGCGCAGCAGGTGCTAGGTATCACGCCCGACATCACCGTACTGGGCAAAGTGATCGGCGGTGGCATGCCACTGGCGGCCTTTGGTGCATCCCGCAAGGTCATGGAACAGCTCGCCCCGCAAGGCCCTGTCTACCAAGCAGGTACGCTTAGCGGCAACCCCATAGCGACGGCTTGCGGCTTGGCCACGCTCAAAGAGATTCAAAAACCGGGCTTTTACGAAGCATTGTCGGGGCGTACCCAATCGCTCACAGACGGCCTGCGCAGCGCGGCCCTTGCTGCGGGCATCCCCTGGAGCGCCGACTGCCACGGCGGCATGTTCGGCTTTTTGCTGCTGGCAGAGTTGCCGCAGAACTATGGCGCGGTGATGAAGAGCGACAGCGCGATCTTCAATAAATTCTTCCACGGTATGCTTGACCGAGGTATTTACTTTGCACCCGCGCTGTACGAAGCAGGCTTTGTCAGCGCGGCGCACAGCGTGCAGGACGTTGCTGACACGGTGGCGGCGGCCAAAGAAGTGTTTGCAAGCCTGTAGAACCGTTAAGTCGGCATTCAGCGGCATGTTGCATCCTTTCAACCGACACGATGCATCTACAGCCCGCACCCCGACTCTGGCTGGTCTCCCGAAATGATCCTGTTTTAAGTACTCTATCAGCCAGTAGCCATGAAGAAATATACGGTCTACGCTACGTAAAACATAGCGACAACTGTCTGATTGAGAGTTTGCCGTCGCGGCTCTGACTGCAAAAAGTGCCGTTGAACGCGCCATTGGCTGCAAACACCTCGATTTATGACCATCTC
>JAYVGI010000081.1:0-13108 GCA_043772355.1 Polaromonas sp.
TCGCAACAAGTCAAAGAGCCCGAGGGCGCCAGCTTTGCCCGCTACGGCCACAACATGGCCCCGGTACGCGGTGTGTCACCCTACGGCCAAACCAGCCCCATTTTTAGCTACCCCTACAGCCGCACGCGGGAAGCGCTGCACACGCTAGAGCGCTCAGCCCCAGTGGACGCATGGGACGGCGTAAAACTGCGCTACACCAACCCCCTCACCGGTGGCTCGCCCATGCCCACCATGGGCACGTTTATGCAACTGCTACCCCAAGGTTTTAGCGGCAAGCCTTACCGCCAAACCGATGGCACTGTGTTCAGCGTGGTCGAGGGTACGGGCACTGCGTACATCGAGTCCCCGGCTGGCAAGGCACAATTTGATTTCGCTGCGCGCGACCACTTTGTGGTGCCGTCGTGGCATACCCTTCGTCTGCACAGTGCGCCTGGTTGCGTGCTGTTCAGTTATTCCGACCGCCCCGTGCACCAAGCATTAGGCATTCACAGAGAAGAAAGACTAGAAGCATGAGCTACGTATTTACTCCCCCCGCCCTCGTCAGCGTGCCCGTAGTGGGCCGCGCAGAGCGCTTTCCCGTCGCCCGCATTTACTGCGTAGGCCGCAACTACGAAGAGCATGCCAAAGAAATGGGTTTTACCGGCCGCGAGCCACCGTTTTTCTTCATCAAGCCCGCCAACACCGTGGTGGTAGTGAACGCCGGCGAGACGGGCAGCGTGCCCTACCCCAGCCTTACCAAAAACTTCCACCACGAGATCGAGCTCGTCGCCTGCATTGGTACCGGCGGCAGCAACATCAAAGCGGCGGACGCGATGAAGCATATTTATGGCTACGCCGTGGGCCTGGACATGACCCGGCGCGACCTGCAAGGCGAGATGAAAAAACAAGGCCGCCCTTGGTGCATCGGCAAGGCCTTTGACCACTCTTCGCCGATTGGCCCCATCACCCCCGCAGCGCAGGCAGGCGATATTGTGAACGCCGAGATTTGGATCCACGTCAACGGTGTAGAGCGCCAGCGCAGCCACATCAACAAGCTGATCTGGAACATGGCCGAGACCATTGAGCACCTCAGCGCCGCGTGGGAGCTGCAACCCGGCGACCTGATTTATACCGGCACACCGGCTGGCGTGAACGCGGTGGTGAGCGGCGATACCATGGTGGGCATGGTGGGCGGTTTGACCGAACTGCGCGTCAAGGTTTTATAATTTAAATATGCAGTTAGCCAGCATAAATAAAGCATAGTTTGCTATTTATTTTACACCTAGCTGCATTCACTACATTCATCCAGCCCATGAAAATTCTGGAATCTCTTGCCAAACTCTGTGCCATTTTGGCCGGGGTTTTACTGGTTTTCATCACCCTGATGACCTGCACCAGCGTGGTAGGGCGCGAGCTAATTGGCAAAACCATCGTCGGCGATTTTGAACTTTCGGGCGCAGCAGCAGGTGCAGCGATTGCGCTGTTTATGCCTTGGTGCCAGTTCAAGCGCGGCAACATCATGGTGGACTTTTTCACCGCCAAAGCGTCTTTAAGCGCACAAAACAAGATGGAGCGCATGGGCGCGTTCTTGCTAGCCGTGGTGATGGCGCTGATGACCTGGCGCACCGTGCTGGGCGGCATGAATGCCTGGACAAGCAACAGCGGCACCATGATGCTGAACTTTCCCGAGTGGATTATCTACAGTACTATGGTGCCCCCCTTGGCGCTCACCGCCCTCATTGCATTGCACCAGACGGTCTTTGGCTTTGCCGATGACCAGCCCGATGCCAACCCGGAGCTGGCCGTATGAGCGCTATCCAACTTGCCTTGATGATCTTTGGCATCATGCTGGCGCTGATGGCCGTGCGCGTGCCCATCTCTATTTGCATGTTTGCGGCAGGGGCTGTTGGCTACGTGCTGCAGTCAGGCTGGGGGCCGCTGTCGAACTTTCTGAACAACCAGGCCTACGCACGCTTTGCCAGCTACGACCTGTCTGTCATCCCGCTGTTTATTTTGATGGGCCACTTTGCCACGCAAGGCGGCATCAGCAAGGCGCTGTTTGGCTTTGCTGCCAGCGTGATGGGCCGCTTTAAGGGGGGGCTGGCCATGGGCGCGGTGCTAGCCTGCGCGGCCTTTGGCGCGATTTGCGGATCATCCGTAGCCACAGCGGCCACCATCACCAATGTGGCCTACGACGAGATGCGCAAGCACGGCTACTCGGGCCGCCTCACCACCGGCACGCTGGCGGCGGGTGGCACTCTGGGCATATTGATTCCTCCCTCAGTGCCCTTGGTCATCTACGCCATTCTCACCGAGCAAAACATTGCCAAACTGTTTGCCGCGGCCATGGTGCCCGGCATTATTGCCATGCTGGGCTATATGGTCGCCATAGGCATCTATGTGCGCCTGGTGCCCGGCCATGCACCTGAGCATGATGAAGTAGTCAAAACCAATGTGGCAGATTCGCTCAAAGGCATCGGCCCGATTGCCATCATCTTCTTGATTGTGTTTGGCGGCATCTACGGCGGCTACTTCACACCCACCGAGGGTGCGGCTGTCGGGGCTTTCTCCACCTTTGTTGCCGCCTTGCTCAAGCGCGAGATGAACTGGGACAAGTTTAAAAATTGCTTCTACGCCACCGCAGAGAGCTCGGCCATGATCTTTTTAATCTTCCTGGGTGCCGATTTGATGAACGCCTCGCTGGCGCTCACGCAGGTGCCATCGCAGCTCGCGCAGGTGGTGGGCTCGTGGGGCCTGTCACCCGTGATGGTCGTCGCCGCCATCATGCTGTTTTACGTAGTGCTGGGCGCGGTGAAGGACGAGCTGTCAATGATCTTGCTGACCATCCCCATCTTCTTCCCCATGATCATGGGCCTGGACTTTGGCATGAGCAAAGAGCACACCGCCATCTGGTTTGGCATCATGGTGCTGATGACCGTGGGCTTTGGCATGCTGGCCCCGCCTGTGGGCCTGAACGTGTACGTGGTCAACAGCATGACCAAGGGCAAAGGCGATGCCGTGCCGATTGCCGAGAGCTACCGGGGCGTGATGCCGTTTTTGATCAGCGACACCGTGCGCACCCTGCTGCTGTTGTTCTTCCCGGCTATTTCGCTGTATGTGCTGCAGTTTATGAAATAGCCTGGCTTATAAATCGAGCCCCAAGTATTTGTAAATTTCAGGGTTACCCCGCTCAACCTTTTCCTCGCTCCTGCGTTATCTTCTCACCCATTCACTATTTGGAGTTTTTTACATGGTTCAACGCCGCACACTGATCAAATCGGGCCTAGCCGCCGCAGCTGCCAGCGCCGCCCTGCCCGGCATGGCACAAGAGACGGTCACGCTCAAATTCCACACCTTCATGGCTCCGCAATCCAACGTGTGGCTCAACATGCACAAAGCCTGGATGGCCAAGGTAGAGCAAGAATCCGGTGGCCGCATCAAGTTTGAAGCCTACCCCGCCATGCAGCTGGGCGGCACGCCCGTGCAACTGTACGACCAGGCCCGCGACGGTGTAGTAGACGTGGTGTGGACCCTGCCAGGCAACACCACTGGCCGCTTCCCCCGCGTAGAAGTGTTTGAGCTCCCGTTCATGATGAGCAATGCCGAGGCTACCTCCAAAGCCTATTGGGAATATGTGCAAACCGTGGCGCAAGACGAGTTCAAAGACGTGCAAGTGATCGCCCTGCAAGTGCATGGCCCAGGCGCTATCCACACCACCGACAAACCGGTTAAATCGGTAGCCGATTTGAAAGGCGTGAAAATGCGCGGCCCGTCGCGCCAGATCAACAAGCTGCTAGGTGCCTTGGGCGCAACCCCTGTGGGCATGCCCCTGCCCGGCATCCCTGATGCCCTGTCCAAAGGCACCATCCAGGGTGCGGTAATTCCGTGGGAAGTCGTGCCCAGCGTCAAGGTGCAAGAGCTCACCAAGTTCCACGCCGAGTTTGACCCCGCTGGCGGCGCGCTCTACACCATCACCTTTGTGATGGCCATGAACAAAGCCAAATACAACAGTCTGCCGCCTGACCTCAAGAAGGTCATCGACAACAACTCCGGCATGGCCACCTCGGGCTGGCTAGGCAAAACCCAGCAGGCCGGCGATGCAGCAGGCCGTAAATCTGCTGTAGACCGTGGCAACACCATCTTTACCGTAGGCCCGCAAGAAGCCCAGCAATTCCGCCGCGCCTCGCGCCAGGTGGAAGTGGAATGGGTAGAAGACATGAACAAGCGCGGCTTTGACGGCAAAAAACTGCTGGAGACGGCGCGCAGCTTGATCGAGAAGCACACCAAGACGACCAAGGCTTAATCGGTCTAAATCACGTCACGGCCAAGGTACCCGCCTCACAAAGCGAGCCATTTCAGTGCTACGCCCCGCAGAGTTGCATTAAGCCGCTGCACCACCACCCTAAAGGCCTCTTGCGAGGCCTTTATTCTTTCTCACGTACACTGCGACCATGTACCAACGCCCGCCTATTAAACACTGCAAAGCCTGCGGCACCGCCGTGGTGTACCGCCTGCCCGACGACGGCGACACCAAGCCACGCGCCGTGTGCACCGCCTGCGCACTCGTGCATTACGAGAACCCGCTCAATGTCGTAGGCACCATCCCCATTTGGCACAGCACTGATGGCCCGCAGGTGCTGCTCTGTTTACGCAATATCGAACCACGCAAAGGCTTCTGGACTTTGCCCGCAGGCTTTATGGAGTTGTACGAGACGGCAGCCCAAGGCGCAGCGCGCGAGACCGACGAAGAGGCCGGTGCGAAGATTGAGATACAAGACCTGTACACCTTGATCAATGTCCAGCGCGTAGGCCAGGTGCACTTTTTCTACCGCGCCAAGCTGCTCAGCGACGTATTCGACCCCGGCCACGAGACCATAGAAGCCCGGCTGTTCCATGAAGCCCACATCCCTTGGGACAACATCGCCTTTCGCACGGTGCGCGATACCCTGGAGCGCTACTTTCTAGACGCCAAGACGGGGCAGTTTGGCATGCACCATTTCGACATAAATTAAGCAATTTAAGCCGGTAGCCGTTTAGGATATTGCGGGAGCAGCTTCTCAATAAATAGCAAAAAAAAGCCCCGCGTCTCACAACGCAGGGCTTTGGCGGTAAAGGTGAAAACGACTTAAGCCGTCTCGCCCAATACTGTCACGCTTACTTCTACCACCACGTCGGTGTGCAGAGCGATGGAGACTTTGCTGTCGCCGACGATTTTGATCGGGCCGGTGGGCATACGCACCTGGGACTTAAGGACTTTGAAGCCCATCTTGCCCAGTTCTTCAGCGATATCATGGTTAGTGACAGAGCCAAACAGGCGCCCGTCCACACCGGCTTTTTGCGAGACCTTGATGGTCTGGCCGTTGAGCTTTTCGCCCTCAGCTTGCGACGCAGCCAACTTGGCAGCAGCAGCCTTCTCCAGCTCTACACGCTTGGCTTCGAACTCTGCCTTGGCAGATTCAGTAGCGCGGCGGGCTTTGCCTTCGGGGATCAGGAAGTTACGGGCGTAGCCGTCTTTGACCTTGACGATCTCGCCCAGGTTACCCAGGTTGATGACTTTGTCGAGCAGAATAATTTGCATGTTGTTTCTCCTGTGCCGAGCTTAAACGCGGTGCTGGTCGCTGTAAGGCGCCAGGGCCAAAAAGCGGGCGCGTTTGATAGCGGTGTTGAGCTGGCGCTGGTAAATAGCGCGGGTGCCGGTGAGGCGGGCGGGAATGATCTTGCCGTTCTCGGCAATGAAGTCGCGCAAAACATCGACATCTTTGTAGTCGATCTCGATCACACCGGTGACGGTGAAGCGGCAAAAGCGCTTGCGCTTGAACAGCAGGTTCTGTGCGGGGCGCTTAGGGCGCTTGTCAGTCTTTTTAAAACGTGATGGTCCGGGCATGGTGGACTCCTAAAAAATTAAATGGATTCAAATGCTTGAATATGAAACAAGGTGCCTTTGGCGTTGCGTGTGCTGCCTAAAAACCCGGTGAAGGTGTGCGTGCTGCCAATCGCCTGTTTGCGGATGACTTCTGCCATCGGCCCAATTGCTACGGTACGCACACTCACTTTGACTTTGCGCATTTGCCCTGCCTCTAGAAGTTCGCTCTCATGTTCAAGCGTCAGGTCTATGGCGGGAATGCCTGCCGGGGTGTAGCGCTGGGCGCTAATCTCGGCAATGCTGGCGGTCAAAATAAGTTTGTTCACACTTCCTGGTAGATGTTTTTAGGTGCGCTGCAACGATCAACGCTCTTGGCGCTCTCCGCGATCCTGGCGCTCTCCACGATCAGGGCGCTCGCCGCCACGGTCACCACCACGGTCACCACCACGGTCTGGGCGGTCACCACGGTCTTGGTTGGCGTACTGCTCTTGCTGCACTTTGCGGGCTTCTTCGCGCTCGACTTGTTTCATCATCGACGATGGGCCGGTTTCGGCAGCTTTCTTGAGCACCGTGAGGTGGCGCAAGACGGCATCGTTGAATTTGAAAGCATGCTCCAGCTCAGCCATCACGGCCTGGTCGGCTTCGATGTTGATGCACAGGTAGTGTGCCTTGGCCAGCTTGTTGATCTGGTACGCCAGTTGGCGGCGGCCCCAGTCTTCCACGCGATGAATTTTGCCACCTGGCGTGGTAATCATGCTTTTGTAACGCTCCAGCATCGCTGGAACTTGCTCGCTTTGGTCCGGATGGATCAGCAAGACGATCTCGTAATGACGCATAAACACTCCTTAAGGATTTTGCCGCAAACCAAACTCTACTCAGTTGGCCGCAGCGTTGATAAAAGCTACCCACAGCGTCAGATGTGGTGCAGCAAGGGGAACCCAGCATTATATGCCAACCAGGAAGCGCCATTGCACCTCGTACCCCTCAGCGAGAACACCCACCGCCAAAACCATGTTTACCGCCTTGCGTGCGAGCGGTTTGCAATGGCGCTTTAAAAGTGCTTAAGCACACTTGCATTCGCTGTGAGGCACAGCCATTTTGGGAAATGGGAAACCCTTAAGGATTAACCTGCAAGAACGCTGCAGAAATTGGCCCCCAGTTGCCCGCCGTGTCCTGGCTGCGGACATACACAATATGTTTGCCAACAGACAGGCTGGAGGTGCTGATGATGCCCTTGATCGCCTCCGTTTTCGTGTTGAACGAGGCATCCGTTGCCGCCAGCACTGTGGGCACCGCGCCTGCAACCCAGGGTGGCGTGTCGATGTAATACTCTGCGCCCGCAATGTTTTGCGTGGGTTGGGACCCGTTTGAGTTGTTGTAGCGCGTGGAGACAGCCGTTCCCGTCAGGCTTACATCGGTGCCGACTTGCACGCCTGTGGTTGATGCCGTGCCGCCCAGAGCCAACACGGAGACATCCGGCCCAGTTGGTGTGATGTAGGGTGTGCGCACCACTTTGGCCGCGTAAATCAAGGCATTGAGGTTGTCCGGTTTGATTGTTCTTGTGTACTTGCTACAGCTTTGGAAGAAGGAGGTACCCAATTCAATGGTGTAAGCCGCTACGCCCAGCTCACCATAGCTCACCGAGTCGCTGGTGCCATCGGTCGGGTACAAACCGATAGACTGCTGCGGGGTGTAGCCGTTGAAAAATGCCAACTTGCGGCCTAACGTTTGCAGGTCTACGGCATTGCCTGACAGGGCGCCCGTCGTGCCCCACGGCCACAGAACCAGTTGACTGTAGCTGTGCAGGTCGATGTGGATACCGCTGGTGGTTCTGAGTGCAGCATCGCCTTGGTTGAGGCCACGCTGATCTGGCCACAAGCTACGCACATAGGCTTCGATGGCTTGGGTTTCGGGTTCAGACGCTGCTGAGGTGCCACGGTACGTCAAGTCGCACTGGTTGCTGCTGGAGCCCGCGCCACCCGTACTGTTGAACGAGAAGCTGAAATTTCGGTTCAAATCGGCGCCCCGCGTAGCACTGGTCGCGCCACAGTAGGCTTGGTTGGTGTTTTTGCGCCACGACAAGCCTGTTTCAGCTTGTTTGCGTCCGTCTGGGTTGGTTTGCAGCATCAAGTGCACTTCGTGGTGGTCCAAAATCCAGGTCGCATCGGCATTGACGCCGTAGCCGTTTACCAACCAGCGAGCGAACTCCAGATTCAAAGGGGCTGTGGTGTATTCACGTGCATGGATCGCAGAATTGACGAACAACTTCGGCTTAGGCCCCGCAATCACTGCGTTCGTCAGCTTGAGCACCTTGATGTCAAAACCGCCGAGACCGACGGACTTCTCCCAGGAGAGACCCACATCGCTCCAAGTAGCCAAATTTGGCTTGCTGGTGGCGAAAGCCTGCGCTTGCGCGAAGGTTTCCTCGACCGTCTCGTAACAAGGGAACCCCGGAATGCTGAGTGGCGAGACCGCCGGTTTCGCCGAAATCACACCCGCAGCAGCATCGGCAGAGGCCGCTGCCCGTGCATCAGCGTCCACTGGTGTCTCTTGCTTGCGGCGCAGTATTTCTGTTTGCACGTCAGTGATGAATTTTTTGCGCTGCTCCAAAAAATGCGTTGCTGGTTTGAACTTGAAACCAAACTGGCGCAGTTGCTGCATCTCGTTGGGTTCCAGCTCCAGCACCAAAAATCCTGCCTCGTAATTTGCCTCTAGCAACTTGTCGTGAAATGAAATAGCTGCTTTGCGCGCAACTTCCAAACTAGGAAAATATGCTTCGTAAACGTTAGTAGCCGCCTTTTCAGCCTCTTGCATACGGCGCGTGTTGTCTTGGTTTTCTGCAGCTGTCGAGATTGGCAAATACGTAGCAGCCGCGATGGCGATCATGGCCTTGGTTAGCAGGGCTAATTGATGACTCTTCATACGAATTCCTTTTAAAAAAATAATAGGCAATTCAGTATAGAAGCAACTCATATTTATGCTAGTGGCAAGCGGCAGAAATCTTACCTATGCTTACGAAATTGCTTTGTCGTGGAGGCTTAGTCCAACTTCATACCCACCGCGCCAGCGGCTTCCAAGTCGCTAACAGGTACTCCAGATAAAAATCAAGTCAACCCTATCGGCTTGGCACACCAATCACCCCGTCCGCTGTAGATTGCCCACGCAGCCACTGCTCCGTGTTGCTACGCTTAAAAAAGACCGCCCAGTCCAAAGCCGTTTGACCGTGCGGATCTTTTGCTTTCAGGTCGATGCCATTTTGCGCAAACCATTGCAAAGCCTCCAGGCGGCCTTTGCCTGCGGCCAGCATGGCGGGGGTTTCTCCACGGCTGGCGGTGGCCTTGGCATGCAGGTCCAGGCCTTTGGACTTTAAGAGTTCCAGACACGGAATGCAGTTGCCTTGCGCGGCCATGTGCATGGGGGTCCAGTCCCACATATTGCGTACATCCAGCCTGGCGCCCGCCTGTAGCAGCCGCAGCATCACATCTTCACGCCCGGTATGCAGCGCCACCAAGAGGGCAGTGTCGCCGCGATTGTTATTGCTGGTCTCGTCACGCTGGTTCACGTCCGCGCCGTATTGCAGCAACAAATCGATGTTGCGCATGCTGCCGCGCCGCGCAGCCAGCATGAGCAGGGTGATGCCATTGTTGGCGACGGTATTGGGATTGGCACCTTTTTTAAGTAAGGCCTCCATAGACACCATATCGGCTGCATCTTGCGCTGTCAGTACATCGTTGTGCAGCCGCCCTGCTGGCGTGAGGCGCTTGAGGCGCAGTTGCCAGTCAATCAGCATACGCTCAGGATTAATCGGGTCTGTGATGCGGTAGGTGGTGTTGAGACTGACCGCCGCTACGAAGAGCGCGGCCAATAACAGCCACAGCCCATAGCCCACTGCGCCTTGCCATTGCCGCGCCTCGACGGCTTGGTGGGCAAAGCGCTGCGTATAGTGGCGCTTTGCTTGCCTGATCGTGTCGGCTACGGCGTCAGTTGCAGATGCGTTGGCAATGCCAGGCGTGATCTTGACGCGGCGTTTGTCTGCCAGCACCGCATACAGGTAAAACACGTCTTTCCACGAGGAGCCCATTTGCGATTGCCTGTAGGCTAGCTTCTTGTCATAGCCCACGATATCGCCGTGCGCAAAAACCTGCTGCCGGGCGATCAGCCAAGAGCGGGTTTGCTGGCGCAAGCTGCGCGGGTCGATGATGATGTGCCAGCGCACGGTAAAGAAATGAATGCATGCGCCCATACCCAGCACCGCGATGGCGAGCAGACCGATCGTCCACAGCACATCCACGCTGTCGTCTCCCACAAAAGCTTCACGCGCACGCCAAGCTACATAGCCCGTGGTTAAGGCCAACACCATGCCTATCCACCGACCTGAGGCACAGGGGAAGTTGGCTACCCACTGCCCATGCTGCGCGGCAACCTGCATCAGCTTAGGAGGCACCGCCTCCGGCTCCATTGCATCATCACTGCCCGCTGGGCTCCAGCCCGATTGCGCTCTGGAGCGGGAATTACGTCTGGCTGTGGCTGTGGCTGTGGCTGTCGCACCGTAGCTTTCCGCCACAGCGTTGTCACCTGAGGCCAAAGACAGCTCCGAAGCCATTCTGCTGGGCCGCACCGCAAGCTCAAAACTCTGCATATAGGTGGTCACCAGGTTGGTCAGCTCAATCGACCAAGCCACGCGTTCGCCATCGATGATTTTGTCGGAAGCCTCGCTGCCAGAAGGAATGTCAAAACCAAGCTTGGCCGTGCCGCTGCCATCGCTGCCCACCTGCGGGCTGAGCGTATGCACTTGGCTCCACACCGTGCGCGGCGTGGGTGACGAATCGTTCTCACGAATGTAGTTCTCACACAGCTTGATCTCAAAGCGTGGCTGCGGGTGCATGCGGTTGGCAGGCACCTTGACGACGCCTGTAAAACTCTCACCAATGTAGATGTCTCTGGGCAATGTGGACAACAAAGTGCCCTTTACCCGCCGTGCTGCCAGGCTTACCTTGGCGGCGGCCCACAGCAGCGCAAGCCCTACCAACAAAACCACGATGCGGTACATCACCCACAAAGCCCCCAGCCTACCGCCGGGAACAGAAAGGCAAAGGGGATTGAAAACCACAACAACGGCCAGCGAATTTGCTTGTCTATCAGTGCCGTCTTGGGCTCATTCGGGTCCACCCACACGGTGATGGACGTGCCGTAGTCTTTGGCTTTTTTGAGCCGTTGGTACCATTGGCTGTGCCAGTCTCCGATGTTGTCAGCGCCGCGCTGTTGCAAGCCTATGCGGTTAGATTCAAACTCTTGTTGGTTAAAGCTGTAACGGTACTTTGCCACTACCGCTTGCGTGCCTTTAGAGCCAGACTTCAGCTCAACATCGATGAGCTGCGCATTGACAGGCACAAAATGCCGCACCTGCCAGGCAACGTGCAGCATGCTCACCAGCGGCTTGATGCCAGCAAAATAGCCACCCACCCCAAAGGCAATGGCAAACACAGCAGCAAATAGCAAGCCGCCTATTTTGGACTTCATATACAAGCCTTGCCCCCTATCCCGCCAGCCGCTTACAGGCCTCGGTCACCATGCGCCAGGGGCTGGGCGGTGGCGCGGCGCTGGATACGCGGGATTGTTTTGGGAATTGAATGCACAGAGGCATCGCCAAGCGGCAATTCACAAGCCAGCATTTTTTTGAATCCACCGGACCTGCGGCAAGCCTTGGAAGTGCGCATCGCAAGTCAGTAGCTGCGCCCCCGCAAGCATGGCGCTGGCGTAGACGATGGCATCGGCAGTAGCAAGCTTGTATTCCCGGTGCAGCTCGGCTGCGCGCAAGGCCGTGGCGGTATCAAGCGGCCAGACTTGGCATTTCTGGGTGTACGCGATGACCAGGTCGGCCTCATCGTCACCGCGCTCGCGCACTAGCCATTTGGACAGCTCTAGCTGCACGATGGTGGGCACTACGCAGCGCTCGCGCGGTGGCATCAGGGGGATCAGTTGGCTACGCAGCCGGCCATCTACCAACCATTCAATCCATGCGGATGTGTCTACTACCCACAGCCCGGTCGTATCTTGCTTGGCCTGCAAAGCAGCATGCCGCCTGGACGTGGCCATGCTTTAAACCCGCTCAGTGCGGTCGCGTACGCCCTGCGTCTTGGCGCCCCGCGCCAGGCCCACTAACTCATCCAGCTCGGCCACCGGCATCACCAGCACACCACGCCCCTTAGGCAAAAACGCAAACTCCTGCCCCGCCCGCCAATGGTTACGCTCCCGCACCGTCTTGGGAATGGAGATTTGAAACTTGGAGGACAGGGTGGCGATCGCGGCGGTCATGGGTAAATCTTTCAAGGAAGAATAATAATTCTTACCTTAACTCTATCGTATCAGGTTTCGTAAGTTTCATTCAAACGGATTCATCACCTGCACACCGCAGCCGACAAAATCCTTCACATTGCGGGTGGCGATGATGAGCTGGTGCTCTTGGGCGGTGGCGGCTATCAGCATATCAGGAGCGCTGCGGGTAATGCCCTGGGCTTGCAACTGGCCGCGCAGCGCGCCAGCGCGTTGGGCTATGGATTCAGTGATGGCGTAGACCTCATGCATGCCCTCCACCATGGCCTGAAACAAACTTGCTTTGCGTGCATTGGGGTGCCAAGCCAGGCCAAAGTGCGCTTCTTCGATGGTGACGGCTGAGATGGCCAACAACTCCACGGTTTGCAGCCAGCGCATGACTTGCGTGTCAGGCAGCTTCTTGACGAATTCGCTGACGACATGGGTGTCTGCGAGGTAGATGATTTTTGCCATATTGCTTCTGAGCCTTCGACTACGTCAATCGTCGTTTTGAGAAAACTCATTGGATCGAGACCACGCGGAGCCACGCGGCACGGCGGCCAAACCAGCATCGTCCACAGGCGCATAGCTTGCGCGCAGCGCGATAAGTTTGTCGTAGAAGCTGGTTTGCTCTGCCCCAGCGGCATGCTCGGTACGCCTGAAGTAGTCCGGCGACACCAGCACCGCCACGGGCGCATTGCGCTTGGTGATGATTTGCGGCGTAGTTTGGGCCGCATCAATCAGCGACGACAAATGTTGACGCGAATGGGCTATTGAGATAGACATGATTAATCCATAATGTACATTTGATGTGTACATTATCGGCTATTCATATCTATAGCGCCAGCAGCTTCAAGGGAGATGGAAAAAACCAATATCCCGTTGATCGATCCTCTCTGCCGCCCTTATTTTGAGTCTGTGTGATTTGCTGTGGGTTGCGCCGTGGTGGGGACG
>JAYVGI010000082.1:0-3665 GCA_043772355.1 Polaromonas sp.
TCCGTGGCTGCCTAGGGCAGCCTACTCCCCCTTTATGCCGCTGCGCTGAGTACACCGCCGGCCTGCTCTCGCGACCATGGTGGGTGAACCACCTGTCACCCTCAACGAATCCCTTTCGCAGCCATGGCGCTTGGTGTGCACAGCGCAGCGGCATCAAGGAGGAGGCAGCGGCCCTAGGCCGCAACGGGGGACAGCCGCGGAGCTGTGCACACCAAGTGCCAGGGCGAGCACAGCCAAGGCCTCGGTTCCCAGCACCGTGAATTTCAGTTCGATCAATAGGAACACACTATGACCCACAGCGTTGAATTTAAACACATCAGCAAGCGCTACGGCAGCGATGCGTCTGCGCCGTTGGTTGTCAATGGCATCAGTTTCGAGATTAAGAAAGGCTCTTTAGCAACCATCCTGGGGCCCTCAGGCTGCGGCAAAACCACCACCCTGCGGATGATCGCCGGGCTCGAATCGCCCACCAGCGGCCAGATCCTCATGGACGGCAAAGACGTGACCACGCTGGGCCCTGCCGACCGCAATGTGAGCATGATGTTCCAAAGCTACGCCTTGTTCCCGCACATGAACGTGGTGGAAAACGTGATGTATGGTCTGAAGATGTCGGGCATCGCCAAAACCACGGCCCAAAGGCGCGCCAGCGATGCTTTAAAAAACGTTGGTTTGGTGGGCTACAACGACCGCTTGCCCAGCGAGCTGTCAGGTGGCCAGCAGCAACGGGTAGCCTTGGCGCGGGCGCTGGTGCTGGAGCCCGCCGTGCTGTTGTTTGATGAGCCGCTGTCTAACCTGGACGCACGCCTGCGCCGCGAAATGCGCGAAGAAATTCGCGGCTTGCAGCGGCGCCTGGGCCTCACGGTGGCCTATGTCACGCACGACCAAAGTGAGGCGCTGGCGGTGAGCGACCAGATCATCGTGATGGACCACGGCATCATCGCCCAGCACGGCACACCGCGTGCGCTATACGAACACCCGACTTCAGAATTTGTAGCCGGCTTTATGGGCGAGGCCATGCTGTTCCCCGGCATCTCGCAGTCGGACGGGCAAGTCAAACTGGGCCCCTTGATGATCACGCCCAAGCAAAATGTGGCCGCCGGTAAGGTCAAAGTGGCGGTGCGCCCCGAGGCCTGGCACATCCACGCCGCAGGCACTGGCATGGCCGCGCGCTTGGCCAAGTCAGCCTACTTGGGCAGCTTTTATGAATACACGTTTGATACCGAGCTAGGCTCAATCTTTGTAGTCTCACCCGACCTGGTGCTTGTGCTTACCGTGGGCGCGGATGTAGGCTTGAGCCTGGCTGACCATGGCGTGTCGGTTGTTGCCAGCTTGTAACCCATTCGCCCTTTAGTCGTTGGATAATCAGCCTATGAACCAATTAGATGCTCTCAAACAATTTACCACTGTGGTTGCCGACACGGGCGACTTCAAGCAGCTTGCGCAATTCAAACCGCAAGACGCTACTACCAACCCATCCTTGATTTTGAAGGCGGTGCAAAAGCCGGCGTACGCCCCGCTGGTCAAAGAAGTCGTGGCGGCGCACAAAAGCAAAGCCTTGGACGAGCAGCTTGACCGCTTGGTGGTGCGCTTTGGCCGCGAGATTGTCAATGTGGTGCCGGGCCGCGTGTCGATGGAGGTGGATGCCCGCCTGAGCTTTGATACCGCCGCCAATATAGCCCGCGCCAAACGCCTGATCGCTATGGCGGCCGCCGAGGGTATTGCGCAAGAGCGCATTTTGATCAAACTCGCATCCACTTGGGAAGGCATTCAGGCAGCGGCGCAGCTGGAGAAAGAGGGTATTCATTGCAACCTCACACTGCTGTTTGGTTTTTGCCAAGCCGTCGCCTGTGGTGCGGCCAGGGTGCAACTGATCAGCCCGTTTGTGGGGCGTATTTACGACTGGTATAAAAAAGCCAAGGGCGCAGACTGGGATGAGGCTGCGATGGCAGGGGCCAACGACCCGGGCGTCAAATCCGTCACGCAAATTTTCAACTACTACAAGCGCCATGGCATTGCGACCGAGGTGATGGGCGCGAGCTTTCGCAACGTGGGCCAGATTACCGCCTTGGCGGGCTGCGATCTGCTCACTATCAGCCCAGAGCTGTTGGCCCAGTTGGCCGCCAGCGAAGCACCTCTGGCGCAGGCCTTGAACGCCGATGCCGCCAAAGCCATGGCTCTTGCAGCTGTGAGCTACAACGAAGCGGCATTCCGCCTGGCGCTGAACCAAGATGCCATGGCCACAGAAAAACTGGCCGAAGGCATTCGCGGCTTTGTAGCGGACGCTATCAAGCTAGACCAGTTGCTGCTGGCGGCGTGATGCGTTGCGACCGTACCGCCGCCTGGGGCAAGCTACAGCAATACTACGCTGAGCATGGCGCAAAGCTGGACGTGCGTGCGGCCCTGCGTGACGACGCGCAGCGGGTAGCTAAACTGTCGCAAACTGCGCCGCACATCTTTGCAGATTTGTCTAAAAACCATCTCGACGATACTTCGCAAGCCCTCTTGATGCAACTGGCACGCGAGTGCGGGGTGGAGACGCAGCGCGATGCCATGCTGCGTGGCGACGCCATCAACAGCACTGAGCATAGAGCGGTATTGCACACGCTTTTAAGAAAAAAACAGGCAGAAGCCAGCGTGGATGAAGCGGCAGGTGCTTCTGAAAACGTAGCAGATACCGGCAAACTGAACGCCGTGCACGCCACCCTGAACGCCATGCTGGCCTACGCAGAGCAGGTGCGCGGCGATGCCCAAATCACCGATGTGGTCAACATTGGCATTGGCGGCTCCGATCTGGGCCCGCAAATGGCGGTGCTTGCGCTGCAGGCGTTTGCCACTACGGGCAAGCGTTTTCATTTTGTCTCCAATGTCGATGGCCACGAGCTGGCCGCTACGCTCCAGCAGCTCAAGCCCCAGAGTACGCTGTTCCTCATCGCCTCCAAAACCTTCACCACGATTGAGACCATGACCAATGCGCAAAGCGCCAAGGCGTGGTTCTTGGCGCAGGGCGGCGCGGGCACCGCGCGCCATTTTGCAGCGCTCACTACCAACGTGCCCGCAGCCAACGCCTTTGGCATCACCACCACCTTTGGCTTTTGGGACTGGGTAGGGGGCCGCTACAGCCTGTGGTCGGCCATCGGTTTGCCCGTTGCGATAGCCATTGGCGCTGAGGGTTTCAGCCAAATGCTCAGCGGCGCTGCGCAGATGGACGCGCATTTTGCCACCGCACCTCTGGAGCAAAACCTGCCCGTGCGCCTGGGCCTGCTCGACGTATGGCAGCGCAACTTTCAAGGCTACACCTCGCGCTGCGTGGCCCCCTACCATTCGGCCTTGCGCCGCCTGCCTGCGTATTTGCAGCAGCTGGAGATGGAGAGCAATGGCAAGCGGGTGGACAAAGAAGGCAAGACCCTAAGCTACGCGACATCGCCCGTCGTGTGGGGTGAGCCGGGCACCAACGGGCAGCATGCGTTTTTTCAAATGCTGCACCAAGGCACCGACGTGATTCCTGTGGAGTTCATCGCGGTCAAAACGCCAACCCACCAGCTCCCAAGCCACCACACACTGCTGCTGGCCAACGCACTGGCACAGGCGCAGGCCTTCTTGCAAGGCAAGGCAGACGAGGGCGGGCACAAGCACTTCCCCGGCAACCGCCCCAGCAGCTTCTTCAT
>JAYVGI010000083.1:0-4629 GCA_043772355.1 Polaromonas sp.
TGCCAAACGCCTGGCGCACATAGGGCTTGGGGGTGCGGTGATCGCCCTGACCGTCAAACTGGCCTGCACTGGCCAGGTCAAGCCAGGTTTCGTAGTGCTCGGCTACCGTTTGGTAGAGCAGCGTGCGCTCAGGATGGCGCGGGTTGTAGAGCTTGGGTGGAGATAGGCCTTGCTGGCCATCGGGCAGTGGGGCATCTGCGCCCAAGGCTTGGCCTACGCCGTGGCCCACCCCTGCGCCTACGGCTGCGGCGGCCACGCCTTTCCAGCTGAATTTGCCTTGCAGGCCGGTGGCCACCGCTATGCCTTGGGTCAGGGCGTTGCCTACGGCGGCCCGCACGATGGCGTTGGACATCGCCCCGCCGGTGAAGTCCACGCCGCCTAAACCGCCGCTGACGCCGCCGCTGATGGCCCCCAGGGCTACGCCTTTCCAGCTAAAGCCGTCCTGGATTCCCACCAGATTGCCTGCGAATTGACCAGCAACCGAGCCCGCAGCTCCGCCGATGGCTCCGGCGATGGCCAAGTCGGCTGCGCCATAGGTGGCAGCGCCAGCGGCGGTGACACCTTCGGCTATCGCGAATTCGGCCAGATAGTACTGCTGCGACACCACTGCCACCACGATCACGACAATGGCCACGATGATGGCTCCCAACCCGCCACAACCCCCGCCGTCACTAGGCGCTGGCAGCAGGTTCGGCGTGCTGTCCCCCTGCACCTTGCTCGGGTCATAGGGCTTGAAGCTGCCGGTACTGCCTGTGCCGCCCGCTGCGCTTTTGGCCCCGTAGTTGTGTACGCTGCCTACCCGGTTGGGGATGCTCAGGGTTTGGCCTACTCTCAAGTCAGCATTGCCGCTCAGGCCGTTGGCATCCGCTATGCGGTACCACAGGCTGCTGTCGCCGTAGGCCCCTTGGGCAATTGTCTGCAGGGTGTCGCCAGTGGCCACCTGGTAGCTGCCTACACTGGCGCTGGGGTAGTTGCCGTTGATCGGCTGGTAGCCAAAGTTAAAGTCGGCTCCGCTCCTGACATAGCCGGGCAAGATGCCGGTCAGGCTGCTGGCGCTGTTGCTGATGGGGGCGAAGTTGGGGTTGCCGCTGTTGTCCCGGGGGTTAAGCTCGTCGATGCCTACGCCGTAGCGGGCCAGCACCTCGCCGCCCAGCACCAGTTGGCGCTGGATGTTGCCGCTCTGGCTGACCTGCAGGGCTTTGCCGCTGATGTCGTTGACCAGGGTGCGGTTGTTGCTGGGCTGGGTGTCGTCGGTGATGGCTGTCAGGTTGCCGTTCACGTCGTACTGGCTGTGGCTGGCACCGGGTTGGGAGCGGGTGCCGCTGCCGCTGGTGGAGGTTTGTTTGTAGGTCTCGCGCCGATCTAGCGCCATTTGGTAGCTGTTGGTGGCGCTGCTGGCGTAGTCGAATACGCTGTAGGACTTGAGGTTGCCGGCTGCGTCGTAGCCGCCTTCGTAGCTGGTGTCGGTTTTGCCTGTGCTGCCTGCATCCCAGACGCGTTGAAACAGCAGGCGGCCGTTGTCGTCAAAGCGGTTGAGGTGGGTCTCTGTGCCGCTGCCGGGGTTGGCGGTGCCGTTGGCGTTGGTGCCGTACAGGGCTTGGGCGTAGTAACGGTCAATTGCATTGGCCGGGCCGCTTTGGATTAAACGGTCTGCGCCGTCGTAGACGCGGGTGTCTACCAAGGTGCCATCGCGGGTGACGCTGCTCAGGCGGTTCAGGGGATCGTAGAGGTAGTCTTCTGTGACTATGCCCAGGGCGGCGGTGTAGCTGGGGCCGTAGATGGGCTGGCTGGACTCGGTGTAGCCACTGATAGTGGGATTGCCAAATGAGTCCAAAATGGGTTGGCCTGCCTCGCAAGGGCTACTGCAGCAGCCTCTTTATTGAAAATAAATGCTATGCATTGCGTAGCTGCTTCCGCGATATTTCATTGATCTACAGGCTGATTGGCATCTAAAAAATCAGCAAAAATCACCGTTTGGGAGTATCGCAGCGGCTCTGGGAGCTAAAGACTTGGCCGAAAACCGTAAATTCACTGCTCGGGGGCTGGTTTTTCGATGGTTTTAGCGCTGTAGACCAATTGAATATTGCGGGAGATGCTATGTCGTTAATAGCAAGAAAGTCGTCTTCAGTTGAATTTTTGCGTACCACCGGCGATGCGCTGGCTATCCAGTACTTGGCACTCGGTACTTGGCAAACTAAGCTTCAATCGCCATGAATTCTTCCCAGTTGGAAAATGTCAAGAAATTGCAGCCTACCCGCAATACGTCTAAAATACAGCCATGCCCACACTTTCTCCTACGCCAACATCATCCCTTATGCCCAGCCCGCTGCACGCCAGCGCACCGCAAAATGAGATGGAGCTGCGTTTGCAGCAGCTGATCCATGCGGGATTGACGAGTGGTGAACCTGTAGCATTTACCAATGCCGCAGAGTTTGCCAGCGCCTTGCGTGCGCGCGGCACTGCGCGCGCAGCCCAGGCCGGTCTTGCCCGTTCCGCCCCATAAGCGGCACCCATGCGCCTGCGCGTATATCCGGCGGCGCTGGCCGACGCTGACGAAGCCTACGATTGGTACAACCATGCGCGAGCGGGATTGGGTGAGGAGTTTGCCCAAGAGTTAGAGCAGGCCCTCGACATGTTGCTACGCCAGCCCGGCATGGGTTCCAAGCGGTACGCGTATTTGCTTGAGGGCAATACGCTTCGGTTTTGGGCACTAGATCGGTTTCCGTTTTTAGTGTTTTACCGCGTGCAAGGTGATGCACTGCAAGTGCTGCGCATCTTGCATGAACGGCGCGATATTCCAACGGCTTGGATGTTGCATTGAGCACCTGCATCTGAATAGAATTCGGTTGCAGCCCAAGAAGGTATTTCGGGAGCAGCTATGTAGTTTGTAGCGAATGCATAGTCTATGGTGGCGCTATTGCATACTGCGGGAGGTGCTTTGGGTATCTGGTTTAATTTCATCTGACCCCGATTTGTGGACCCTGATTTTTGACTGCGTTCAGTGAAGATGGATTGGCAGATGCTTGCGCATTAGTCGAAACGGATTACGCAGAAATGAGAAACGGGAGACTTGACCTTCGTGCCCCCCCTTGACCCTCGTGGTCCCAGAAGATGGATGGGAAAGGTGCCTCTCTCCGCCATGGATGCTGCGCAGAGTGCTATTTATGTGATAGCATTAATTCGAGCTTGTATATGATTGATTTTAGCGATCATCGCGCGGCCAGCTTCATCAGTTTCATACAACTCGAACCCACCGCCTTCACTGATCACGCGATTTAGACTTCGTAGAGGCTCTTCAGCTTTGCCGCCAAGCCAGCCTTTATCCCACCAATACCACCAGCCTGTAGCGCATTTGTTGCGTATCCATTGTGCAGCCTCAACTCCAGTAAGATGATATGGATCGTCCTTACGGGAAGCAAATGAACCCCCGTCGCCGTAGATAAGTGCATGCAGCGCTTCTAAAGCTTGGGCGATCTCCAACCAAGGCGCGTATCGGGGATCGTTCTTCATGGCTTGCTCCATGGCGTTGGAGTTATCTTGATCCCACCAGTTGGGATAACAGCAGAATTGTACGAATTGGGTACGAAGATTTGGTGGTCGCCACCGCGTTGGATCCAACCAGCACTAAAACCCCAGTTCTTATTGGTATATGAATAATTGAGCAATGCTTGTGGTGCCGCCCTACCACCCCAGCCGTAGCCATCGGCAGGCTGCCATTCGCCTTGCAGAGTGCCTTTGTTCCAGCCTGCGTTTTCGGGAACTGCAACACCAGTGCGCCAGCTCGTTTCGTTACTATACACCTGCTCAGTCCAGTAACCACCATTCGGCTTTGCGCCTCCAGCAGCGCGACTAGGATCGGTAGTGTCAAAGACCCGATTCAACGTACGTCCACCAAGGGATATGGGCTCGGCAGAAGTAAAGTTTGGCACCTCGCGCCCCGGCAGCGTTGCCGCCAGCCGAGCCGGGTCTGTCATGTCCACTTGTGGTCGTGTACGGTAGATGCCCAATTCCGCCCCTGGCTCTGGTGCAAAGCGCCTCTGACCATATTTGACTACAGCAAAGCCACCCGCTAAACCACCAAGGCCCTCGGCCAGGCCACCCCAATCGCCTCGCAGCGCGCTGCCGGTCAGATCGTAGCTTGACAAACCTACGCCCAACACCTGGCCTGCAACTGGAATGCCCGTCAGGGAGCGAAAGACCGTCTCACCATAACCCATACCACCCGCATAGTTCTGCCCAATACCACTAAACCAGCGCGGTTCATACGCACCACCCGTAGTGAGGCCATATAAAGCCTGACCCAAGTCAACGACCTGCGCAAGAGGCTGATACGCCATGTCCACTGCGCCGTGGAAAGCGCCTTGCATGAAACGTGTGGTCAAGCCCAGACCAGTATCACTTCCGAATAATTGCACGCTGTTTTTCGAGCCCAAGCGCAGGCCTGCGCCGGTATAAGCTTCAGACGGATTTGTGTCGTAGCTTGCACCAACGTCAAAGGGCATTTGATCGCTGTAGCTGCTTTCGCGAATTACGGATAGGAAATTCAATCGCATGAGACCAAGTATGGCACGGATGTGGGGCACTCAAAAGCCACGGGTCTCTGCCGTTTGAGCCGTTGCAGCCGACGCG
>JAYVGI010000084.1:0-2589 GCA_043772355.1 Polaromonas sp.
CCGCTTCGCAGCGACGCAGTTACCTTCGACTACAGGGCCTTGGCTTACCCTGACACGGACTTTCACCGTGCTAACGTAGCGCCTTCACGGGCGCACAGGAAGCGGCCCTAGGCCGCAACGGGGGACAGCCGCGGAGCTGAGTACACCGTCGGCCAGCTCCCGTACAAAACATCAAGTGCACTCCTCGGCCTGCTCCCGTACAAGACATCAAGTGCACTCCTCGGCCTGCTCCCGTACAAGACATTGAGTGCAGTCCCCAATCCGTTCCCGAGCAGAAGAACACCGCCCGTGACGGTCAAAGGGTTAGCGCTTCACCCGAAACCACGCCGCATACATCGCTGGCAATGCAAGCAGGGTCAACACGGTTGCCACAATCAAGCCACCCATAATCGCCACCGCCATAGGCCCCCAGAACACGCTGCGTGACAGCGGGATCATCGCCAGCACAGCCGCAGCAGCCGTCAAGACGATCGGACGCAAACGGCGCACGGCGGAGCCTACGATGGCATCCCACGCGGGGATGCCTGCAGCAATGTCTTGCTCAATCTGATCGATCAAAATCACCGAATTGCGCTGGATCATGCCCATCAAGGCAATCACGCCCAACAGAGCGACAAAGCCAAACGGACGACCTAGCAATAGCAACGCCCCCGCCACACCCGCAATACCCAAAGGCCCCGTAAGAAAAACCAACATGGCCCGGCTAAAGCTGTGCAACTGCAACATGAGCAAGGTAAAGGTGATGAACAGCATGATAGGCACGCCCGCTGCAATCGAGCCCTGCCCTTTGCTGGACTCTTCTACCGCACCGGCCACCTGAATGCTGTAACCCGCTGGCCACTTTGCCTCTAGCGCCTTAAGGGCAGGCAGCAGTTCATTGGTCACCGTAGCGCCTTGCAGGCCTTCGATGATGTCGGCGTTGACGGTGATGGCGTAGTCGCGGTTTTCTCGCCACATCACGCCTGGTTCCCAGGTAAACACCGGCTTGGCAATTTGCGACAGCGGTATGCTGCGGCCGCTGGCGGTGGGCAGGTAGGCATTGCCTAAATCTGAAATGGCATCACGCTCACTTTGGGGCTGGCGCAGCACAATGTCAATCAGCTTGTCTCCATCCCGAAACGTACCTACAGTGGAGCCAGTAAGGATGGCGCGCGCGGCCTGCGCAATGCTCTGGCTAGTGACGCCCAGTGCGCGCGCTTTGGCTTGGTCTACTTCCATGCGCAGGGATTTGACTGACTCGTTCCAGTTATCGTTCACGCCGCGCGTGCGGGGCGAGTTGCGCATTTCGGCTTTGACCGTGTCTGCCAGCGTGCGCAGTGTGGCGGCCTCTGGGCCTACCACGCGAAACTGCACGGGATATTGCACTGGCGGGCCATTGGGCAGCAACTTGGCGCGGCCCCGCACCTCGGGGAACTCGGTGGCCAGCAGCGTAGGCAGCTTCATGCGCAATACTTCGCGGGCCTTGAGGTCTTGGGGCAGCACGATCAATTGGCTGACGTTGCTTTGCGGAAAGATCTGGTCCATGGGCAAGTAAAAGCGCGGCACGCCCGAGCCTAGCCAGGTGCTCACACTTACCATGCCGGGTTCCTGCATCAGGCGCTGCTCCAGGCGCTTGACCACGGCCTCGTTGGCCGCCAGGCTGGTGCCTTCGGCAAACCACACGTCTACCAAAATTTCTGGCCTTGAGGAGTCCGGGAAAAACTGCTGCTCCACTTTGCCCATGCCCACGATGCCCAGTGCAAATATCAACACCGTCACCCCAATGGTGATCCAGCGGTAGGTTACGCACCAGTTCACCGCGCGGCGAAACACGTTGTAGAACGGCGAGTCGAAATGCTCTTGGTGGTCTGCCCCGCCCGCCACGTGCTCACCCGCATCGTTGCGCATGGCCTGGTTGCCTTTGTGCTTCAAAATCAACAGGCCCAAATACGGCACAAAATACACCGACACCACCCAGCTGATCAAGAGCGCAATCACCGTCACGGCAAAGATGGCAAAGGTGTATTCCCCCGTGAGCGACTTGGCAATGCCGATGGGCAAAAAACCCACTGCGGTGATCAAGGTACCCGTCAGCATGGGCATGGCGGTGAGCTCATAAGCAAAGGTGGCCGAGCGCACTTTGTCGTAGCCCTCTTCCATTTTGCGCACCATCATCTCCACGGCAATGATGGCATCGTCCACCAGCAGGCCCAGCGCGATGATGAGCGAGCCCAGCGATATTTTGTGCAGCCCAATGCCAAAGTACCCCATGGCCAAAAAGGTGACTGCCAGCACCAAGGGAATGGTGATGCCCACCACCAAGCCGGGGCGAATATCCACGTAATAGCGCTTGTACAAAGGCACTTGCTTGCCACGGCTGTGCAGGCCCAGTGCCAGGAAACTCACTGCCAGCACGATGATGACGGCCTCGATCAACACGCCGACAAATTCATTGACCGAGGTGCTCACCGCACGCGGCTGGTCCTGAATTTGTACCAGCTCCGCGCCCGCAGGCAGGTTGCGGGTGATCTTGCCGGTAGCCACGGAAAGCGCCTTGCCCAGCGCAATGATGTCGCCGCCCTTGGCCATCGACACGCCCAGCACGATGAC
>JAYVGI010000085.1:0-4052 GCA_043772355.1 Polaromonas sp.
TGAAGCCTGAAGCCTGAAGCCTGAAGCCTGAAGCCTGAAGCCTGAAGCCTGAAGCCTGAAGCCTGAAGCCTGAAGCCTGAAGCCTGAAGCCTGATTCACTCCACCTTGATATTGCGCATCATAATAATGCCGCCAAACAGCGAGGTGTCCGACTTGATCCGCACGGCCAAGCCCTCGGCTGTCGAGGGGGTAGGCTGCCAACCTACGTTGACCAGCCGGGCACGGCCGTCGGGGCTTTTGACGGCTTCGACCACGGCGGCGCTGAGCTTGGCCGCGATGGGCTGGGGCATGCTGGCGGGCGCTGCCATGGCGGTCCACAGTTCCATCTGCGCGTTGTACACGCTCAGCTCGGCCATGGTGGACAGCTCGGGCGCTTGGGTGCTACGCACCGATGAGGTGACCGCTATGCCTTTGAGTTTGCCGCTTCGAATGTGCCCCATCACTAAGCCCGGTGGCAGCAACGCCGCATGCAGTTGCCCGGCCAGCAGCGCGTTGATGACCTGCGGGTTGCCAGGGTAGGGGATATGCACGCTGGTGGCGTTGATTTTGCCCTTGATGAGCTCCATGCCCAGATGCCCCGGGGTGCCCGCGCCGGGCGAGCCATAGCTGGCCTTGTCACCCTGATCGCGCAGCCATTGCAGCCACAGCTGCGGCGTGGTACCGGTTGCGCTGGCGTTGACGACCAAAATGAGGGGCTGGGTACCGATGAGTGCGATGGGCTGAAAATCACGCGCGGGGTCAAACGGCGTAGCGGGGTTGAGCATTTTCACCACGGTCAAGGTGGTGTTGTTCATGATGCCCACCGTGTGGTCGTCAGTGGCCTTGGCCACCAGGTCACCCGCGATACTGCCCGAAGCACCCGCCTTGTTTTCGATAATCACGGGTTGCCCCAAAATTTTAGCCAAAGACTCCGACAGCGCGCGGGCTGACAAGTCTTGCACCGAGCCGGCTGGAAAGCCCACCAAAATGCGCAGCGGCTTGGTGGGCCAGTTGACTGCTGGGGCGGTGGAACGGGCGACTTTGGTCTGTGCAAAGGCCACAGGCCATAGTGCCAACTGGCAAGCAGAAACCAACATGGTGCGGCGAAGATGCATGGGGATGTCCGGGTAAGTTAAGGTGTACTGGGGTGATGGGATGCAGGCCCTGCGCAGCACCACGCTGGGTAATTTTGCATGGTGTGGCAGAGTGCTGGCTGGTAAAAATTATAGGAGATTTCGTTGTTGAATTTTTCTGTAAAAATTTTTTTATTACTGAATTTGGCATGTAGGTATTACACCTTGTGCTTCTAAATAAGTAGCTAATAGGTATGAAAAAATACCCGGAGCGTAGTGAACTTTGGCGTATCGCGTGACAAACTGCACGCAGGCTGCTAGGCCGCGCGACTGGCGATGTCTGGCGTGATCGCACGCTGCAAATGGGCGGGCAAAGGCGAGTCCTGCGAGTTCATCACCGTGCTGGCCACATGCTGGCCACACAGGGCGGCAAAACTCAAACCCCGCGAGCCCATGGCCGTGCAGGCATACAAGCGCGGCGCGTGGGCCGGGGACACCGCGCCTACCCATGGCAGGCGCTCGCGCGTAGTGCAGCGCGCGCCTGCCCAGCCGCGCAGTTGGCCCGCGCTGTGCTGCGCGGCCAGTAGCGCTGCGCCAGCGGGGATGAGCTGGTGCAAGCGCAGCAGATTGCGGGCCATGCCTTGCGCTGTGACCTGCGGATACTGCGGCGTGTCGTGCTCGTAGGTGGAGCCGCTGAGCCATATCCGCTCGCCGTTCTTGCCCCAAGGTACCGACGGGATGAAGTGGCCGTTGCCGTTGACGGCGCAAAAATTTTGCGAGGTTACGGCGTCGGTAGCGGCATCGAGAGCCGCATAGAGAGCCGCATCGGTAGCGGCATTGGCTGGGCGATGCGCGGTCAGCTCGGGTAGCAGCTTGGGCCACAGGGCTTGCCACTCGATAGTCCACGGGCCGTAGACGACTTGGCCCGCGACCTGGTGCAGTGCGCCAGCCAGGCGCTGGAGGTGTGTAGCGGTGCTGCCGTTATCCACAGCTCCATGCAGGCTCGTCGGCACGCGCTCAGACAGTTTCTCGGGTGAGCCTTCATGCAGGCGCTCCAGCAAGGCCTTGGCCTGGTAGGCGTTGGCCAGCACGCACACATCGGCCTGGGCCAGCAGGCTGCCGTGGGCATCCCAAGCTTGCCACATGGCACCGGCGCTTTGGCGGCGATGCAGGCGGTGCACTTGCACGCCGGTGCGCACATGAATGCGCGGGTGCGCCAGCCAAGCGGCTACAAGCGCGGCGGGTTTGACCCAAGCCGCATCGGCAAACCAACGCGCTTGGGGCCCCAGCTTGCCCGCGCGCTGCAGGGCACCACAGGCTTGCCAGTCTTGGCCTTCGAGCAGCAGCGCGCGGGCCGCCAGCGTGGTGGCCGCTACACCCAAGCGGCTAAGCTGGGAGATGGCATGGTCGTCGTGCGAGGTGTGCGGGGCCATCAGGGCTACCGGTAAACCGGCGTATGGCGCAGCGCTGCCCGCAGATGCACTTGCCTCCAATACCGTCACCTCACAGCCGCGCTGCGCCAGCGCATGGGCGCAAGCCGCGCCCGCCAAGCCTGCACCGATGACTATGGTATGCATAGCTGCACCCGCAATATTCTAGAGGGCAAGCAGCCGAAAAAGCATAAATTTAAGCCGTCGGCGGCACGTAGCCCTGTACCGCATCAGCCCCCGCGCCAAAAAAGTGCGCCTCCATCTGGCGGGCCAGGTACTGGCGGGCGCGCAGGTCGGCCAGGTTCAGGCGATTCTCGTTCACCAGCATGGTTTGCTGCTTCATCCAAGCGGCCCAAGCCTCTTTGCTGACCTGCTGCCAAAGCTTTTTGCCCAGCTCGCCAGGGTAGGGCGGGAAGTCCATGCCCTCGGCTTCTTTACCCAGTTTGATGCAGTTAACCATACGTGCCATGTCAGTGTCCAGTCGAATAAGAGGATTACAAAATTGTCTGAAGACCAGCGAACCCGAGCCGGGTTTGCGTGTCCAATACCCCTATTGTCTCTTACCGGAAAACCCGATGCGCCATTTTTGGAAAAACCTCACCCTGGGCCGCGCCGCCGGCCTGACCGCGCTGGCCTGCGTGGGCATGTTGGTCTTTGGCGTTTACCTGCAACACGTCGTCGGCTTGGAGCCTTGCCCAATGTGCATTGTGCAACGCTACGCTCTTATTTTAGTAGCTGCTTGCGCAGTATTATCCTGGGCTACTGGCCTTAAAGCCTCTAAAAAGCAGGGCCGCAGCACCGGGCAAAGCATCTGGGCAGTTTTGGCCGTGTTGTTTGCCGCTGGCGGCGCATTTGTAGCCGCCCGCCAGAGCTTTTTGCAGTGGTACCCACCCCAGGTAGTGAGCTGCGGGCGCGATTTTTACGGCATGGTAGAGACCTTCCCGCTCCAGCGTGCCATCCCCATGATCTTCAAAGGCGGCGGCGACTGCTCCAAGGTGGACTGGACCTTTCTGGGCGGCTCCATAGCCAACTGGTCGTTCGTCGCCTTCGTAGGCATGGGTTTGTTACTGGCCTGCTTACTGGTACGCGGGCGGGCAGCCGGGGGCGCTGTCGATTCGCGGTGACCGGTTCACACCGTGGGGTTCGGGCAGCGATTTTTTTGCAGCCTGAGCTACTGAAGCGACAGCCCATCGTAAAGTTAATGCTATGGATTGCGTAGCTGACCCCGCTATATTCTAGGTGGCTAGCGGCTTATTTGTAGCCTTAAACACGTGTTGTGTTGCTTCGCTGGTCTGGCTTGAATGGGCCTGCTGATGTGGTCGCTTTTGTCTCGCGCCAGCTGCGTGATGGGCTTGAACTCGGTGGTGCGTTTGAGTCTGTAGAGCGCGCTGCCCGGAGCTCATTTCCGACTCCCTCTCCCGCACTGCGGGAGAGGGCTGGGGTGAGGGTGTCCCCCGGCGCCCATCTCATCATTCCATTTCTAAATCATTACTGTCGTTGTTGCGTCGCCTTGCCGTGCTGCAGCACTGTCTGCGGCTCCGCGCCTAGACATTAATGATGTAGAAATGGA
>JAYVGI010000086.1:0-9138 GCA_043772355.1 Polaromonas sp.
GGCCTTGGATCGTATAGTGCAAAGCGTAAGGAAATTTTGTTAAATGGATGCGCCGATAGATGGTGTGCTCTAGCTTGAATTGGTCTGCATTGCGCTCTAGTCGCTCGGTAGCTGCCGCAATAGTTTTCAAAAAAATACTTCCTAGACCCATGTTTTTATCTTCGTACCAAGCAAATGCTGCCTCGATCTCTTGCACTGCGCGTGACTCAATCAGCACGATAAAACTCACAAAGTCACTCCAAGACCTGCCGCAATTTGTTGTATGGTTTTACCTTGCCCAGGGTTTTGCGAAGACCATTGCCTTCGGCTCTCCAATTCTTTGAAAAGGGCATCGCTCATTGGCGCAGCATGCTCGTCAGCATCAATGCTGTCCCAGAGCTGCTCAATCACTTCAAATTTTTCGTACTTTCCCAGTTGGGAAAATTCTTTCAAGATAGCGTTCATGGCGTTACTCCATTGCTGTTGAAGTTGAATTTAAGCACAGGTGATAGTTTATTGCGACGAATGTGCGGTGTAGCCACACGCATGCTGTACATCACCGTGTCGTTGATGCTGCTGCTGTTGCTTGTTGTCTGGGTGGTTACGATCAAGTGGTTCATGCACCCACCCAGTTTTCCAGCTTCAAACCCGGCACGCGCTTGAACTCCCGCAAATTCGCCGTCACCAAGGTCGCTCCCAGTGCGAGGGCGTGCGCTGCAATCCAAAAATCGTTGCCGTCGATAGGTTCGCCGCGCTTCCGTAAAGCTGCCTTGATGGAGCCATAGATGCCTGCTGCTGCTGAGGCCAGGGGCAGTGCTTCAACGTCTTCTAGCAGTGCGCGGATGCGGGCTTGTTTGCTGGCCCCCAGGTTTTGGCGGCTAAGGCCAAAAGCGATTTCTCCAAGGCTGATCACCGACATTTTGACGTTTTCAGGGTTGAGCTTTGCGTAGGCACTCAGGGCTTTGGGATGACCTTGGATGATGGCCGAGAACGCATTGGTGTCCAGCAAATACATCATGCTGTCTTTGCGCCTTTACCCTTGCGGGGTGCGGCGGCTTGCTTGGGCGCTATACCTGTGCGTGGCGTTGGCTTCTTGGGGGGGCGCGATTTTGACAATGGCGCACCTTCGCCAAACAGCGCATTCCAATCGCGCTCCTGAACGGGCTCATCGCGAAGGGATCGAATGGCTTGATCGAAAGCATCCCATTCGTGCAAGTTTTCCGTATCGATCGGAGGCAAATTGGCCAGCACCTCGGCAGCGGTTTTGTACTTGGGCCTGATCACCAATTCACTACCGCGCTGGATGATCTTGACCTGTTTGGTTTTGAGCTGAAACTCTTTGGGGATGCGTACAGCCTGGCTGTTGCCACTGATGAAAACGGTGGAGTCTTTGTGACTTTCGGGTGGAAACGTTGAAGTGGGTAGACGGGCGTTCATGGCAAACTCCATTTGTATATGGTGATTGTATATACTTTCATGGAGCGGTGTCTGTAGAAGCTCAGCCCGTTGGAGCAGGGCGCTGCCTTTAACGCGGCTTGTCTAGCTGGTACAACAACTGCGCCTTGGCCTCAGCCCATTCCCCGGCGCGCATGCTGTACATCACGGTGTCGCGGATGGTGCCGTCGCGGCGCAGGGCGTGGCCCCTGATGGTGCCGTCTTTTTGTGCGCCGAGGCGCTCGATGGCTTTTTGGCTTGCGAAGTTGAAGTTGTCTGTGCGCCAGCCCACTACGCCGCATTGCAGGGTTTCGAATGCGTGTGTCATCAGCATGAGTTTGCAGGTGCTGTTGACGTGGCTGCGTTGCACGCTTTTGGCGTACCAGGTGTAGCCAATCTCTACCCGCTTGGTGGCGGGCACCATGTCGTGGTAGCTGGTGCTGCCCAGTACCTTGCCCGTGGCTTCATCTATGGCGGCAAAGGCAAAACGTTTGCCCTCGGTGTACATGGTCAGCGCATCTTCAATGTACTTGCGGGTGTTCTCAGGTTCGGGCACGGAGGTTACGCGGACTTTCCATAGCTCGCCATCGGTAGCAGCCAAGCGCAAGCCTTCTTCGTGGCTTAGCGCGAGCGGCTCCAGGCGCAGGCCGCGCAGCGACAGGGTGATGGGGGTGACGAAAGTGGACATGGTGGTGGAGGGTTTGCAAGAGGGCTTCGATCCTTCGACAAGCTCAGGACAGGCCAAGCTCAGCGCGAAGGGGCGTGCTGGTTTGAACTACAGGAAAGAGGTCGGGAGCGGTGAGCACGGGTCTTATTTGTCTTGAGAATCTTTGTCGGCTTTAGCGCGTGCCCAGCGCGCCAGTTGCAAGCCAGCGCCGCCGCCTAAGCCGCACAGCACAATGCCCACAATGCTGGCGTTGTCGTAACCCGCAGCAAAAATGTCCAAGCCAAAAGCGCGGCCTGCAAACATGCCTGCCAGCGCGCCGCCTACAAAGCCCAAGGCATCGGTCAGGCCTTCTTTCAATAGTTTGTTCATGGTGTCTCTTTGCGGTGTTTTATCAGGGGGCTATCTGTAGCCAGCGGGAAATGCCATTGCTCAATCAACGGTTGTTCTTTTGCATAAACACCAGCTTTTCAAACAGCGTCACGTCTTGCTCGTTCTTCAGCAGTGCGCCTACCAGGGGCGGCACGGAGACTTTGTTGTCCTGGTTTTGCAGGGTTTCCAGCGGGATGTCCTCGGCCATCAGTAGTTTGAGCCAGTCCAGCAGCTCAGAGGTAGAAGGTTTTTTCTTCAGGCCGGGCAGGTTGCGCACGTCGTAGAAGGTTTTCATGGCGGCGGTGAGCAGCTCTTTCTTCAAACCCGGAAAGTGCACGTCCACGATCTGCTGCATCGTGTCGGCATCGGGAAACTTGATGTAGTGGAAGAAGCAGCGGCGCAAGAAAGCGTCGGGCAGTTCCTTCTCGTTGTTGGAGGTAATGAACACCAGCGGGCGGTTGACGGCTTTCACCAGCTCGCGGGTTTCGTAGCAATAAAACTCCATACGGTCGAGTTCGCGCAGCAGGTCGTTGGGGAACTCGATGTCGGCCTTGTCGATCTCGTCGATCAACAGGGCTACCGGTTTGTCGGCGGTAAAGGCCTGCCACAGCACGCCTTTGATGATGTAGTTGTGAATGTCTTTGACCTTGTCGCTGCCGTCGATGGTGGACAGCTGCGAGTCGCGCAGGCGCGACACGGCGTCGTATTCATACAGGCCTTGCTGCGCCTTGGTAGTGCTTTTGATGTGCCACTGCAAGAGCGGCATGTCCAGGCTTTGGGCCACTTCTTCGGCCAGCATAGTTTTGCCGGTGCCGGGCTCGCCTTTGACCAACAGAGGACGCTTGAGGGTGATGGCAGCGTTGACGGCCAGCTTGAGGTCTTGGGTGGCGACGTAGTTTTGGGAGCCTTGGAATTTCATGGTGGGAATATCTTGACGGTGGGGTGAAAGGGGTAAGGGTTTGGCCGGATATAATTCGAGGTTAACTGCAAGGGCAAGCGCTCTTGTCTGCCTACCTACATTCTGTACGCAAAATGAACAAGTTTTTGACCTCGGTATCCGCTATTTTCGTCTCTTTGGTGACCACAGCCGCCTTGCTCGGCACTACGCAAGCTGTGGCCCAAGAGATCAAAGGTAATGCCGACACCGGTAAAACCAAGGCCGACATGTGCATTGGCTGCCACGGTATTGTGGGCTACCAAGCGAGCTTCCCTGAAGTGTACAAAGTGCCGATGATCTCTGGCCAGGGTGCCAAATACATCAGCAACGCCCTGCTGGCCTACCAAAAAGGCGAGCGCAAGCACCCCACCATGATGTCTATTGCAGCGCCCCTCAGCGAGCAAGACATGGCTGACTTGGCCGCGTATTACTCTGCGCACGGCAAGGTAGAAGGCGCTACGCTGCCCGAGAAAGCTGGCAAAGAGCCCAGCGCTGCGGTGGCAGGTTTGCTGCAAAAAGGCGCCTGCATTTCTTGCCATGGCGCTAACTTTGCCAAACCGATTGACCCCAGCTACCCCAAAATTGCCGGTCAGCATGCCGATTACCTGACGGTTGCCCTCAAATCCTACAAGACTGAAGGCTTGTCCAAAGTGGGCCGTACCAATGGCGTGATGGGCGGTATAGCCAAGCAGTTTACCAATGCCGAGATGAAAGAAATAGCCAAATACGTTAGCTCGCTGGAGGGCGACCTGAAAGTGGTACCGCAGTCCAAGTTTCGTTGATCTTCGGCTGGTTCCAAGATGCTATTTATTTAGTAGCGGCTTCCGCAATATTTTAAAGGGCTAGAGGCCTAAAACTCTTAAAAAAGCTGCTTCGGCAGCTTTTTTTGCGCCCCATCGCCTGGCCTGCGCGTATCGCAAACACGCAGCCACCGGGAAAACTCTTTTTCTCAGCGCTGCTGAAACTCGGTAACATAAGCACACCCTATTCCACCGGAGAGTGCCATGCCCGTGATCGTTGTTGCAAACCCCAAAGGCGGGGTGGGTAAGTCCACCTTGGCGACCAATATTGCGGGCTATTTGGCCTCGCGGGGCCATAAGGTCATGCTGGGCGATGCCGACCGGCAGCAGTCCAGCAAACTATGGCTGGGCCTGCGTCCACCGGCAGCGCGGCCCATCAGCACCTGGGACATTACCGAAGACGTGATTGCCAAGCCGCCCAAGGGCACTACCCACGTGGTGCTGGACACCCCCGGCGGCCTGCACGGCTGGCGCTTTAAAGACATGATGAAGATGGCCGACAAAGTCATTGTCCCGCTGCAACCCAGCGTGTTCGACATCTTTGCCACGCGCAAGTTTTTAGACGAGCTGGCCGAGCACCGCCAAGCGGGCAAGCTGCAAGTGGGCTTGGTAGGCATGCGGGTAGACAGCCGAACCATCTCTGCCGATAAGTTGCAAGAGTTTGTGGCCACACTGGGCCTGCCAGTGCTGGCCACCTTGCGCGATACGCAAAACTATATCCACCTGGCTGCTCGCGGCCTGACTCTGTTTGACGTAGCGCCCAGCCGGGTAGACAAAGACCTGGAGCAATGGCTCGGGCTGTGCAAATGGCTCGACAAATAAGTTAAATCAATCTAAAAACCACCCGCCCCACCCGCCTCGACTAACCGCCTCGACTAACCGCCTCGACTAACCCCTATGAAAACCTTTCAAACCCTCTCCGATGTGGCCGCCTGTGTAGGCCAAGAAGTAGCCACCAGCGACTGGACGACCATCACCCAAGCGCAAATCCAGCAGTTCGCCGATGCCACCGGTGACCAGCAGTGGATCCATGTGGATGTAGAGCGCGCCAAGGCCGGGCCCTTTGGTGCGCCGATAGCGCACGGCTTTCTCACCCTGTCCCTCGTACCGAAGTTTTTTGAGAGCGCCATCGCCATCACCGAGACCCGCATGGGCGTGAACTATGGACTGAATAAAGTGCGTTTTATCTCCCCCGTGCCCGTAGGCAGCCGCCTGCGCGCCAAGCTCAAGCTGCTGGCCTGCGACCCGATAGAGCAAGGCGGTATGCAAATGGCCTGGGAAGTGACGATTGAGCGCGAGGGCTCTGCCAAGCCGGTGTGCGTGGCCGAGTCGATTGCGCGGCGTTATCCATAGAATGCTATTTAAAAAGTAGCAAGCAACTTAAATTGCCGTCAATTGCCGTGGCCCTATCCACTGGCTAAAGCAGGGTAGCAGGCTGTTGATGCGGCGTGCCGCCTCGCTTTGGTTGTGCTGCATGGCAACGATTTGGTACAGGTCGCTGCGCAGCATCCACAGCTCGTCTGCGCTGCGGGCAGAGCGGATTTTATACAGCATGCGGCCAACATCGGCACCTTTTGCATCGTGCAGCACCAGCTCCATGCGGTGTTTGATTTGGTCGATAGGCAGCTTGCCTTTGTGTGCGGGTGCCTGGTCGGTGGCTGGCGACACGCTGTTGCCGCCGCCACCATTACCGCTATAGGTATTAGAGAAGGACTGGCTCATTACTTTGCGCAGGCTCATCAGCATCTTGGTATCTCCAAATTCGTCTTGTGAACGGGTTTGATGTGCAGTTTCTGAGGATGCTCGGAACCGCTTTTGTGGTGCTGCATAGTTTAGAAAGAAGTGGCTAAATTGCTTAGGTGCAGGCTCCTAATTGCGCTGCGACTAAGTCACGAAAAGCGGTTTTGATTTAATTCTAAGACGAGTTTTGTGACTTTAATCACAAAATTATACGTCAAATACAGAGTAAGCGTTTCTGCCAAACTTAAGCTGGCTGGCACCAGGCTAGTGCGCTCGCAAGCTAGCCTACGTGGGGGAGTTTTGCTGCGCCAGTGCAATGCAGTTGGCCAGTACTTTGGCATCGCCGATTTGGTTGGCCAGCAGCAGTATCAGGCGGGCGTTGAGCAGGGCCGATTGCTCGGTGCTCAGGCCTTGGTGTGCGTCCAGCAGGGCTTCATAAAAGCCGTCTGCGTCACTGAACTGGTTGGCAAGTGCTGCGTGCTGTGTCATGCCTGCTGCCCTTGGCTGTCCACGCCTGCGCAGCGTGCAACTGCGCACACCAGGGCGCTGCCCAGTTGCGCGCCGCGCGCGGCCAGGTAGCTGTCGGGCCGCAGCAGCGCCCAATGGCACAGGGTGGTGGTTGGAGGCTGAGGGCGTGTAGAACCATTGGGTGTGAGGGGCTTGGCGACGGGCAGGCCGCAGGCGCTGGCCAACAGGCCAGATGCGTCAATCACCGTCTCGCGCACCTGCACTTGGCTGGGATTGGCTACGACGTGCACCACATGCACTTGGCCAGCAATTGCCAAGGCGCGCAGCTGGGCTAGGGTGTCAGGCAGCAAGCGGCCCGCAGCGTCGCCAAACACCAGCAAAAGAGGCCGCGTGCCAGCCCAGCGCAGCAGGTCGTTCAGGCACGCGTTTGGCCGGGTTTTCTGGTCATTTTTGCCCATCGCACTGGCCCCGTGCGCCATTGCTACTTGTCCTCCCGCCCCCTGCAACCCTCTCTCCTGGTCTCCTGCCCTCTCATTAGCCCATTGCAGAGCCACGTTTTGCACCGAGATGCTGCTAGTCAAAGCCGCGTCTGTCAGAGGCGAGGCAGCGTACGGGTTGGCCACTGCCATGCGCCCGGTGTTGACCAAGGCGCGGGCAAAGGGGTGCTGCTTGGCCAAGCCAATGGCGGCGGTGCGAAACAAGCGCTCCGCGCCGTCAGCGGGGCGCAAAAAGCGGGCGGTGCGGTTGGTGACCTGCACATTGGTGGTGGCCGCCTCGTGGCGCTCGGGGTGGTAGCTGGCCAGCAGCGCTGGTGCGGCGTGGCCTTGCACCACGGCAGCCAGCTTCCAGGCCAGGTTGTCGGCGTCGGCTATGCCCGTGTTGCCACCGCGCGCGCCAAAGGGGCTGACCACTTTGGCGCTGTCGCCGATCAGGAAAATTTGGGACGCTGGGTGATGGCTGGGGCGCGTAGCGTAGGGCAATTTTTGCGCTCCGAGTGGCGACTGCTCCGCGCTGCGCTGCACCGCTTGCTCGCCAAGGTCTACACACATGCTGTCCACACACTCGCTGCGGTAGGCATACGGCCCCACCCACACAATGTCCACCTGGGTATCTTTGCCAAATTGCTTGGCCAAGCGCTGGCGCACCTGGGCCTCGCTGCTCACGTATGCAGGGTCAGCGTCGGGGGCCATTTGGTAGTCAATGCGCCACACATCGTCGGCCATCAGGTGTTGCCACACAGCCCGGTTGTCGTTAAAGGGGGCCTCTATCCAGGTGTGCCGCTCAGTGGGCGGCCGGGTGTCAAAGCGCACGTCGGCGATGCACCAGCGGTCATCGCCTTTTTTAGCTTTCACGCCGATGTTCAACCATTGCCGGAAGGGGCTTTTAGAGCCTGTGGCATCTACGACATAGTCGGCCGTAGCCTTGTATTCACCTGCGGGAGTAGCTATGGTAAATGTAGCTAAACCGTTCCCGTTTTTAAAGGCGCTCACGCGGTTATTCCAGCGAATCTGCGCATGGCCCAGCTCGCCAATGCGGTCTACCAAAAAGCTCTCGTTGTAGAACTGCTGTATGTTGATGAACGCCGGCTGCTGGCTGAGCGAGAAGTTGCTTTGCTGTTTCAAATCAAAGCTGTACACCTCGTCCGCGCCCGCAAAAGTGCGCCCAACGCTCCATTGAATGCCCTTGGCCAGGATGCGCTCAAAAATCCCCAGCTTGTCAAAAATCTCCAGCGAGCGTTGCGTGTAGCAAATACCCCGGCTGGACGCGCCTTTCACGCCCACCGTGTTGTCCTCGTCCAGCAGCACGCAGTCAACACCTAACTGCGCAAGCGAGCAGGCCAATGTCAACCCCGTAATGCCGCCGCCAACGACGAGAATACGGTGGTGCTCTGCCCGGCCGCTCGTCACCGCATCGGGCACCACGGCAGCGTACTCGGGCAGCACATAGCCCGTGCCTTGGCTGAACTGGTACTCGTTGTTCAAGGCTGCACCAGCTCAGGGCGGTCGTTTTGCTGGGGTTTGAGTTGGTCGGCTTTACCCGCAGCGCGGTCTGTGCGCCACTGCTGTTTGCGCGCTGTCCATTCGTCTAGCCGGGCGTGGGCGGTTTTGCTCTCTTGCAGCATCTGGAACGCATCGGCCAGTTGCGCGGTAAATTCCATCCGGATACCGTTGGGGTCAAAGAAGTAAATGCTCTTGAAGATGTGGTGATCCGTCACGCCCAGCACCTCTACGCCGTGCGCCTGCAGCCGCGCCTTCATGTCTTCCAGGTCTTGCACCGTGTCCACCCGAAAGCTGATGTGGTTCACCCACTTGGGCGTATTGGGGCTGGGCAGCGCGGCCTCGTCATCGCCCAGGTCAAAAAACGCGATAAAGCTGCCGTCTTGCAGGCGAAAGAAAAAATGCGTGTACGGGCAGTATTCCCCCGTGCTGGGCACGATGTCGCTCTGGATGATGTGGTACATGGGCAAACCCAAAATATCCTCATAAAACGCCCGCGTTTCTTCGGCATCCCGCGCGCGGTAGGCGTAGTGGTGCAGTTGCTGCACCTTGGCCGGTGGGGGCAGGGCGGCGGCGTTAATTTGTTGGGCGGTAATAGCTTTGGAAGGGGCGGCGTGAACAGCGTGCATGGCGGGCTCCTGGGGTTTTATTCCATTTCTAAATCATTACTGTCGTTGTTGCGTCGCCTTGCCGTGCTGCAGCACTGTCTGCGGCTCCGCGCCTAGACATTAATGATGTAGAAATGGA